>NZ_JABUCO010000002.1:0-415394 GCF_019835205.1 Rhodococcus sp. BP-261 | reverse complement strand
TCACAGAGTTACGGCGGCCATAGCGGAGGGGAAACGCCCGGTCCCATTCCGAACCCGGAAGCTAAGCCCTCCAGCGCCGATGGTACTGCACCCGACAGGGTGTGGGAGAGTAGGACACCGCCGTGCATCTTTCGAAAAAGGGGACCCAGCCACTGGGTCCCCTTTTTTCGTTTCTTACTGCCTGTCTGATTTCATGGGTAGCGACCCGCTCGATCGAAAGGAACTGCTGTGCCGGAAGACAGCAACGAACGCCGCTCCTTCCGCGGCAACGGATCCTCCCGTTCTCAGGACCCACGCGGCGGAACCGGAGGCCGGTCGAGCGGCGGTCGTTCGGGCGAAGGAAATCGTTCCGGGGATTCTCGTCGAGCTGAAGGCACAGGGCGCTCCGATGCTCCTCGCGGCGATGGACGCGGGCGTCCCGACGCCCGTCGGAACGACGGGCCCCCTCGTCGCCGCGGAGGCGAAGGCGGATTTGCAGGCGATCGACGCGGAGGTGCGCGCGGGCCCGCCGATCGGCGCCCTCCCCGTCCCGACGAACCCGATCTCCCCGACGAGGTCGAGCCCGGCGAGCTGGATCCGGCTGTCCGTCGCGATCTGCTGAGCCTGGACAAGAACAACGCGTCGGCCGTGGCGCGCCACCTCGTGATGGCAAGCCGCCTGGTCGACGATGATCCGCAGCTCGCGTTGCAGCATGCACGCGCCGCTCGTCAGCGCGCGGGACGGATTGCCGTCGTACGTGAGACTGCCGGCATCACCGCGTACCACGCGGGCGAATGGGCGGAAGCGCTGTCGGAACTGCGCGCTGCTCGCCGCATGGCCGGCGGGCCGGGGCACCTCGCAGTCATGGCGGATTGTGAGCGTGGGCTCGGCAGGCCCGAGCGCGCGATCGAACTCGGGCGTAGTGACGAAGCACGTGCGCTGACGGGCGACGAGGCGTCGGAACTCCGCATCGTCGTCGCGGGGGCTCGTATGGACCTGAACCAGTACGACCAGGCCGTCGTCACGCTGCAGACGCCGGACCTCGACGCATCCCGGTCGGGGACGGCCGCTGCGCGGCTGTTCTACGTCTATGCCGATGCGTTGGTCGCTGCCGGCCGTGTGCAAGAGGGCGTGAAGTGGTTCCTCAACGCGGCGGCTGCGGATGTCGACGGGGAAACGGACGCCGAGGAGCGCGTCGAAGAACTGTCGGGTGACGGTCAGTGACGACTCTGCGATCGGCGCACGACGTCCTACTTCTCGACCTGGACGGGACCGTCTATCAGGGCGACAAGCCCGTCGTCGGAGCCGCCGACGCGTTGCGCGGTGGAACCGAGAAGCGCTACTTCGTCACCAACAACGCAAGTCGCTCACCGAAGCACGTGGCCGAGCACCTTCGCGCGCTCGGATTCGACACGTCCGAGGATTTCGTCGTCACCAGTGCCCAGGTCGCGGCGCGGATGTTGGCCGAGAAGCTGACTCCCGGAGATGCCGTCATGGTGGTCGGTACCGAGGCACTGGCCGACGAGATCTCCACCGTCGGTCTGACGCCGGTGCGGTCGGCCGATCAGTCGCCTGTAGCCGTCGTTCAGGGTCACAACGTCGACACCGGCTGGAAGGCGTTGGCCGAGGCGGTGTTCGCCATTCAGTCCGGCGCCCTGTGGGTAGCGACGAACATGGATGCGACGCTCCCCACCGAACGGGGATTCGCACCCGGGAACGGATCGATGGTGGCGGTCGTGCGGACCGCTACGGGTGCCGAACCGGAGGTCGCAGGCAAGCCGGCGTCGCCCATCATGCGCGACGCGATCCGCCTGAGTTCGGCGTCGTCGCCCCTGGTCGTCGGTGACCGCCTCGACACCGACATCGCGGGCGCCCATGCGACCGGGATCCCGTCCCTACTGGTGCTCACCGGCGTCAGCAGCGCGGTCGACGCACTTCGCGCGGTCGAATCCGAGCGGCCCACCCATATCGGCTTCGACCTGGACGTGCTGAACCAGCCTGCCGAAGCGTCGTCCGTGGGCGTGAAACCGGGATGGTCGGCATCCGTCGGCGCCGGAGTCCTGACGGTCTCGCACGACGGAACCACTGCGGTGAACAACCTGGACGGATTGCTCACGGCCGCGTCCGTCGGGTGGTCGGCAACAGACTGGGACAGGGTCGAGGTCGTCGGCTCGGGATTGGACGAGCTCCGCGCGCTACTCGAGGCGTGACCCGTCGTCCCGCGTCGCGGTACTGCGCTGGAACATCTGTCGGCCCGATCGGATAGCGTTGTGGGCGATGAGCACGTCCATTCCACTCCCAGGTCAGCATCGTCCGCACGATGTCAGCACGCCCGTGGTCGAACCCGGTGCCGTCGCAGCCGAGGTCGACCAGCTACTGGACCGGCTTCCGGATCGTGACGCACCTCCGATGGATCTGAAGGTTCAGGCGCAGATCCTCGAATGCGCGCACGACGTTCTCGTGCAGGCGCTGTCGTCCGTGGACAAGAGCTGACGTGGCCCGACGCGCACGTGTCGACGCCGAACTCGTGCGTCGAGGGATGGCTCGGTCACGCGAACACGCCGTAGAGCTGATCGACGCAGGCCGAGTCAAGATCGCAGGCACGGTGGCCACGAAGCCGGCGACTGCCGTCGAGGCAGGTACTCCACTCGTGGTGTCCGCCGAGGACAACGAAGTCAACTGGGCCTCTCGCGGTGCTCACAAGCTCTTCGGCGCGCTCGAGGTGTTCGAGCAGAACGGGTTCTCGGTTGCGGGCAAACGCTGCCTCGACGCGGGTGCGTCCACCGGCGGGTTCACCGACGTTCTGCTGAGCAAGGATGCTGCCGAGGTTGTCGCGGTCGACGTCGGATACGGGCAATTGGTGTGGCGGCTGCAGTCCGACGACCGTGTGACGGTCGTCGATCGCACCAACGTGCGGTCGATCGACGCCGACACCATCGGGGGACGGGTCGAGGTCGTCGTCGCCGATCTGTCGTTCATCTCGTTGAAGCTGGTGCTACCAGCGTTCGTCGCGTGCGTGGTTCCCGGGGCCGATCTCGCGCTGATGGTGAAGCCGCAGTTCGAGGTCGGCAAGGATCGCGTCGGCTCGGGCGGTGTCGTCCGCGACCAGGCGTTGCGTGCGGAGTCGGTGATCGACGTCGCGAACACCGCTCGCGATCTGGGTCTGGCACTTCGAGACGTGACGGCAAGTCCGCTTCCTGGTCCCTCGGGCAACGTTGAGTACTTTCTGTGGCTACGATCGCAGACTGTCGAGCAAGCGGACGACACGGAGCGCGACATCGTTGCCCTTGTCGAGCGTGCCGTCGAGGAGGGCCCACAGTGACAACCGAGGGAGGGACAAGCACCGTGCGAGAGATTCTGCTCGTCGCGCATCCCGGCCGTCCCGACATCGCCGATACCGTCCGTCGGGTCGGAAAAGTACTGTCGCAGGCCAACATTCGGCTTCGTGTGCTCGTCGACGAGGTCGATTCCAGTCGTATCGAGCCGTCGGGCCGTGACAAGGGCGACGACTCCCTCGAGTCCGAACTCGAACTCCGAGTGGTCGAATTCGGACCCGATGCCGCCGTCGGTTGCGAACTGGTTCTCGTGCTCGGCGGCGACGGAACGTTCCTCCGCGCCGCCGAACTGGCGAAGACCGCGGACATTCCGGTGCTGGGAATCAACCTCGGGCGCATCGGTTTTCTGGCCGAAGCCGAGGCCGACCATCTCGAGGATGCGTTGGCTCGCGTCGTCACCGGTGACTATCGCGTCGAGGATCGGATGACGCTCGACATCGTGGTTCGGGCGGGTGAACGCGTCGTGGACCGTGGTTGGGCTCTGAACGAGGCCAGTATCGAGAACGGTTCGCGCCTGGGTGTTCTCGAGGTCGTCCTGGAAGTCGACGATCGTCCGGTGTCCGCGTTCGGATGCGACGGGGTGCTGATCTCGACGCCGACCGGATCGACCGCCTACGCGTTCTCCGCCGGCGGACCTGTGGTGTGGCCGGAACTCGAAGCAATTCTGGTGATACCGAGCAACGCGCACGCCTTGTTCGCCCGGCCGCTCGTCACGAGCCCCGAGTCGATCATCGCCGTCGAGACCGTCGCCGGAAGCCATGACGGAGTCGTGTTCTGCGACGGTCGTCGAACACTGCAACTGCCTGCGGGCGGGCGCGTGGAGGTCGTGCGGGGCGCGTCGCCCATCAAGTGGGTGCGCCTGGACTCGGCGCCGTTCGCCGATCGAATGGTCACGAAGTTCGCATTGCCCATCACTGGATGGCGGGGGAGAGCGAGGTAACCATGCTCGAAGAGATTCGAATCGACAGCCTCGGTGTCATTTCTTCGGCTAGTGCCCAGTTCCACGAAGGTCTGACGGTTCTGACCGGTGAGACCGGTGCGGGTAAGACGATGGTCGTCACCAGTCTGCATCTGTTGTCCGGCGCGCGTGCCGACGCAGGTCGAGTACGGCTCGGTGCCGATCGTGCAGTCGTCGAGGGCCGATTCAGTACCGAGACGGCGTCGGCGCAGGTGGTCGACGAGGTCGAGCAGGTGCTCGAATCGGCGGGCGCGCAACGAGACGAGGACGATTCCATCATCGCGCTGCGCACGGTCAATGCCGACGGTCGCTCCCGCGCTCATCTCGGCGGTCGCAGTGTGCCCGCGTCCGTGCTGTCGGGTTTCACCGACTCCCTGCTCACCGTCCACGGCCAGAACGATCAGCTGCGACTGCTCCGACCGGATCGTCAGCTGGGCGCGTTGGACCGCTTCGCTGGTGACGCGGTTTCGGGCCCGCTGAAGAAGTACCGTTCCGCCCGTTCCGCATGGCTCGCTGCTCGCACGGAACTCCTCGACCGCACCGAACGCAGCCGCGAACTGGCGCAGGAGGCCGATCGCCTTCAGTTCGGACTGCAAGAGATCGACGCCGTCGCACCCGAACCCGGTGAGGACGTCACCGTCGCAAACGATGTCCGACGCCTCGGCGACCTCGACTCGCTGCGCGAATCCGCCGAGTACGCCAGTGCGGCACTGTCCGGAGACGACGCGGGCGAAGGGTTGTCCGTCCTCCACCTGCTCGGGGAAGCACGTAGCAGGCTGGAATCCGCCGACGACGCTGTGCTCACGGAGCTCGTGCCGCGGCTCAACGAGGCGTTGGCCGTCGTCACCGACGTCGGAGCCGACATCACCTCGTATTTGGCCGACCTGCCGTCGGATCCCAGCGCACTCGAGACGCTGCTGAACCGTCAGGCCGAGTTGAAGGGCTTGACGCGGAAGTACGCCGCGGACGTCGACGGCGTCATCGCATGGGCCGACGACGCACGCGAACGCCTCGGAAAGATCGACGTGTCCGCGGACGCGCTGGCCGAACTGTCCGCTCGCGTCGACGAGACTGCAGCCGAAGTCGCCGCTACAGCAAGCAAACTCAGTGCGGCCCGCGCGAAGGCTGCCGCCAAACTGGCCAAGGCCGTCAGTACGGAACTCGCCGGACTCGCAATGGGCAAGGCCAAACTGCAACTCGATCTCCGCACGATGCCGGCGGGACCGAACGACAGCGCGCCCCTGACCGTCGACGGCACCGAGCTTCATGCCGGACAGAGTGGCGTCGACGAGGTCGAGTTCAAATTGTCCGCGCACGACGGTGCTCAGGCTCTGCCGATCAGCAAGAGTGCGTCCGGCGGTGAGCTGTCACGCGTGATGCTCGCCCTCGAAGTGGTGCTCGCGGGCTCGGACAAGGGCGCCACGATGGTCTTCGACGAGGTCGATGCCGGAGTCGGTGGCCGGGCTGCCGTCGAGGTGGGCCGTCGTCTGGCCAGACTCGCGCGGACGCATCAGGTCATCGTCGTCACCCACCTTCCGCAGGTGGCGGCGTTCGCGGACACACATCTCGTCGTGAACAAAGCGGACGCCAAGAAAGGTGCTGCTAACAGTGGTGTGAAGTCGTTGTCGTCGTCGGAACGCGTCGTCGAACTGGCTCGCATGCTGGCCGGACTGGACGACACCGAGACCGGACGCGCACACGCGGAGGAGCTGTTGGCGACGGCCAGAGCGGACCGAGAGAACTGATCCACGGCTTGGTACTCGTGTGACCAGTGTGGTAACTGTTTCGGCGCGCCTCCGCCGTGGTGCGTGACGTCGGGGTCATCATGGGTGCCATGAAGATGCCCGCTCTGTTATCACGAAGTCAGGATTCGCTACCCGGAATCAGTGGTATCGCCCGGGTGGATCGCAACACCGCCAAACTGCTGAAACGGGTAGGCCCCGGGGACATCGTCGTGCTCGACGAGTTGGACCTCGACCGGCTGACCGCCGATGCACTCGTCGCAGCGGGCGTCCTCGCGGTCGTCAACGCGTCGCCGTCGATCTCGGGTCGATACCCGAATCTCGGACCGGAGGTGATCGTCGCCAACGGGATCACGCTGATCGATTCGGCGGGCGCCGAGGTCTTCAAGAAGATCAAGGACGGCACGAAGATTCGCCTGAACGAGGGCGGCATCTACACCGGCGATCGCAGGCTCGCGAAAGGCGAGGAACAGAGCGAAGCCGAGATCTCGGACCGGATGATCGAGGCCAAGACCGGTCTGGTCGATCACCTGGAAGCGTTCTCGGGCAACACGATCGAGTTCATCCGAACCGAGAGCCCGCTGCTCATCGACGGTGTGGGCGTTCCCGACATCGACATCGTGCTGCAGGATCGTCACGTCGTCGTCATCGCCGACGGACCGGGCCACGCAGAAGACCTGAAAGCCTTGAAGCCGTTCATCAAGGAGTACGCCCCGATCATCATCGGTGTCGGTGCAGGCGCCGACACGGCAATGAAGGCGGGGTACCGGCCCGACCTCATCGTCGGCGACCCGGAAGAGATCACGGCGCAAACGCTCAAGTGCGGCGCCGAAGTCGTACTTCCCGCGGATTCCGACGGCCACGCGAACGGTCTCGAGCGCATTCAGGATCTCGGTATCGGGGCGATGACGTTCCCGGCAACCGGTGCTCCCGCCGATCTGGCGCTGCTGCTGGCCGACCACCACGGCGCGTCATTGATCGTCACCGTCGGCAGCCCGGCGAGCCTCGACGAGTTCTTCGATCGAGGTCGACGCAACACCAATCCGGCTGCGTTCATGACGCGTCTCAAGGTCGGCGCCAAACTGGTCGACGCGAAAGCCGTTGCGACGCTGTACCGCAGCCGTGTGTCCGGGGGCGCCGTCGCGCTGGTCGTTCTCGCAGCGCTCGTCGCGATCATCGTCGCGCTGATGGTGTCGAACATGGGCACAGAAGTTCTCGACTGGGCCGTCGACCTGTGGAACAGCTTCGCCCTCTGGGTTCAGGGGCTGCTCGCGTGATTTCGATGCGTCAACATGCTATTTCGATCGCGGCGATCTTCATCGCTCTCGCGATCGGAGTGGTACTCGGCTCCGGCCTGCTGTCCAGCGGGCTCGTCTCGGGTCTCCGGGACGACAAGACGGGGCTCGAAGATCAGGTCGACTCGCTGCAGAGCACCAACAACCAACTCGGCGAACAACTCAACTCTGCGGACGGGTTCGATGCCGCGGTGTCGGGGCGTGTGGTTCGGGATGCGTTGGCGCAGAGAAGCGTCGTCGTCATCACGACGCCGGACGCCGATCCCGGCGACGTCGACGGCGTCACCCGCTCCATCGAGGCAGCGGGTGCAGCGATCACCGGACGTGTGTCGCTGACGGATTCGTTCGTCTCCGCCGCGAGTGGCGACGACCTGCGCACCAGACTCACCAATGTCGTGCCCGCCGGAACGCAGCTGCGGACCGGGGCCGTCGATCAGGGCAGCATGGCAGGTGACCTGCTCGGTTCGGTGCTGCTCCTGAACGCACAGACGGCGGAACCGCAATCGTCGCCCGAGGAGCTGTCCTTGGCGCTCGAAACGCTGCGCAGCGGCGGATTCATCGCGTACGACAACGGCGCTGTCGCGCCGGCCCAGCTCGCTGTCGTCGTCACCGGCGGAAACACCGGTTCGGACGACGGCAATCGCGGCGCGATCGTTGCCCGCTTCGCCGGCGGACTCGACGGCAGGGGAGCAGGGACGGTCCTCGCAGGCCGAACCGGAGCTGCGGAGGGCAACGGCGCGGTAGCCGTCGTTCGCGCCGATGCGGCGCTGTCCTCGGGCGTCAGCACAGTCGACAACGTCGATCGCGAGGCAGGCCGCATCACGACCACGCTCGCGCTGCAGGAGCAGTTGGACGGCGCGGCGGGCCGCTACGGCACGGGAGCCAACTCGACGGCCGTCACCGTCGGAGCGCCTGCACGGTGATTCGCACCGCTCCGACGCGCGCGTCGTTCGCGGTATGTACCCGACAGGTGTTACCGTGAAGACCCGTGGGTAGCAGGCCCATTATGGACGTAATACCTCTCTTGCCAGCTCTCTGGCAGGAGCAAGCCCTGCAGATTGGTCACGGGAGCATCATTGTCACGCCTTCAGTCGCGATCTGACACCAAGCACATCTTCGTCAGCGGGGGCGTTGCGTCCTCGCTCGGCAAGGGCCTCACGGCGTCGAGCCTCGGCCAGCTACTGACAGCACGCGGACTTCGCGTCACCATGCAGAAGCTCGATCCTTATCTCAACGTGGATCCGGGCACCATGAACCCGTTCCAGCACGGTGAGGTGTTCGTCACCGAGGACGGTGCCGAAACCGACCTCGACGTCGGCCATTACGAGCGCTTCCTCGATCGCGATCTGTCCGGATTTGCGAACGTCACCACCGGCCAGGTGTACTCGGCGGTCATCGCGAAAGAACGCCGCGGCGAGTACCTCGGCGACACGGTCCAGGTCATCCCGCACATCACCGACGAGATCAAGAGCCGAATCCTCGCGATGAACGGCCCGGATCTGCAGGGGCATCAGCCCGACGTGATCATCACCGAGATCGGTGGCACCGTCGGCGACATCGAGTCGCAGCCGTTCCTCGAGGCCGCGCGACAGGTGCGCCACGACGTCGGCCGCGAGAACGTGTTCTTCCTGCACGTGTCGCTCGTTCCGTTCCTCGCCCCGTCGGGTGAGTTGAAGACCAAGCCGACGCAGCATTCCGTCGCCGCCCTGCGCAGCATCGGTATTCAGCCCGACGCGCTCATCCTGCGGTGCGACCGCGAGGTCACCCCTGGCCTGAAGAACAAGATCGCCCTGATGTGCGACGTCGACGTCGACGGATGCATCTCGACGCCCGACGCGCCGTCGATCTACGACATCCCGAAGGTCCTGCACAAAGAGGGCCTCGACGCCTACGTCGTCCGCAAGCTGGGTCTGCCGTTCCGCGACGTCGACTGGACGGTGTGGGGCGGTCTGCTCGAGCGTGTGCACGAGCCTCGCGAAACCGTGCGGGTCGGCCTCGTCGGCAAGTACGTAGACCTGCCCGACGCGTACCTGTCGGTCACCGAGGCGCTGCGTGCCGGCGGTTTCGCGCACCGGTCGAAGGTGGAGATCAAGTGGGTGCCGTCCGACGAGTGCCAGACGCCTGCGGGCGCTCAGGCTGCATTGGGTGACGTCGACGCGGTCCTGATTCCCGGTGGATTCGGAATTCGTGGCATCGAGGGCAAGCTCGGAGCCATCGAGTTCGCGCGCACACGAAAGGTGCCGCTGCTCGGACTGTGCCTCGGCCTGCAGTGCATGGTCATCGAAGCTGCCCGGTCGGTCGGCCTCACCGACGCCAATTCGGCGGAGTTCGAGCCCGATACCGAGTACCCCGTCATCTCGACGATGGCCGATCAAGAAGACGCCGTCGCCGGTGAAGCCGACCTCGGTGGCACCATGCGCCTCGGCGCCTACCCGGCAAAGCTGATCAAGGGTTCGGTCGTCGCAGGTGCGTACGGTTCGACGGACGTTTCCGAGCGTCACCGCCATCGCTTCGAGGTCAACAACACCTACCGCGATCGAATCTCCAAGAGCGGCTTGGTCTTCAGTGGTACGTCGCCCGACGGTCATCTCGTCGAGTTCGTCGAGCTGCCCGCGTCGAAGCACCCGTTCTTCGTCGGCACGCAGGCGCACCCGGAGCTCAAGAGCCGGCCGACGCGTCCGCACCCGCTGTTCGCGGCGCTGATCGACGCGGCTCTGAAATACAAAGCGGCAGAACGACTTCCGGTCGACGTGCATGGTGAGGACGCTGCGGGCGAAGACTCCGAATTCCCGGTCTCGGGTGCTACCGCCGAGAGCATCGGATGACCGAACGGCATGCGTTCGAGACGACCGGCTCCACGACGGTCTACGAAGGCGCGATCCTGGCGCTGCGCGTGGATCAGGTGCAGATGCCGGGCGGACGCGTCGCCGAGCGTGAGGTCGTCGAACATCACGGTGCCGTCGCGATCGTCGCGCTCGACGATCAGGGCCGGATCGCGATGATCGAGCAGTACCGTCACCCGATCGGGCGTCGACTCTGGGAACTTCCTGCAGGCCTGCTCGACGAGCTGAACGAGCCTCCCGTCGATGCGGCCAAGCGCGAACTCGCCGAGGAAACGGGACTCGCCGCCGAACGGTGGTCCGTACTCGTCGACGTCATGGCATCTCCCGGCTTCACGGACGAGTGTGTGCGAATCTTCTTGGCAGAAGGACTGTCCGAGGTCGACCGTCCAGAAGCGAGGGACGAGGAAGCCGACATCGAACTCGCTTACGTGCCGTGGGAAGAAGCCGTCGAGCGGGCCCTGGCGGGCGAGTTCGTCAACGCGTCGGCCGTGTCCGGTGTGCTTGCCCTCGCCGCAGCGAAGGCAGGCTCGAAGACACTCCGGCCTGCGGACGCCGAATGGGTGGATCTGCCGACCACGTTCGAGCGTCGGAAGAACTCACACGGGTAGCGACGTGCTGCCGGCGCAGATCGGGGCGTACGTCGATCACCTCGAGGTCGAACGCGGTGCTGCCGCCAACACGTTGTCCTCGTACCGCCGCGACCTGCGGCGGTACGAGGCGTTTCTCGGCGACCACGGCATCGACGATCTTGCGAAGGTCGCCGAAACGGACGTGGCCGAATTCGTCGTCGACCTGCGACGTGGGAGTGACGAATTTCCCGCTCTCGCAGCGAGTTCGGCGGCGCGGACGCTCATCGCCGTTCGTGGACTGCACAAGTTCGCAGCGGCCGAAGGACTCGTGACGACCGACGTCGCGAGTGCGGTGAAGCCGCCCGCACCCAGTAGGCGCCTTCCGAAGTCCCTCCCGGTGGAACAGGTCGTTGCCATTCTGGATTCGGCGTCGACCGAAGGTCCCGATGCGCCGCGCGGATTGCGGGACAAGGCAATTCTCGAATTGCTGTATTCGACGGGTGCGCGCATTTCGGAAGCCGTCGGACTCGACGTCGACGACATCGACACCGAGTCGCGTTCGGTGTTGCTCCACGGCAAGGGCGACAAACAGCGCCTGGTCCCGGTCGGACGTCCGGCCATCGAGGCGATCGACGCGTACCTCGTGCGCGGCCGGCCGGGATTGGTCAAGCGATCGACTCCGGCGTTGTTCCTGAACGCACGCGGCGGACGATTGTCGCGGCAGAGCGCGTGGCAGGTACTGCACTCGGCGGCCGAACGCGCAGGTATCGCGACTCCCGTCTCGCCGCACACACTCCGCCACTCCTTCGCCACCCACCTGCTCGACGGCGGCGCCGATGTGCGCGTCGTACAGGAGTTGTTGGGGCATGCCTCCGTGACGACGACGCAGATCTACACGCTCGTCACCGTCAACACGCTGCGTGAGGTGTGGGCGGAAGCACATCCACGCGCGCGATGACTGCTCCGGCGTGTTTTGCGCGTGTCCCGCGACGGCGTGGACGAGCCACACGGTAGCGTTTAGCCGACGGTCGTCGTGCAACCGGACGAGCCGAGGTCAACGGACAGGGGAGCGTAGGAGAAGTGTCGACACCGCAACTGCCAGCGACCGAGTCAGGCTCAGGATCGACCCTGGGCGACTCCGCGCAGGTGAGTCCGCGGTCGACCGAAGTTTCTCCCGCTGCTGCGCCCACCGAGGCGCAGCCGACCAACTCGCCCAGCGAGGCGCAGCCGACCAGCTCGCCCAGCGAGGCGCAGCCGACCAGCTCGCCCACCGACCAACCACACCATGACGGCGCGTTGTTCCATACGCGTCGACCCGAATCGAGCCGTGAGACGAGAGAGACCATTCCTGCGGCCAACGAGCTAGGACCCACGGGTCGCAAGACCCGCGAAGTTCCCGAACCCACCCCACTGGCCAGTCATGGACCGGCCAAGATCATCGCGATGTGCAACCAGAAGGGTGGCGTCGGCAAGACGACGTCGACCATCAATCTCGGTGCCTCCCTCGCCGCATACGGACGGCGTGTTCTGCTGGTCGATCTCGATCCGCAGGGCGCCCTGTCGGCAGGCTTGGGCGTCGCGCATCACGAGCTGGACCTGACGGTCTACAACCTGCTCGTGGAACCGAAGATCTCGGCCGATGACGTGCTGATGCGTACCCGCGTCGAGAATCTCGACCTGCTGCCGAGCAACATCGATCTGTCTGCCGCCGAAATTCAGCTGGTCACCGAGGTCGGCCGCGAGCAGACGCTGGGCCGCGTCCTGCATCCCGTGCTCGACCGGTACGACTACGTGCTGATCGATTGCCAGCCGTCCCTCGGATTGTTGACGGTCAACGCACTGACGTGCGCCGACGAGGTCATCATCCCGATGGAGTGCGAGTACTTCAGCCTCCGCGGTCTGGCGCTGCTCAACGACACCGTCGAGAAGGTTCGTGACCGGCTAAATCCCAAGCTCGAGCTCGCAGGCATCGTCGTGACGATGTTCGACGCCCGCACGCTGCACTCACGTGAGGTCATGACGCGCGTCGTCGAGGTGTTCGGCGACGTCGTCTACGACACCGTCATCACGCGTACCGTGCGGTTCCCGGAGACATCCGTCGCGGGTGAGCCGATCACGACGTGGGCGCCGAAGTCCTCGGGTGCACTGGCCTACAAGTCGTTGGCCCGAGAGGTCATCTACCGGTCCGGCCCGTGACAGCGACGGTATCCACGTCGAGTGACACGCAGATCGAGGTTCCGGAGAACGAAGATCCGTCGCGGTTCCGGGTCCGGCTGCTCAACTTCGAGGGACCGTTCGACCTGTTGCTGACGTTGATCAGCCAGCATCGGCTCGACGTCACCGAAGTCGCGCTGCACACCGTCACCGACGATTTCATCTCGTTCACCAAGAGCCTCGGCGACGAGGTCGGCCTCGATCAGACGACGGAATTTCTCGTCGTCGCCGCCACGTTGCTCGACTTGAAGGCAGCCCGGCTGCTGCCGTCGGGAGATGTCGAGGACGCCGAGGATCTCGCGCTGCTGGAAGTACGAGATCTACTGTTCGCCAGGTTGCTGCAGTACCGGGCCTACAAGCAGGTCGCGCAGCTGTTCGGTGAACTGGAGGCTGCTGCGCTGCGCCGGTATCCGCGGTCGGTGTCGGTCGAGGATCGCTTCACGGACCTGATCCCCGAGGTGCTGCTGGGTGTCGATCCTGCGCGGTTCGCCGACATCGCTGCCGCTGCGTTTCGGCCGAAGCCGGTGCCGAAGGTCGGCCTCGATCACATTCACCAGCATTCGGTGTCGGTGCCCGAGCAGGCGGAGTGGATCATGGACAAGCTCAGGAGCAACGGCGAGGGTGCCTGGACGCCGTTCGGCGACCTCACCGAAGGGTGCGAGCACACCGTCGAAATCGTTGCGCGGTTTCTTGCGTTGCTCGAGCTGTTCCGCGAGCAGGTACTCGCGTTCGAACAACCCGAGCCGCTGGGAGAATTGCTGGTGAGCTGGACGGGCAAGGCGAAGTCCGACGACGTACTCGTCGCGGCGGTGGATTATGGATGAGGACGTGACACAGCTGGACGAGCAGGCCGAGGACGACTCGGAACTCGACGACGCGACCTTGGAAGCTGCGTTGGAGGCGGTACTGCTCGTCGTCGACTCGCCCGCATCGAACGAGCAACTGGCGTCGGCGGTGGGTAGCGACGTCGCGCGCGTGAAGTCGACGCTCGCGCGAATGTCTGCCGGGTTCACCGAACGCGGCAGCGGAATCGACCTTCGCTACGCGGCCGACGGATGGCGTTTCTACACCCGCACGGCGTACGCGCCGTATGTCGAGCGGCTCCTTCTCGACGGTGCTCGGTCGAAGCTCACACGTGCGGCATTGGAGACTCTGGCCGTTATCGCATATCGTCAACCGTTGACTCGCGCGCGGGTCAGTGCTGTGCGCGGCGTCAACGTGGACGGGGTGATGCGCACATTGCTCGCTCGCGGACTGATTTCGGAGGCCGGAGTGGATTCGGAATCGAACGCGACGACGTACTCCACCACCGAGTTGTTCCTCGAACGACTCGGCCTGGCATCGCTGACGGACCTGCCGCCGCTGGCACCGTTGTTGCCGGGTGTCGACCTGATCGACGAGATCAGTGACAGCATGGACACGGACCCGAGAGTCACCCGCTCCACCAAGAACCGCGGATCGAAACCCGATCCGGTAGCCGAGCTCGACTCGGACGACTGAATAGGTACACAAAAGTGAACAAGCCCGCTCGCCGTGATGGCACACCGGACAGGAACAGACAACAGGCTCCGCGCAGGAAGCCGACCGCAGGTGGCAGGTCGGAGGATCCGCGCAGCGGAACCGCGCGCGGAAGCGCCCCCCGCAAGGCCGCACCGCGCAAAGCCGCCGATTCGTCGGGACACAGCGGCATCAACGACCGCAGCAACGACGCGGTGCCCCGCAAGAAGCCTTCTCGGCCCAAACCTCCGAAGCCGCAGAAGAAGCAGGTCCCCACGACCACCATCAGCAACGCCAAGCCGGCGAAGCACCAGTACGCCGACGCGGACAGCAAGCGTCGTCACGTGCCCCGCGGTGAGGGCGTTCGCCTACAGAAGGTTCTCGCGCAGGCAGGCGTCGCATCGCGGCGTGCCGCCGAGGAACTCATCGCCGACGGACGCGTCGAGGTCGACGGTCGGATCGTCACCGAGCAGGGCATCCGCATCGATCCGAACGTGGCGGTCGTGCGTGTCGACGGCACACGCGTCGTCGTCAAGGAAGAGCTCGTCCACCTCGCGATGAACAAGCCGCGTGGCTGGCAATGCACGATGTCCGACGACCTGGGACGTCCCTGCGTCGGCGACATCGTGTCCGAGCGTGTCCAGGCCGGTCAGCGCCTGTTCCACGTCGGCCGTCTCGACGCCGACACCGAAGGCCTGCTGCTGTTCACGAACGACGGTGACCTGGCCCATCGGTTGATGCACCCGTCGTACGAGGTCTCGAAGACCTACCTGGCGACGCTGTTCGGCGCGATTCCGCGTGACCTGGGCAAGAAGCTGCGCGACGGCGTCGTCCTCGACGACGGTCCGGTCAAGGTCGACGGCTTCGCCCTTCTCGACATCTCGAACGGTTTGTCTCTCGTGCGCATCACGCTGCACGAGGGTCGCAAGCACATCGTTCGACGCCTGTTCGATCACGTCGGGTTCCCCGTCGGCCGCCTCGTGCGCACCGACGTCGGCAACATCGCGCTGGGCGACCAGCGTCCCGGCACGCTGCGTGTCCTCGGACGCGGTGAGGTCGGCAAGCTGTACGAATCGGTCGGCCTCTGATGGCGGGTCTCGTCGTCGCCATGGATGGTCCGTCGGGAACCGGGAAGTCGACGGTGTCGCGCAAGCTCGCCACCGCGCTCGACGCCCGATACCTCGACACGGGCGCGATGTACCGCGTCGCGACGGTGTGGGTGCTCCGCGCGGGCATCGATCCGACCGACCCGGACAAGGTTGCGGAGGTCGTCGCGACACTGCCACTGGACATCGGCACGGACCCGACCGCCGAAGCCGTCACGATGGGCGGCGAGGACGTGTCCGCCGAGATTCGTGGCGACGCCGTCACCAAGGCGGTTTCGGCGGTGTCCGCCGTACCGCGTGTGCGCGAGCTTCTGGTGCAGATGCAGCGTGACATCGCTGCGTCGTTCCCGCGGATCGTCGTGGAAGGGCGCGACATCGGCACCGTCGTCCTGCAGGATGCCGACGTCAAGGTCTTCCTGACGGCGTCACCCGAGGCGCGTGCGGATCGACGCAACAAGCAGAACATTTCTCAGGGACGAGGCGACGACTACGAAGCCGTCCTCGCCGACGTCCAACGCCGCGATCACGCGGACTCCACCCGCGCGGTGTCGCCGCTGCGGCCTGCGGAGGATTCGGTGATCGTCGACACCAGCGACCTGGGCATGGACGGCGTCATCGCCGCGTTGTTGCAGGTCGTAAGCGACAGAACTGGAGTTGTGCAGTGACCGACGATTTCTACGCGGCAGAAACGGCCGGCGACGGCACCTGGAGCGACGAGGGGGAGTGGGACCTCGCCGACTTCGTCGACGGTGACGAGGAGGGCGCGGACGTAGCTGTTCCGACGCTCGCGGTGGTCGGACGTCCCAACGTGGGCAAGTCGACTCTCGTCAACCGCATCATCGGCCGTCGTGAAGCAGTGGTCGAGGATATCCCCGGCGTGACCCGTGACCGTGTCTCGTACGAGGCGAACTGGGCCGGACGTCGATTCCTGGTGCAGGACACAGGCGGTTGGGAGCCCGATGCGAAGGGCCTGCAGCAATCCGTTGCGCGCCAAGCAGAATTGGCGATGCGTACTGCCGACGCGATTCTGCTCGTCGTCGACGCCCGTGTCGGGGCGACCACCACGGACGAGGCCGTCGCACGTACGTTGCGGCGATCGAAGACTCCCGTGATCCTGGTGGCCAACAAGGTCGACGACGCACGGACCGAATCCGAGGTCGCGTCGCTGTGGTCGCTGGGTCTCGGTGAGCCGCAATCGGTTTCGGCGACGCACGGCCGCGGAACGGGTGACTTGCTCGACCTCGTGCTCGAAGCGCTACCGGAAACACCGCGTGAAGGAATTCCCGGTGGAGGTCCGCGCCGAGTTGCGTTGGTGGGCAAGCCGAATGTCGGCAAGTCGTCGCTGATCAACAAGCTGTCGGGGGACGAGCGGTCGGTGGTGCACGATGTTGCCGGTACGACGGTCGACCCCGTCGACTCGCTCGTCGAATTGGGCGGCAAGACTTGGCGTTTCGTCGATACTGCTGGTCTGCGCAAGAAAGTCTCGCACGCGAGCGGTGCGGAGTTCTACGCGTCGCTGCGGACGAAGTCGGCGATCGAGGCCGCCGAGGTCGCGATTCTGTTGATCGATGCGTCACAGGTGATTTCCGAGCAGGACCTACGGGTGCTGAGCATGGTGGCCGATGCCGGTCGCGCGCTCGTGCTCGCGTTCAACAAGTGGGACCTCGTGGACGAGGATCGTCGCCTGCAGCTCGAGAAGGAAATCGACCGCGATCTGGTTCGTGTGCCGTGGGCGCAGCGCGTCAACATCTCGGCGCACACCGGTAGGGCAGTTCAGAAGCTCGTGCCGGCGCTGGAGACGGCGTTGGAGTCCTGGGACAAGCGAATCCCGACCGGGCGCCTGAACAGTTGGCTCAAGGAGGTCGTCGCCGCGACGCCGCCGCCGATGCGTGGTGGTCGTCTGCCGCGAATCATGTTCGCGACGCAGGCGACGACGCGGCCCCCGACGTTCGTGCTCTTCACGACGGGCTTCCTCGAGGCCGGCTACCGCCGGTTCATCGAGCGGCGCCTACGTGAAGAGTTCGGGTTCGACGGCAGCCCTGTTCGCGTCAATGTGCGCATCCGCGAGAAGCGCGAGAGGCCCGGCAAGCGTCGATGAGCTGACCCGCCCAGCCCCTGAGCAGGCGATTTCCTCTCAGGGGCGGGGCTGGGGTAGTCTCGTCGAGCACCCCGAGAGGGGTGCGGCGGGCTGTGGCGCAGCTTGGTAGCGCACTTGACTGGGGGTCAAGTGGTCGCAGGTTCAAATCCTGTCAGCCCGACATTTAGAAGCGCAGTTCAGAGGCGGTTTCGGAGAAATCCGAAGCCGCCTTCTTCGTCTGCGTGCCGCGAGAGTGTCACCACTCGTTCCTTTCAGGGTCGAATTCGGCGCTGAGGCGGTGTCCAGGTGGATCCACGGATGTCCGGAAATCTGCGTTGGTTGAGCGAATGGACCCGGGCGGACGAAGCCACTTGATTCGGCAGGATTGCTGTCAAGTAGCTATGGAGTCCAGAGAGGTCCGTGTCGAGTTGCCTCTTGGGACTAGATCGATGGCTCCGTTTACTTGTCGTCTAGATCCGCTGGCAGCGCACTGTCGATGCGGCGTGTGCTAGCCGCTGTCGTTCGCGTTTAACACGGGATGATGTAGCTCGGGTCTGTGGTGGTGTCGAGCCATTTGCCGTACGAGTCGCCGCCGGATGCCGCGACGGCGGCGCATACCTCGGCCGCGGTCGTGCCCGCGATGCGGTAGACCGCGTAGATAGCGTTTCCGTCGGTGGTGGCTTGTCGAAGCGACGGACACGCGTTGTCGGTGCGCAGATACTGCGCACCTGGGTTGGCGAGTAGTTCCGCTGCGACCTCCTGCGCGTAGGTGTTCGGGTTGGTTGCCGAATACAGCACGACGATGCCTGTGCCGTTGCACGACGGGACTGACATGGTGGAGGCCAGGGCGAGGTCGCCTCGTGCCGATCCGGTCGAGGGCGTAGGTGCGATGGCTGGCGAGGGAGATGTAAATGGCGCGGATGCTGCTGATTGTCCAACCCACTTGGCCAGTTCGTCTCCGAGGGCGCCGTTGTAGCGAATGGATGCGATCGGCGGTCCGGTGACATCGAAGGCGACAACTCCTTTGAGGATGTCTCCCGATGTGACGGTTCCTGTCGGAAGTTGCCCGTCGACTGTCCCGAGTGCTGCGTCGTAGGAGGTGCCGTCGGCCGCCCTGGCGGTGAAGTAGAGCGGATTGACGTTTGTGGTCCCTCGAACCCCTTCCACTGTGACTGTGATCTGGTGCAGTTCACCGGCGGCGGGGAGGCCGTACTTCGACCCTTGTGCAGGGGCGAGGGTTTGGACGGTAATCCGAGTCGTCACGTCGTCGTCGGTGACATCCTGTGCGGCTCCGATCGGAACCGTCGCATCGGTCGGTCGCGCAGTAGTCGCATCGGTGCTCGTGCCGCTTCGTTCTGCTGTCGGGACGCCGCTGGTGCTGCCGCAGCCTGTCAGAACGAGCGCGGTGATGGCAGGGACAAGGAGCCACGATGCTGCGATGTACTTGGGCGTCATTGATGCGTCCCGTTTCTGTGTCGGTGTATGCCGATCAAGTATCTTTGTGTGCTGCCAGGCGTTACATCTGAGCACTTTAGAGCGTGCCGGAGCGGTCCATCGAATTCCTGACACGCCGCACCGAGGACGATAGGAGCTGCACCGAGCTCACAAATGCGATCCATCCACTGGCGTGTCCCACAGGTGGAGCGGTGAATTGTCTGCGCTAGAGGATCTTAGTTGGCGCGGACGAAAACTCCGTCGCTTGCGTGGGATCCGAGCCCAAGTCCGGCGTTGCTCTCGATCTGTTTCCACGTCGGAGTCATGCACAAAACCTACCCGATAGTTTGATCTCCCAGGGAACCGGGTTCCGCCCTGATTGAGTTGTGGCGCAATCGAATAACGCAGTACGTGCGGCCCCGGCTGCCCGAGGGCGCGCTGCTGGATCTGCCAACCGCCGAAGGATCCAGTGGGATGCAGGCAATACCGGTGCACCGGTCGGTAGCTGTGGTCAACACACTCACAGAGCTGCCTTCGCCGTTGGTGATGTAGGCGGTTCCGCTCGAGTCGGTGGTCAGGTCTGGGTTGGCTCTCACTGGCTCGGTGGTCTCGACGGCACTGGTCGCGGTATCGATCACGGTCACTCCGACCTTTACCCGAACAGCGTCAGCATTGTTTCGAAGTTGCGCAAACTGTCGAGATAGTCGTGTCCCGACGGGGGCACCAGCACCGCGGTGTCGACTCCTGCTTCATGCAACTGACGAATGCGCTGCGCCACGGTTTCGGGCGTTCCCGCCAATGCAAGACGGTCGACCCATTCCGCGGGCATGCGCTCTGCGAATTCGTCGGCTGTCTCGCAACGAGACCGCAAGTCGTAGAGCTTTTCCGAGAAGTCCAGGGGTTGGATGTGGGCACGCCATTCGGGCTCGGCCACTACGCGTAACGCTGGCCGCACCACCTGACGTGCCGAGTCGGCAGACTCGTTCACTGCTGCCACGTTGTAAGCGACTATTCGGTGCTCGGCGCCGCCGCGTATGGATTGCCGAGCGGCGACGACGTACTCAGGTGTCGATGGCTCGGCAAGGATTGTGCCGTCTGCTACTCGGCCCGATTCCCTGAGAGACTTCGGTCCGCGAACGCCTGCCATGATCGGCGGCACCGAGCGAGGAGGAAACTCGAGCGCGATGTCATCGAGGTGTACGTAACGGCCGGCTGATTCGATGGTCTTGCCTGTAAGCAGTTGTCGAACTGCGGTGATGTTCTCGGACAGCAATGTAAGGGGGCTTTCGGGCCACACTCCTGCTTGCTGCATCCAGGTAGGCATTCCGTGGCCGATGCCCAGGATCAGTCTGTCGCCGTACAACTCCGTCAGGAAGGACACTTCGAGCGACGTTGCGACCGGGTTCCGCAAAGCGGCAGGAAGGATGCCGATGCCGACAGTGATCCGACTGGTCGAGGCCAGTACGGCTGTCGCCTGGGCGATTCCGCCGCGAAAGAAGCAATCCTCGGCGAGCCACAGCTCGTCGAAACCCAGACGTTCCGACGTGTGCGCGAATGTCAGAAAGTCCTCGATCGCAATGTCTCTGGGTAGCAGCACGCCCAGCTTGTTCGCGTTGTGCACAGGTCACTCCCGTCGCGGCACTCGGACCGACCCCGATCGTGCCGAGCATTTCGAGGGCGGTGGCGTCAGTATGCCCGTGGAACGACGATTTCGTTCGTGATATCGGCGTCCGAACATCACTCGGAAGCGACTTTCGCGGGCCCAGCGCTCAGGGCAGACCACGCTGATACGAGGTCGTCCCGCCGAGCGATCGGCCTTCTTCTACGACGTCACCGGGCATCGCTGTCGTCGTACGTGACGGTGATTTCTTGAAATCCCTTGTTGCGCTGGGCTTCTGCCTGTCCGGTGTAGGAGTTCTTGTCTCCCTCGGTGAGGTCGACGTTGTCCGTGAAGGGCGTCAGCAGAGCCCGGGGGTGCAGGTTGTCCACCCGCACCGCGTTGATCTCGATGCACACGACGATGAGTACCGACGCGACGTACAGAAAACCCAACAGACCCAGGACGATTGCGAAGACACCGTTACTGGTGCTG
This sequence comes from Rhodococcus sp. BP-261, assembly GCF_019835205.1. Lineage (NCBI taxonomy): Bacteria > Bacillati > Actinomycetota > Actinomycetes > Mycobacteriales > Nocardiaceae > Rhodococcus > Rhodococcus sp. BP-261. The sequence continues at coordinate 394,253 of NZ_JABUCO010000002.1, read as the reverse complement.
ACATTCCCGACTACGTAGCGGATGTAGATTCCGCCGAAGGACTGGAGTGCCTGCCAGATGACCGCTGCCGCGATCGCTCCTGGAAGAACGTCTCGCACCGAGAGTGCTCGGGCAGTGCCGATACGAAAGGCCGCGGCGAACACTGCGCTGTTCAGCACAATTGCTCCAACGAGGGCGAGCGTACCGCCGGCGACACCGAACATGCCCGACGACGCCACCGCGTTGAGGACCGTCAGTCCGACGATCGCGGAGCCGACCGTGGTCAGCAGCAACAAGCCCCTGAGCCGCGCTCGTAGCGGATCCGGCTGAATGTTCCGTGGGACGGACCACGCCGTATTGAGTGCGTGTTGCGCTGCCAGGGAGACCCCGAGTCCGCCGTACAGGGAACCGACCACGCCGATGACGATCGCGGTGACACCTCCGCTGAGCCGATCCGGCTGACCCAACTGATCGCCGATCACCGGGATCTGACTCATCGCCGAATCGAGAATGCGCTCCTGCAGTTCGGGGTTGCCCGACAATACGATGCCCAGCAACGTCGTGAACAGCAGCAGAAGAGGAAACAGCGACAGGAACGCGTAGTAAGCGATCAGCGCAGACAGATAACCGCCGCGGTCGTCGAGAAACTTGTAGACGACCGCGAGCGGAAATCCTGCCGCGGGATGCCTCCGTTGGAATGCATCGATGCGTGAGACCATCAGCGGCCGAAAATCGGCTTCGAGCCCGTGCTCCGCGCGATTGCCCGGGCAGCGCGCTTGGATTCGCGCACCAAGTGCGGTGAGCATCGACGACGGTTACGGCTGATCAGAACCGCTGCAAGCACGGCGCCGACAACCGCTGCGACGACAGCCAGTGTCCGGGGCGAGGTGGCCGTGTCGACGACGGCATCGACGTCGACTTCGCGAGCCTTCGCGGATGCCCGGTCCACCAGATCCGCAGCGGTGTCGGCCGCGTCGGAAGCGGTGGCCGCTGCGCTGTCTGCGATCGACGATGCCGCCTTGGTCGCCGAGTCAGCTACGCCGGAGGCAACATCGGACACGGTATCGGCTGCTTGATGAGCGTTGGCTTTCGCCTTCTCTGCAGCCCCGCGTCCGCGCATCTCGTCGTCACCCGTTGCTGAACCGATGTGCTCTTTCGCCTCACCGGCGATCTCCTCGGCCTTGTGCTGCGCCTTGTCGATGAAGTCGGACATCCTTTTCCTCCACTCGTGATCGCGGTCCCGCGGAATCGAGGTTCGACACCGCGAACGGGTCGGCGCCGAGTTACCGGCAGCCGTTCGTAGGGAGTTGGTCGTAGACACACACGTAAAGCGCGCGTCCAGGCTCCAACTTGTGACGCACGACACGCCAACGGAGACGCGACGAGCCGTGCCGGAATGAGTTGTCCATCAGAGAGCGATATCTGTCCGAACGCTCGAGTCCGCATGACGCAACAAGTACGCGTTCTCCCCGTTCGATAATTACGCTCGCACCCTGGGACAGAAAACGAGGACGACCGAAACGGTGACCGCGATGCAGAGCATTGCTGCTGGGCGGCGGCATTCCGTCGGAGTGTTGGCCAACGGTTCAGCTGTGGCCGCGGGAAACCCAGACTGGCCCGAGACCCAGGTTGCCGCCTGGTCCGAACTGACGATGGTTGCAGCCGGAAACGTTCATGCAGCCCCCAACACCGGTCGATCACACACGGTCGGACTGCGCGCAGAGGGCACCGTCGTCGCGGTCGGCTGGAACGGCGACGGTCAGTGCGACGTGAGCGACTGGACGAACGTGGTCGAGATTGCCGCTGGGTGGCGACGGACGGTCGCCCTCTTCGCCGACGGGACCGTTCGTGCGGTCGGAAGGCGAGCAGAGGGAGCGTGCGACGTCGAGGATTGGCGGGAAATAGTCGACGTCACCGCCGGGGATTGGCACACCGTCGGCGTTCACGCCGACGGCACCGTTTCAGCCGCAGGTAACAACCACCGAGGGCAATGCGCCGTCGAGAACTGGCGAGACGTGAACACCGCGTCGGCAGGATATCTGCACACGGTTGCAACCACCGGTGACGGCCGAGTCCTGTACTGCGGCAATCGGAATGCTGGCTCTGACCACTGCCGCACGTGGGAGAACATCACCGCTGTCGCCGCAGGTAGTCATCACACGGTCGGTATCGTGTCGGGCGGCCGAGTTCGTGCGGCGGGTGTCAACACTCGGGGGCAGTGCGACGTCGGCACATGGCGCGACGTCGTAGCCATCGCTGCCGGCGCCGAACACACCCTCGGGTTGCGCGCCGACGGCTCGGTCCTTGCGACCGGCAACAACGACGATCATCAGTGCGAGTTGTGACAGTTGTTCGACACACAGCTGAGCACGATATCGAAATGATCCGTCTCGCAACGACTTCAGTTGCTTCAGCTTGCGAGCACCTGTGGTGAAAGTGTCTTCAGCATCCCGTTCGCCCATCGCATCTGCCGCAGAGTGTCGGGGTGGCAGCGCTGGCACAGGTCGATCAGGTCGGTATCGCCGACCGCTTGCGCTCCCTGCGCGAGCAGCTCCCAATCGAGGGACACCCCGGCGGCGGCACGGTGCAGATGCCTGAGATCCATCAGCAGCACCAGGGCCGGTTCGGGTCGTCGGCCGAGCAGGGTGCTGATCTGTTCTTGCACAGCGGTACCGAGTGCCGCAGTGCGAGGTTCAGCGTCGAGGTCGAGTTCGTAGTGCCGCCCATGTTCGGCCAGGGCTGCGAGATGGTCGATCGACCACCCGCGGATGTCGAGGGCGACGTGATGGACTTCCGGTTCGACGCGGTGGCGGGCGGCGATGGTCGACAGGATCCGTGTCAGTTTGGCCTCGGAGCGATGGAGTTCTCGCAGCGCCAACGCAATCTTCATGACCTGGCCTCGTTTCTCGACTTCTCGAACGGCGGCCGAGTCGCCGTCGTGTCGTTGGAGGACCCCGCCACGCGGTCGATGTCCGCAGCGGAGGTCTTGAAGATCGGTTGTTTCGACGCAGGATCCCAGTCGGTGATGGTCATTTCGTTCGCGGCTCTCTCGTGTCTTCCGCCGTCGTGCGAGTCCCAGTAGCCGTAGTGGAACGGCACGAACAGAACTCCGGGCCGAATATCGGTGATTCGGACACGAGCGTCGATGTGCCCACGAGGGGAGCGCACCCTCGCCAGATCGCCCTCGGAGATCTGATGCTCGCGCGCGTCCCCCGCGGACATTTCCACCCATACCTGTGGCGCGGCGGCCTGCAGCTGCGGAGCGCGCGCCGTTTTGGTTCGAGTGTGGAAGTGGTACAGGGTGCGTCCGGTGATCAACGCGAACGGATACTCGACACTCGGCCGTTCATGCGGCGGAAGATACTCGGCGGCTTTGAAGATCGCTTTTCCGTCCGGGTTCATCGCGCGATACTCGGTCGGTTCGACGGGGGTGCCGGTGACGAGGTCCTTGCCGTAGCTCTCGCAGTAGTCAGGGGAGGCGAAGAACTGACCGTTCTCGTACAGCCTCTCGGTGCCGTTCGGCCGATCCGCAGTGCAGGGCCACTGAATTCCGCTGCCGCCGCGCAACTGTGCGTATGTGAGCCCGGTGTAGTCGCACGGGCGTCCCGCACTGGCTTTCTTCCACGCTTCGAATGCGGATTCCGGGTCCTGCCAATGAGGCAACGGATTGTCGTCCTTGTCTCGGAAGTCCATTCGACGTGCGTAGTCCAGAAAGATGTCCAGATCGGCGCGCGCGTGTCCGGGCGGTTCGACGGCTTTGTCGGACAGGTGGACGGTTCGGTCGGCATTGGTGAAAGTACCGAGCTTCTCGCCCCAGGTCGCGGCCGGGAGAACCACATCGGCGAGTTCGGCTGTCTCGGTGAGGAATATGTCCTGAACCACCAGGAACAGGCGCTGCTGAGACAGAATGGATCGGATCCGGGACAGCTCCGGTAGCGAGACCGCCGGGTTGGTGGCACTGACCCACAGCATGCGGATCGAACCTTGTTCGACGTAGCGGAAGATCTGCATGGCGTGGGTGGGAGGGGAGTAGTGCGGGATGCTGTGCATCTCGAGGTTCCACAACTGCGACAACTGTTGCACGTGCGTGTTGTTGGACCAGTTTCGAAAGCCCGCGAGGTCTCCGTCGGCACCGCATTCGCGAGTGTTCTCGGCGGTGGGTTGCCCGTTCATCTGCAATAGCCCGCACCCGGGTTTGCCGAGCATGCCGCGCAGCAGGTGCAGGTTGTTCACTTGTACCGCGGCGGCGGTGGCCTGATGCGATTGGTAGAAACCCTGCAGAACCGTCGAAAGCAGACGGTCCGCGGTACCGACCAGTTCGGCAGCACTGCGAATGTCGTCCGCGGACACGCCGCAGATATCGGCGACCCGTTCGGGGGTGTAATCGGCGAGGCGCGAAGACAGTTCGTCGAAGCCGACCGTGTGCGCGTCGATGTAGTCCTTGTCGATCCACCCGGAGGCGATCACGTGATGCAAGAGCCCGTTCATCAACGCCACGTTCGTGCCGGGCAACGGCGCGAGATGGATGGTCGCTGCCCGGGCGACGGGGGTGGGACGAGGATCGACACACAGAATGCGAGGTGGATCCTCTCCCGCGAGTCGGTCGAGGATGCGTGACCACAACACCGTCTGGGTTTCGGCGACATTGTGACCGAACAGCGCGATGACGTCGGCGTGATCGACGTCGGTGTAGCTTCCGGGTTGCCCGTCGCAGCCGAACGATTCCTTCAGGGCCTCCGCCGCGGTGGCCGTGCACAGGCGGGTGTTGCCGTCGACGTGGTTCGTGCCGATCGCCCCGTGTGCGATCACTCCCAGGGTGTAGTACTCCTCGAGGAACAGTTGCCCGCTCGTGTAGAAGCCGAGCGCACTGGGCCCTTGCTCGTCCAACAGGGCGCGACTGCGGTCGACGATTCGGTTCATCGCGGTGTCCCAGTCGGTTTCCACCAGTTCACCGTCGACGCGAATCAGCGGTGTCGTGAGACGATCGCGTGACGCATTGGCCTGCCACCCGTAGAGGTCTTTGGGTCCGAGACGGCCGTGGTTGACCCGGTCGTCGGCCCGACCACGAACCCCCACGATGGAGCCGTCCTTGACCGCGATGTCCATGGCATCGCCGTTGCTGTGCAGAAGCGACGCCGATTGAACCCAGGCGTCGACGTCCGCGTCGGACACTCCGTCGGCAAGATGAGTGTCCACGCGTACCGGCCACCGCTCGCCGCGGGAGAAGGGGGTGCGCTCACCCCACGGCTCGGTGATCCGGTTCACAGTAGTCACGACGTGCGCGTACCCGCGGTACCTGCCTGCAAACACCGCTCCGACACGTGGTCCTCACGGGTGAACGAACCGATGGTCGAGTAACGCTCACAGTCGGTAACGAATGAGCCGGGAACTGTTGCCCACCACCGCAACCGAGGAAGCGTTGTGCAGAATTGCCGCCAGCACGGGGGAGAGGGCGCCTCCGGCGCTGACGATCAAGCCGACGGCGTTCACGGCGATGGACATTCCGTAGTTCTGTCGGATGACCGACACCGAATGCCTGCCGAGGTCGCGGACGTCGAGTAGTCGGTCCAGGTCGTCGCTGGCGAGTGCGACGTCCGCGGTCTCGACGGCGACATCGGTCCCCGCCAATCCCATTGCGATACCGATGTCGGCGACGGCCAGCGCGGGCGCGTCGTTCGTGCCATCACCCACCATGGCGACGACATAGCCCGCTTCCTGCAGCTCGCGTACGGCTTCCAATTTCCCGTCCGGCATGACCTCGGCCCGCCACTCGTCGATGCCGAGTTCGGCAGCCACTGCAGCCGCCGTTTCCGGGTGATCACCGGTGAGCATGACGATGCGTTCCACCCCGTCGGCGCGTAGCTCGTTCAGGACGCGCAATGCGTTGGCGCGCACCTCATCTCGCAGACTGATCAGACCGACCAGCGTCCCGTCGACCGCGAGGAGCAGGGGAGTCTCGGCCTCGCGCTGCAACCGTGACACCCAATCGGCTGCCTTCTCCGATACGTCGACGTTGTCGCTGCGCAGGAGCGACGGGCTGCCGAGAAGCAGTGTCCGCCCATCGGCGACCGTGCGCATTCCCAAGCCGACGAGGACCTCGCATTCCTCGTGCGGAGGAATTGCGATATGGCGTTCCTCCGTCGAGCGAATGACGGCCTCCGCCAACGGATGACGCGAATGGATCTCCGAACTCGCGGCGTATGCGAGAACTTGCTCCGGTTCCCAGGCGTCGTGAAAGGACACGACGTTCGTGACGACCGGGCGGCCGACGGTCAACGTCCCCGTCTTGTCGAACACCACGGCATCGACGCGGCCCGCCAACTCGAGATGCGAGCCGCCCTTGATGAGAATGCCTCGCCGAGCACCGTTTCCGATCGCCGCGCTGATCGCCGTGGGCGTCGACAAGCCCACCGCGCAGGGGCATGCGACGAGCAGCATCGTCATCGCACGGCGCACATCACGGGTCACCAGAAGCGTCAGCGCCGACAGGATGAACGACGCAGGAACGAAACGCCTCGAGAAGTTCTCGCCGACGGTCTGGATCGGCGCACGGTCCTCCTGTGCCTCCTCGACCCGCGCGATGATGCGGCCGATCGTGGTGTCACGCCCCACGGCCGACGCCCTGACGACGATACGGCCACGAATCACGACAGAACCGGCGTGGATGCGGTCGCCGGCGGTGATCGACACGGGCAGCGTTTCACCCGTGATCGCCGACTGGTCGATCACCGCGTCGCCGTCGACCACCATCCCGTCGACAGGAACGCCGACATGATCGTGGACGACGACGTCGTCACCGACTTCGAGACGGTCGACGTCGACCGAGATCTCGGAGCCGTCGGCGAGCCGGATCCACGCGGTGTCCTGGGTGCCGCTGAGCAGATCGGAGATGGCCCGCCGGGTTCGCTTGAGCGTCAACTCCTGCAGGTATTCGCCGATGTTGAGCAGCCACAGAACGGTCAGAGCGACGACGTTCTCCCGCAACACGAGGCTGGCAACGGTTGCCGCGCTGACCAGTGCGTCGGTACCTGCTGCCCGATTGCCTGCCAGAGATCGCAGCGCGCCTTTCAGGAACGGATAGCCGGTGAAGATCGTGGCGCCCGTCGCAACGACTCGACTGGTCGGGCCCAGAATCGGCGGGCGTCGAAATGCGTACCGCCGCAGTCCCAACAGGACCAGCGCAGCGCCGCCGATGGTCATGCGAAGGACGTCGCCGTTGGTGACGTCGGCAGAACGAGGACTGCGCGCAGGCACCAGTGCCCAAGCCGTGTCACGGCCGGAGGCGACAGCCGAGAACAACTCCGCGCGGTCGAGGCGAGCGCGCGAGTACCACACGACGACAGACGCAGTGCGCGGATACACGTGCACCGCGCGGACGCCGTGGACTTTGTCGACGTGATCCTCGATGGCCACCGCGCGTCCAGGGCTCGACTTCAACCAGTCGACGCGTAGCCGTATCCGGCCGGCCGCGTCGGACAGAATCTCGAACCCTGTCGGGAGCACATCGTGTTGCGATACAACCGAAGTCGACACGGTATGCCCGGTGTCAGTGCGAATGTCCGTGTCCGGTCTCGGATACCACGGGAGGAGGCACGTCCTCACCGAGGCGATCCCGAGCTTCGGCGACGACGTCGGACACCGCGAGACGCGCGGACTCCGCCTGTACCTCGGCTTTTCGTGCTGCGCGGAGTCCGACCTCGGTGACCGACACCGCGACCTTACGAACAGGCGCCTTCTCGTACAACTTCTTCGCACCGTTGTACGCGGCGACGCCGACCGCACCGGTCACGACCGTCGATACTGCTTTCGCGACGATGATCGGAAACGCCATGGTTCGTACTCCCTCGGTCGAGATTGCCGCTTGCTGACAATCGTTGTCGATAGCTCAGCGTAGCGGTGGCTCGGGCATGGCGCCTACCGACACCGGATGATTCGGTCAGATTGCGTCGAAGGCTTGTTCGAGAAGGGTCTGCGAACGCGTCATGTCTGGGTCGGTGCCGTCGAGCAGGTTGTCCAGGCCTTGTTGGGCGATCCCGTCGAATGTCAGGTAGATCAGCTGCTGGGGCAGCCGAGCTGGTTCACCACGCAATTCGCAGTAGCGGCTCACGACGTTCCACACCATGTCGGTTCGCCTGGCTTCGATCTCGCTCACCTCTGCGCGCAGCGATGCTTCGTAGCGGGTCTGGTTACGCAAGTCGTACCAGAGCCGGTGTAACGAGGAATCGGACTGCAGCGTCGTGACGAACATCGTCGAGAACATCTGCCGAAGTTCCTCGGCCGTAGTCGCAGAGGCGACTGCCTCGTCGTATCGCGTGACGCACACACCCTCGTAGATCCGCACAGCCTCGGCGATGAGGTCGAGTTTGTCTCGAAAGTAGTAGTGCAGCACTCCATGGGAGAACGACGAGTTCTGTGCAATCTCGCGCAGGCTGGTGCGTGCGTACCCCAGCTCGGCGAGTGTGATGAGGGTGGCTGTAGCAAGCTCGACGCGCCGTGCCGCGAACTTCTCCGGGCCGCGTGCGCCCGTCCGCGCGTCCAGTTGCGTGGCATTGGTCATCGACCGAGTGTACGGCGCTAGTCAGGGCTGGTGTGCATCTCAGGTACGTCGTGGAGGCCGATTTGGACACCTGTCCAAAATCCTTGACAGTTGTCAAATAAGACTCGTAATGTGACGACGATCTCATTTATCCAGAACGATGCCGGGTGTTGCACCGTCGCGTTGCGGTCTGTCGAGAAAGAGGCACATTCATGACCAGTTACGACCTTTCCGGCCGAACGGCCCTCGTCACCGGGGCCGCACAAGGGCTGGGCGCCGGTATGGCTTCAGCGTTGGCGCAAGCGGGAGCGGCGGTCGCCGTCGCGGACATCAACGACGACCTGGGCCGAGAGACGGTGGACAACCTTCGATCCACGGGCGCCAAAGCCGAGTACTTCCACCTCGACGTCCGTGACGACGCGGGGTGGGAGACAGCGACGTCGGCGGCCGTGGCCGCGCTCGGCGGACTCGACATCGTCGTCAACAACGCCGGTGTCGAGGTGACCGACCTCCTCGTCGACTTGGACGCCGAAGCAGCGTCGGCGCTGCTGACCGTGAACATCCTGGGGACGGCGCTCGGCATCAAGCACGCCTTCCGGGCCATGCGCCCGGGTGGGGCAGCCGGCGCCGGTGGTTCGGTGGTCAACATCGCCTCGGTCGCGGCGACGATCGCGTTCCCCGGTATCGCGATCTACTCGGCGTCCAAGGCGGGTATCGATCGTCTGACCAGGGTGGCCGCGGCTGAATCCGGCAAGCTCGGATACGGCGTGCGCGTCAACTCGATCTATCCGGGACTCACGCCGACGGCCATGGGCAACAAGCTTGCTGTCGAGACGGCAGCGTTGGGACTGTTCGAGTCGCCGGAGGCCGCCGCAGGCGCGGTCGCGGAGCTCACTCCGCTGGGGCGTCTCGGCCAGATCGACGACATGGCCGACGCCGTGGTGTTCCTGTCTTCCGACGCCGCCAAGTTCATCACCGGTGCCGGACTTCCCGTCGACGGCGGGATGGGGATGTGAACCGCGTGTCCGCCAGTTCGACGGCGGGAGTTCCCTTGTGACGCTTGCTTTCTACCTCGACAAGGGTGCGTCCCTCGGCCCGGACGCGCCGTGTCTCACGCTGAACGGCGAGTCCTTGTCGTACGGAGACGTCGTCGCTCTGTCGCAATCGGTGGCCCGGTCGTTGAGACGGGCCGGCGTGATGCCCGGGGACAAAGTGGGGATTCTTTCGGCCAACCACCCGACGTCGTTCGCGTGTGTGTTCGGCATCGCCCGGTCGGGGGCGGTCTGGTGCCCCATCAACCCGCGGAACGCTGCACAGGAAAACGCCGACTTGCTCGACTTGTTCGACTGCACGACGCTACTGTTCCAGCCGGCGTTCGACGAACTGGTTGCCGAGATCGCGCCCCGGCTGTCCAGGCTCACCACCTTGGTGCGGTTCGGCGAGTCCGACAGTGTCGCTGAGGGTTTCGACGACTGGCTCGCCGCGGCAGCCGATGACGATGCGCCGGACGCGACATCTGCCGACGATGTCGTCGCACTCGTGGGCACCGGCGGTACTACCGGCAAGCCCAAGGGCGTCATGCTCACCGACGGCAATCTGCAGACGATGACATCGATCGTGCTGATGCAGTATCCGTTCGTCGGCCGTCCCCGGTACCTCGCGCTGGCACCGCTCACTCATGCGGCCGGGGTGTTGTGCTTCCCCATCATGGCGCTGGGTGGGGAGATAGTCGTGATGGACCATCCCGACGTAGGCGAGTTCCTTGCGCTGGTCGCGCGTCACCGGATCACACACACCTTTCTGCCGCCCACGTTGATCTACATGACACTGGCACACGAGAGGCTCGACGCGACGGATCTGTCGTCGTTGCAATGCTTCTGGTACGGGGCGGCGCCCATTTCGAGCGCACGCCTCGCCGAAGCGCTCGAACGGATCGGCCCGATGGCACAGCTGTTCGGCCAGTCCGAGGCGCCGATGATGATTTCGACGCTGTCGCCCGCTCAACACCGTCGCCCCGACGGGAGCATCGACGACGCACGCCTGACGAGCGCCGGCTACCCGTCGCCGTTGGTGATGGTGGCGATTCTGGACGAAGCCGGAAACCCGGTCCCGACGGGGGCCAGGGGCGAAGTCTGCGTCCGCGGACCGCTGGTGATGGCCGGATACTTCCGCAATCCCGAAGCGACCGCCGCTGCGTCGGCGCACGGATGGCACCACACCGGCGACATCGGCTACCTCGACGACGACGGTCTGCTCTTCATCGTCGACCGCGCCAAGGACATGATCATCACCGGCGGCTTCAACGTATATTCCGCCGAGGTGGAGCAGGCGCTCATGGCCCACGATGCCGTCCGTGACTGCGCAGTGATCGGTTTGCCCGACGACAAGTGGGGCGAGCGCGTCACTGCTGTGGTCCTGCTCCACGAGGGTGCGTCCCCGGCGCCGAGTGAACTCATCGCCTTCGTCAAGGATCGGGTCGGATCGGTCAAGGCGCCCAAGCAGATCGAGGTGTGGCCTGACCTCCCGCGCTCGACCGTCGGGAAAATTCTCAAGACCGAAATCAGGTCGACCCTGGTCGCCGACTGAGCCGCACCCATCGATCCATACAGACCTCACGAGGAGGAACACACATGTTCGAGCTTGCTTTGTACTTGCCCAACTTCCGCGAGAAGATCACCGTCGCCGAACTCGAGGACCTCACCAGCCTGGCGGAGGAACTCGAGTACGAGTCGGTCTGGACCCTGGACCGAATCATCGTCCCGGAGGCCTCCGACCGCGCCGAGATGGAATACGCCTTCGGGATGATGCACGAGCTGCCCAAGCAACTGCCCGTGTCCTCGCGGGGTGAATTCCTACAGGGCTTCCCGTTGCTGCCGTGGCTGGCGGCCAAGACCAGCACCATTCGAATCGGGATGAGTATCATCGACACCCCGTACCGCGCACCGGGCGTCTTGGCCGCCGAACTGGCGACGATCGATCACCTGAGCAACGGTCGACTCAACGTCGCAGTCGGATCCGGTTGGATGCCAGAGGAATTCGCAGCCGCCAGCGCGAGTCATATTTTCCCGCGTCGCCATCAACACCTGCGAGAGACGATCGAGATCCTGCAGGGCATCTGGGCCAACGATGTGTTCGAGTACCACGGCGAGTTCGCAGATTTCGGCCCCAGCGGATTCGGAGCGAAGCCGCTGCAGACTCCGCGTCCGCCAATGTATTTCAGCGGTCTCAAGGACGCCGAACGCGCAGCCAAGCGAGTCGCCAGGTACGGTCTCGACGGCTGGATCGGCATTCAGGACTCTCCCGAAGAGATCGCAACCTGGCGCGCCGGAATCGCAACGGAACTCGACAAACTCGACACGGCACGAACGGTCGACGACCTCGACATCGCGACCATGATCTGGACCGTGATCACCGACGTCGACATGGACGACACCCCGGCTGGTAAGGCGACCAACCTGCTCGTCGGATCCGAACGTCAGGTGACCGACAAGCTCAAACAGTACCGCGAAGCGGGCCTGACGAAGCTTCTCGTGTGGCCGCCCTTCGCCGATGTCCCCACGCCGAAGACGATGGACGACATGAAGCGCCTGAAGAACGACATCCTGCCGAAGATCGAGGCGGTGTAGCTCACGGCGTAGCCCGCGTCGCATCATCTACCGTCGCGACGCGGGCTGCCCGTGCAGTTGTCTGCGCATGACCACCCGGGTGAATCCACCGGAGACCGCGGACGTCTCGGCCGCGAACACGAAGCCCGATGCTTCGAACAAGCTGCGGGTTCCGACGTAGGCCATCGTCGGATCGACCTTCTCACCCCTGTTGTCGACCGGATATCCCTCCAGCGCCGGCGCACCGTGGTGTGCAGCGAATTCGACGGCGCCGTCGAGAAGGACGTGCGAAACGCCCCGTTTGCGGTATCCCGGGCGGACCCGGATACACCACACCGTCCAGACCGCCGACGCGTCGACGTGCGGTATCTTCCGTGACCGAGCGAACGGCAGTTCGGACCGCGGCGCCACCGCAGCCCAGCCGACGACCTCGTCACCGGCATAGGCGAGCACTCCCGGTGCAACGTCTCGGTGAGTCAACGTCTCGACGTAGGCGCCGCGCTGCACACCGACGAGTGCCTTGTTCGTCTTGGCGTCGAGTCGGTGACTGAGGCACCAGCACACCGAAGACGACGGGTTCTTGGGCCCGAGTACGGTACTCAGGTCGGTGAACGACGTTGCCGGCCGGACCGAGAAACTCACGCGCCACAGCGTAGCGTGAACGCAACGGTGACGTGGTCGATCAGGTGTGCTCCGACGACCGGAGACCGGCCTCCACTCGATGATCAGGTGACAACGCGTCGGCAAGCATGTGCATCGCCGCGGTGTTGGAAAGCGAACGCACACTGGCTCGGTCGCCGGGGAGACGCAGCGTCCGGGCGATGGTGGGCCGGTCGGCGAACGCGAGTGCGATGCACACGGTGCCGACGGGTTTGGCCTCGGTGCCGCCCCCTGGCCCTGCGATCCCGCTCGTGGAGATTGCGACGTCGACGTCCATCGTCTTCAGCGCGCCTTCCGCCATCATTGCCGCCACCTGCTCGCTCACGGCACCGTGCTCGTCGAGAATGCCGGCGGGGACGTCGAGGAGGCTCGTCTTGACCTCGTTGGCGTAGGACACCACGCCGCCTGCGACGTACGCCGACGAGCCTGCGCGATCGGTGAGCCGGGCGGCGATCATCCCGCCCGTGCACGATTCTGCCGTGGCGATCCGGCGCCCAGCCAGGTGACGCGCGACTATGTCGTCGATGGTGGACCCGTCGGTCGAAAAGATCTGTGCGCCATGGGCGTCGTCGATGAGGCCTGCCAGAGTCGAATACGTGTCCGCCGCGGACTCCTCGTATCGGGTGACGATTTCGAGCTCCCCGAGCCGTAGGCAGGTGGTGATCTCCAGATCGTCGAATCCCGTCATCCGGCTCTCTGCCGTCCGCAGCGTCGCGGCAAGGTCGGCCTCCGACAGCCCATAGGCGCGGATGGTGTCTTGCCGGATCCGCGCTCGGCGTGCCAGTACCTCGGCGACCGGTGTGCTCTCGACGGCATCCGGCCACATCGCCTGCAGTTCGCGAGGCGGGCCCGGCAATACGAGAACGGCAGGTAGTGAACGAGATTCGTCGGCGGGCATCGCTACGCCGGGTGCCGTTCCCGTCGGCGAGATGGACTCGGCACCGTGTGGAACCAGAGCCTGCTTGCGGATCCCCGCCCGTAGCGGTTCGGAGTCGGTCGACGAGCTCAGTCGGCTTCGCCATCGCTGCACGATTGCGTGGATGCGTTCCTCGAGTTCGACGTCGACGTGCAGTTCCCGGCCGTACAGGGCGGCAACCGTCGCCACGGTCAGATCGTCGGCGGTCGGACCGAGGCCCCCGGTGGTGACGATCAGGTCGACCTGCTGATCGGCGAGAAATCGGAGCTGGGCGGTCAGGTCACCGGGCCGATCCCCGCAGATGGTGATGTGCGCGACGTCGACGCCCATCTCCAGTAGCTGCGTGGCCACCCACGGGCCGTTTCTGTCGGTGACCCGTCCGGAGAGAACTTCCGTTCCCGTGACAACGACACCCGCTCGCACAGTCATCGTTCGACTTTACGTCCGACCGTCGGTCGGTCGCGCATCTCAGATTCCGAACCGGATGAAAACCCGTCGGTCGTCGTCGACCTGAACCCGGGCGCGCACGTTGTAGACCTCTTCGATCAGTTCTTCGGTCAGCACCTCGGACGGAATTCCGGTTGCGACGACCCGGCCTTGTGACAGAACGATGACCTTGGTACAGAACATCGCCGCCAGGTTGAGGTCGTGCAGCGCGACGACGCTCGTGATGGGCAACCGGGACACCAGTGACAGCAATTCGAGTTGGTGTTGGATGTCGAGGTGATTGGTCGGCTCGTCGAGCAACAATTCCCGCGGTTCCTGCGCGAGTGCTCGGGCGATCTGTGCACGTTGCCGTTCACCACCGGACAGTTGATGCCACAGCCGGTGTGCTTTGTCGGTGAGGCCGGTGTGCGCCAGAGCGGCGTCGACGGCACGCTGGTCTGCCGTGGCGTTTCCGCCGAATGCGCCGCGGTGGGGGATTCGGCCGAGTCGGACGACGTCGGCGACGGTGAGATCGAAGTCGGTGTCGGCGTGTTGACTCACGACCGCAACCACTTTCGCGATGTCGCGACGACGCACCGCGTTCATGTCCGCGCCGTCGAGCGTGACCACACCCGAGGTCGGTTTCACCGCACCGTTCATCAGCTGCAGAAGCGATGACTTGCCGGATCCGTTCGGGCCGAGCAGGCCGACGGTATCGCCGGGCTCGGGCGTGAGGGAGACGCCGTCGACGACGAGTGCTGCGCCGCGCTGCCAGCGTACGTCGGTAGCTGCGAGTGTCACGTCGACCTTTTCCGTCGGGCGAGGATGGCGATGAACGCGGGAACACCCACGAGTGCGGTGCCGACTCCCACAGGCAGAGGCGTCGGGGCGAACGCGACGCGTGAGACGGCGTCGACCCACACCATGAACACGGCACCCATGACCGCGGTCACCGGAATCAGTCGCTGGTGACGGGGTCCGACGAGAACCCGTGCAGCATGCGGCAATACGAGGCCGACGAACCCGATGGCGCCTGCAACGCTGACAAGCGTCGCGGTGATCAGTGCCGTGACGACGAGGAGCGCCGTTCGTGCTGTGCGAACGTCGATTCCGAGCGACGACGCGACCTCGTTGCCGAAGCTGAACGCGTCGAGCACGAACGCGTAGTAGAAACAGATGCCGACGCCAACCGCGACGACTGCCGCGCACAGGACGACGTCGTTCCACCGGACGCCCTCGAGCGATCCGAGCAACCAGAACATGACGCCCCGAGTCTCGTCGGAGTCGGCGAAGGCGAAGATGACCAACGATGTCAGGGCCGAGAACAGTTGCGTGCTGGCCACACCCGCGAGAATGACGCGGTCGTGGTTTCCTCCGGACAGGTTCGCCAGCAAGAGAACGAGACCGAACGCCACCAGGGCGCCGATGAACGCACCGCCGGACAACCCCAGTGCTGCCCCGCCGACTCCGAGAACTCCGACGATCACCGCTCCGGTGGACGCGCCGGAACTGATGCCGAGCACGAACGGATCGGCCAACGGATTGCGCAAGAGGGACTGCATGATGACGCCGCAGATGCCGAGACCGCTGCCGCATGCCGCAGCAACCAGGCTTCGAGGCAGACGTTCTTCCCAGACGATGGCGTTCTTGGACACCTTGACCGGAATGTCGGTCAGTCCGAGATGATTGGTCACGATGTCGCGGACGTTGACCAACGACACGTTCGCCGGCCCGAGTGTCATCGCCACGGCAACGGACAGCAGCAGTAGCGCCAGCCCGCTTCCGATGACGACGGGGAGACCGACCTGTCGGCGCGCACCACGCGCGTCGACCGTGGTCTGCGTGCTCAGGACGGCGAACCGATCTCGCGAAGGCCCGCAACGACCTTCTCCACACCGTCGACCATTCTGATCGACGGGTTCATCTCGGCGCCGTGCAACGAGATGTAGCGCTTGTCCTGGACCGCACGCATCGTTCTGGTCACCGGATCGGATTCGAGAAACGCGATCTTGTCTGCAAGTACATCGCCGGGGAATCGCGCACGCAGCAGGTCACCGAGGACGAGCACGGATGGGTCGCGGTCCACCACGGTTTCCCAGCCGACCGCGGGCCAGTCGTCTTCGATGTCGGAAAAGACGTTGGTGGCGCCGACGGTGGTGGCGATGAGGTTCGCCGAGCCGCGGCCGCCGGCGATGTAGGGGCTCTTCGTGTCGGCGAACCAGAACGCCATGGTTTCGCCCGAATCGGTGATGTCCTGCGTCGCCGAATCCATGCGATTCTGCAGTTCGGTCACGAGTGCGGTGCCGCGGTCCTGAACGTCGAAGATCTCGGCGAGTTCGGAGATCTCCTGGTAGAGAGAGTCGATCGTCAGCGGGGTGGTTCTCTTGTTGCCGCCGTTGATGCTCACTCCGTTGTCACAGTCCGTCGGCGACAGGTAGGTCTGCGCCCCGGTCTCTGCGAAGCGACTGCGTTCGGCGACGCCACCTTCCTTGAAGTGGCGTCCGAACGACGCAGTGACGAAGTCGGGTTCGGCGTCGAGCACCACTTCGTAGGTGGGGGCGTTGTCTGCCAGTCTCGGGACCTTGGCGTTCGCGGCCGCGAGGTTCTCCCGTACGGGATCGGTCCACGACGCGGTGCCGACCATGCGGTCCTGCAATCCGAGCGAGAGCAGAATCTCGGTGGAGTTCTGATCGAGGGAAACCACCCGTTGCGGAGGCGCGTCCACCGTGACCGACTGCCCGCAGTTGTCGATGACGAGCGGATACGAGGTGTCGCCGTTTCCGGCCACGGCGTCGGTCCGAGAAACGGCCTCGGATTCGCCACATGCGGTGAGCAGGCCGGCGAGCAGGGCGACGGTCGACAGGACGCCGACGCGTCTGGAGAGTGCACTCACTGTAGGAAACTCTTTCGACGAGACCGATGCGTGAGTGGACGCGGCGTTGCTGCGCCATTCACTCGCGCAGAACGTACGTGGCGACGAACGCGGATAGGCTAACCTATCCCGCGCGGTGAAGTCACATCGATCCGCACCGGTAACGTCCCTGTCGGCAACATCGGTCGACGAGGGAGATGTGCGTGGCCGCGGGCCCTGACACTCGAGCACGAAAATGGGGCTGGTCGTTCATTGTCGAGATGAGGCGGGCCAGCCCTGCGATTCGTTTGCTCGTCCTGACCCAGTTGACGTTCAACGTCGGGTTCTTCATGGTGCTGCCGTACCTCTCGGTGCACTTGACCGGCGATCTCGGTCTCGGCGCAGCCGTGGTCGGCGTCGTGCTCGGAGTGCGGACGTTCTCGCAGCAGGGGCTCTTCTTCGTCGGGGGAACTCTGTCCGATCGATGGGGCGTCAAGCCCGTCGTCCTCGTCGGCTGTGTCGTGCGTGTGGCGGGGTTTCTCGGCTTGTCCGTGTCGGACTCTCTGGCCGGCGTGCTCGCCTCGACGGTTGCCGTCGGATTCGCGGCGGCTCTGTTCTCGCCCGCGGTCGAATCCGCGATAGCGACCGAGGCGGGCAAGAGTGATCGCGACGGCGGACCCAGCCGAGTGCAGACATTCGCGTTGCTGTCGGTGTGCAATCAGATCGGATCGTTCACCGGTCCCTTGGTGGGATCGCTCTTGTTGCTCGTCGATTTCAGGCTCGCGTGCGTGGTGGCGGCGTTGATTTTCGTCGGAGTGCTTGTGGCCCACCTGAAGTGGCTGCCCCGAGAGCCGGGCGAGCATCGGGGGGACTCCTGGCTCGCGGGGTGGAACGAAGTGGTGCACAACAGGGTGTTCGTGCTGTTCGCGCTCGCGATGAGCGCCCAGTTGATCGCCTACAACCAGCTGTACCTGTTGCTCCCTCTCGAAGTCGAACGTGCGTGGGGTTCGCAGTCGGTGCTGGGGTGGTTCTTCGCCCTGTCCGCAGTGTTCGTGGTGTCGTCGCAGATGTTCGTCACCCGGACGGTAAGCCGCAGGTCGCCGCGCGTGGTTCTGCCGATCGGATTCGTCGTGATGGCACTGTCGTTCGTGGTCGTCGCGCTCGCGACGCCGCTGCAGCTCGACGGTCTGGTGGGTCTGCTCCCGGCGGCCGTGTTCGTCCTCGTGCTCGCGCTCGGACAGATGGTCACGCTGCCGCAGGCGCGCGATCTCGTTCCCCGCCTCGCTTCCGAGAGGCGTTTGGGCTCGTACTACGGATTCATGGCGTCGCTGGGTGGCATCGGCGTGCTCGTCGGGTCGGTTGTCGTCGGTGCCGTCGTCGATGCGGTTCCGGCCACCGGGTGGGCGTCGGGGTCACCGTGGCTCGTGGCCGCCGCGTTCCCCGTCGTGAGCGCGCTGGGCATGCGGGCCCTACTGAAGAAGGTTCCGGCCCCGAAGTAAGGCATTTATCCCCGACGGGGTGGCTGTGTGTTCATTGCCCGCGTGAGTCACGCGGCAGCGCGAGCTGCAGTTCGAGCAGCAGCCGGTCCGCTCGGTCGGACAGGTCGATCCCCACGATCTGCTCCACACGACGCAGTCGATAGCGAAGTGTGTTGGGGTGCACCTGCACTCGCCGAGCAGCCGCGCGCACGTCACCGTGCTCGTACAGAAACGCCTCCACGCTCTGTCGTAACGACGAGCCCTTGTTCTCGTCGTACTCGAACAACGCCTGCACGCGCGGGTCGTGCAATTCGGGATGGCTGTGGAGCACCGTGAGGGACTCGCCGAGCAGTACCGCGGTCATCGATTCTGCCAATGTCGTGACGCGTGTGCTCGTCGTCGATGTCGCGGTGCCGTTCAGTACCCGGTCCACTTCGGACCGAGCTGCCGCGACCCCGCCGAGGTGCTCGATGTCGAGCGCAATTGCCGCATGGAGGACCGCGCGGTATCTGGTCTCGAAGTGCGCGACGAGCTGACGAGTCCACGCCGTCACGGCGGTGGGCGACGAATATCGGGGGAGTAGAACGTAAGCGCGCTCGTCGACGATGGTCGCTATCGAGTCTCGTCGAAACGCGCTCGCATGTAGTCGCAGAGCGCTTCCCATCGTCGCAAGATCCGCGACGGGCGCCGAGGAGCCCGGGACGAGGGCGAATCCGACCACCGCGCCAGGGCCGTCGACCGGTAGACCGAGAGCGCTCGCGATCGACGGCACGTCGACGCCGGTGCCTCGGGCACCGAACAACCGCTGAATCAGGAGGCCGTGGGTGGTCGACGCGTCGAGTGTTCTCGAGATGAGTGTCGCCGCGATCGCCGACGCTCCCCGCAGCACATCGGCTGCATCGTCGGCAAACGCAGTGTTGCCCTGCTGCAGCCAGATCGTCCCGAGGTTACGTGGCGGGAGGGTTCCGTCCAGCGACGGCTGTCGAATGCTCACCGCCAGACGGTGTTCGGTACCGAGTTCGTCGTGCGGAGGGATGTCGACGACGTCGTCGCTGTCGCGAAGGCGATCGAAAACTCCCCAGTCCCGCAGCGCGCGCAGATAGTCCTGCGGCCCCTCGCGTCCCAGAATCGACAGTGTACGAAGCTCGTCCGCGGTCTCGTCGGACGCGGAATAGGCCAGGACATGCGAGTGCACGTCCTCGATCGACACCATTCCCGCCGCGTTGTCGGCGGTGATGCGCGCCAGGTCGAACAGGTCTGTCTCCGCGGCGAGCAAATCGGGGTCGCCGACGCGGGTGCGCCGAAGAACCCGCTGTATCAACGGAAACAGTTGATTCCATCGCGCGTCAGGGTGAACGGCCACCAGGGCCACGCCGGCTCGACGGGCTGCAGCGGCCATCGACGACCGACGTGCAGCGTGTTTCGTCATCACGACTTTCGGCCGGGCCTCGGGTGCCGTCGAGCCGAGCGAGTGCAGCCACGTGACGGCGTCGTCCTCGTGGACGCCGACCAGGAGATAGACGTCCGACAACGGCGTGCGGGCGTTCCGGCCTGCGACGAGCTCGTCGCCGTCCACCAGTTCGGCCGTGGTGACGACGACGTCATCGCCGGTCGGCGCTTCCAACAGACCGACGACGGCCGAGTCCAGTGCGTCGAGAAGTGCACCCAATGTCACGACGTCCATGTGTTCGACTGTACGAATTCAGCCCGGAAACTTCGGCCGATCGGCTGAATTTCGCCGTCGCGAATCGATGTTGACTGCTATGAGGACGACCACCGCGGCGAGATGCCGCCCTGTTTCGAGGAGGACGCATCATGGACGCGATCACGAACACTCCGCGGCCGACCAACGAGCCCGTCGGGTCCTTCGAACCAGGGAGCCCGGAACGCACGCGACTGCAGGACGCGCTCGCCGAACTGTCGAGTGCGCGTACCGAGATCAGCCACGTCATCGGAGGGGAGCACCGGCGCAGTCCGGGCCCGACGATCGACGTGGTGCAACCGCATCGGCACGCCAGTGTTCTCGGCACCTTCACGCTGCCGACGGACACCGACGTTTCCGACGCAATCACTGCGGCGTGCGATGCCGCACCCACATGGCGTGCCCTGTCGTTCGACGATCGCGCGGCCGTCTTTCTGCGTGCAGCGGACCTACTGGCCGGACCGTGGCGTGAAAAGATCGCTGCGGCAACGATGTTGGGACAATCCAAGACTGCGTATCAGGCGGAGATCGATGCGCCGTGCGAACTCGTGGATTTCTGGCGTTTCAACGTGCATTTCGCCCGGCAGATCCTCGAGGATCAACCGGTCTCGTCTCCGGGTGTATGGAACAAGGTCGAGTACCGCCCTCTCGAAGGATTCGTGTACGCGATCACGCCGTTCAACTTCACCGCCATCGCAGGGAACCTCCCGACCGCGCCGGCGCTCATGGGAAACACCGTCCTGTGGAAGCCGTCGGGAACCCAGTCTCTCGCCGCCTACTGGACGATGAGGCTGCTCGAAGCGGCGGGTCTGCCGCCTGGTGTCATCAATCTGGTCAACGGGCACGGACCCGAGGTCTCGAACGTCGCGTTGTCCGATCCCCGTCTCGCCGGGATCCACTTCACGGGATCGACAGCGACTTTCAAGTCACTGTGGCAGCAGGTCGGACACAACATCGGCAGCTACGACTCCTACCCTCGGTTGGTCGGTGAAACAGGTGGAAAAGATTTCGTGCTCGCGCACAGCAGTGCCGACCCCGACGTGCTCACCACCGCATTGATCCGCGGCGCGTTCGACTACCAGGGCCAGAAGTGTTCGGCAGCATCGCGTGCGTTCGTTCCGGCGTCGGTCTGGTCGGTGATGGGCACCGACCTGATCGACAAGGTGCAGTCGCTGTCCTACGGCGACGTCACGGACTTCCGCAATTTCGGTGGCGCCGTCATCGACAAACGCGCATTCGATCGCAACGCGGCCGCCTTGCAGCGCGCCAAGGCGACCCCCAGTCTGACGATTGCAGCGGGTGGTGGCGCCGACGACCGTGTCGGCTATTTCGTCGAGCCGACGGTTCTGCTCGGAGACGACCCCACCGACGACGCGTTCCGTACCGAGTACTTCGGGCCGATCCTGTCCATCCACGTCTACGACGACTCCAGGCCACGCGCGTTCGACGACATCATCGACGTCGTGGACACGGGCTCGGCGTACGCACTCACCGGTTCCGTCATCGCCGACGACCGGGCTGCAGTGGCGAAAGCTGCCGAGGGACTTCGGTTCGCGGCGGGCAACTTCTACGTCAACGACAAGCCGACGGGAGCAGTCGTCGGCCAACAGCCGTTCGGAGGCGCGAGGGCGTCGGGAACCAACGACAAGGCAGGGTCTCCGCTGAACCTGTTGCGGTGGGCGTCCGCGCGGACGATCAAGGAAACGTTCGTTCCCCCGACCGACCACTCGTATCCGCATCAGCGAGAGGAGCTGTGATGCCGTTCTCCACTCTCGTCCGGCCGGTGCTGCTGGCGGCGGCTCGGTCTTCACGCATCGAACGCACCGTCACGCGAGTACCGGTGACCAAGAAGGTCGTCGACAGATTCGTCGCAGGCGACAACGAGAACGATGCAGTGCGAGCGGCGGCCGCAATTCTGTCGTCGGGGCGTGACATCACCGTCGATTTCCTCGGCGAGGACACCGGAGAACCCGCGCAAGCGACGGCGACCGTCGAGCACTATCTGACCTTGCTGTCCGCTCTGGCGCAGCTACCGCTACCGAGGACCGGCGTCTCGACTCGTTCGGTGGAAGTGTCGGTGAAGCTGACGGCGCTCGGGCTGTGTCTGCCCGAGGACGGCCCTCGGATCGCGCTCGAGAATGCTCGAAAAATTTGTTCGGCAGCAACAGAAGTGGGCGCGCGGGTCACCATCGACGCCGAGGATCACAGCACAGCCGATTCGAGGCTCGACATCGTGCGCGCATTGCGCGAGAACTTCCCGACGGTCGGAACGGTGCTGCAGGCGTACCTGAAGCGAACCGAACAGGATTGCCGCGATCTGGCCGGACCGGGATCACGAATTCGCCTGTGCAAGGGGGCGTACGACGAACCGGCGTCGGTGGCCTATCGGGGAGCGCAGTCGGTGGACGAGAACTACCTCGTGTGCTTGCGAATCCTGATGTCGGGCAGGGGTTACCCGATGGTGGCTACACACGATCCCGTGATGATCTCCGCTGCCCAGCGACTCGCCGTCGGCGAGAATCGCTCGTCGAACGACTTCGAGTTCCAGATGCTCTACGGAATCCGCGACGCCGAACAGACCCGGCTCGCCGAGGAGGGGCATCGAGTTCGGGTCTATGTGCCGTACGGGACCGAGTGGTACGGGTACTTCATGCGTCGACTTGCCGAGCGGCCGGCCAATCTTGCCTTCTTTTCGCGGTCTTTGATCTCGAACAGGTGACAACGACCGCCGTCGATGGCGGAAGATGGACCGGGGGTGGCGTCGTAGTCGGGGGAGGGGCGATGAGGGGGAACGGAAGTCGACGGTGGTCGGCGCGTGCGGCGATACTGTTCGCTGTCGCGGCGTCCGTCGTTCCGGTGGTGTTCGCCGGCGTGCTCGGGACCGTTGCGCTCGTACTCGTGGGTGTAGGTGGAGTCGTCGTCACGGTCGCCGCTTTGTACTGGTTTCTCACTCGGCGCGGGTTGTTCCGCTGGCTGGGGCTCGGAATCGCGATCGGTGCGCCGATCGTCATGCTCGCGTTGTTCGTACGATCCCGTCTGTTCTGGGTCGTGTTGCTGTCCTATGCGCTCGCGGCGCTGGCCGTCGCGTGTGCCCGCCGCGCTCTGCGGCAACGACGTGCCGAGGCGAGCATGGCCGAGCACGACGTGCCCCCGCCACAACGGCCGTTCGTCGTCATGAATCCGTATTCGGGTGGCGGAAAGGTCGAGAAGTTCGATCTGAAACGCAAAGCCGAAGAGCTGGGCGCGGACGTCGTCCTGTTGGAGGGGCCGGGCACTGTCGACGTCACCGCGTTGTCCGAACGAGCGGTCGAGCAGGGGGCAGACCTGCTCGGGGTTGCAGGTGGCGATGGGACGCAGGCGCTCGTTGCCGCCGTCGCGGCCGAACATCACGTGCCGTTCCTGGTCATCAGTGCAGGAACTCGCAACCACTTCGCCATGGACCTCGGACTCGACCGTGCGGATCCGTCACGATCACTGGATGCTCTGCGCGACGGGGTCGAACTGCACGTCGACCTCGGGTTCATCAACGGTCGGCCGTTCGTGAACAATGCGTCGTTCGGCGTGTACGCCGAGATAGTCCGCAGTCCTGCCTATCGCGACGACAAGACTGCCACGGTGTTGAAGATGCTTCCGGATCTGCTGACCGGAAACGAGGGGCACCGGTTGGTCGCGCGAATCGGTGACACGACGGTCGAGGGCCCGCAGGCAGTTCTGGTGAGCAACAATCCGTACGGCAGTACCGATTTGGCGGGCCTGAGTCGCCGAGACCGTCTCGACCGGGGCGTCCTCGGCGCGGTCACCGTGTCCGTGGCCAACACGAGACAAGCCGTCGGCTTGTTGCGTCGCACCAACATTCACGGGCTCACGCAGAACACTGCCGTCGAGGTCACCGTCGCCGCCGACGCCACTCGGATCCCGGTAGGAGTCGACGGTGAATCTCTCGAGCTGGCGACACCCGTGCGGTGCATCGTCGAACCGGGCGTGCTTCGCGTGCGGGTCCCCAGGTCGAGACCAGGCGTACGACCCGCAACTCCGCTATTCGATTGGGTTGGATTGTGGCGCTTGGCGTTTCGTCCGAATGCCTTGTCCGATCAGGCGCGATCCTGAAAGGCGGCCACCGCCGACTCGACGGTGGGGAAGAAGTGCGTTGCGTCGAATCTGTCGCCGACACCGAATCGGATCAGACGATCCTTGATCGGACCCTTCATCTCGGCGAACGCCAGACGAATCCCGTTCCCCTCCAAGTAGGTGTCCAGGTCGACCAGCTCGTCGACTGCGGTCGTATCGAGTCCGGTGATCGGTTCGGCAGCGACGACGACCCATTCGACCGGAGTGGGTGCGTCGGCGACGACGGACCGTACGTATTCGTCGAAAATCTCGCCGTTGGCGAAGAACAACGGTGCATCGAACCGCACCAGCACCAGCCCTGGAATGCGATGCCCTGCCGGATGGCGCTCGACGTCGTGGAACCCCGCGCGATCGGGCAGGCTGATCAATTCGGTGCGATACGGCTGCCACGCCCGAGCGACGACCGCGACGAACGACAGGCCGATGGCAACGAGAATTCCCTGCAGTACGCCGACGAGGGCCACCCCGAGGAATGCTGCGATCGCGAGACCGAATTCGACCGTGCTCATGCGCCACAGTCGAACCAACCCCTTCACGTCGACGAGCGCGGTCGCCGCCACGATCACGACGGCCGCGAGAGCTGCGTCGGGGAGATAACTCGTCACCCCGGGAGCCACGAGTACGAACACCAGGACCGCGACGGCGCCGACGACGCACGCAAGTTGCGTCCGGGCGCCGCTCTGTTCGGCAACCGGTGTTCGAGATCCACTCGCCGAGATGGGGAATCCGCCGAACAGTCCGCCGGCGACGTTCGCGACTCCGACGGCCTTCATCTCGGTGCTGCCGTCGACATCGTCGCCACGCCGAGCAGCGAAGGTGCGGGAGAGAACGCCTGTGTCGGCGAACGCAATCAGGGCGATACCGGCTGCGGGTCCGACGAGTCGCCCCACATCGCCCCAGTCGACTCCGCCGAACGACGGCAGCGGTAGTCCTGCCGGCAATGCACCGACCATTCCGATTTCGTCGGTGAGTCCCAACGCAGCGGACGCGACGACAGCGCCGACGACTGCGACGAGCACACCCGGCACCCGGGGTGCCCCGAGCCGCAGTCCGATGATGACAACCAGCGATGCCACGCCTACTGCGGCGGCAATCGGATCGATCTCGCCCCGTGCGACCGACGTCGCTATCCCTCCGATTTCGCCGACGAGGCCTGTTGCGTCCACCGAAAATCCCAACAGCTTGGGGAGCTGGCCGACCACGACGATGAGCGCGATTGCGTTCAGGTAGCCGAGTCGGATGGGTTTGGACAGGAGCTGGGTCACGAACCCGAGCCGGAGAAAACCTCCGATGAGCAACACCAGTCCGACGAGGACGCCGAGGATGCCCGCGAGGGCGAGTGCGCTTTCCGGGTCGTCCGCGACGGCCAACGGCGCGACCGCGGCGGCGATCAACGGTGCCAGTGACGAATCCGGGCCCAGGACAAGTATTTTCGACGGTCCGACCAGCGCGTAGGCGAGGAGCGGAACGATGGTCGCGTAGAGGCCGGCGTACGCCGGCAAACCGGCCGCCTCCGCGTACCCCATCCCCGCCGGAATGAGCAGGGCGGTGAGGACGAGCCCGGCGGTGATGTCAGGGCGCAGCCACTCCCGACGATAGTCGCGCGCGGTCGCGATACCGGGTAGCCGGCTGAGGATCGGTTGTCCGGGCACGACGGTCACGACTTTCGAACGCGCCGCGGATCGACGGCCGCAGTGATGGGTGCGGCACCGTCCGGCCCGAGTTCGTCGACTTCATCCACTGCCCACACCCCCACTTCCGGCTGTGGGCCGAAGCCTGCCGTCGAGCTGAACGCGGCCCCGCCGACCCCCGTCCCGGTGGTGTCATTGTCCGCCGATCGAGCAGGTTTCGTCGTACAACGGCGAGTTTTGCACCGTCGTCGAGCGAAGACAGTCGAGTGCTATTTACCGCCGCCCATGAGCTCGGAAGCTACGGCGCATTCCGGTGGACCAACGCGGCAACCTACGTGACTTTTGTCCCTGACCCGGTCGTGTCGAGTCGATAAGACTCGATCGTGGGGCGGTACGAGGGGCAGGTGGCAGCCGAATCATGAACCTGGATCGCATGGTGCGGTGGTGGCGACTGGCGCCGTGGAGCAGCAATTCGTTGATGCGACGTGGGGATCGAATGACCTCTCTCGCAACGGTGATCGCAGTAGGTTTCGTGTTGTTGCTGGTACCTGTCGCCGCCGTGTTCGGATCGTCGACCTATTCGAGGCTGGGCGCGGAATCTTCGCTGGACAGCGCGCATGTACACCCGGCCCAGGCAACGGTCGTGGACGTTCCTGCACCGGTGACTGCGCCTACGGAATTCGCGGTCGTCATGCAGAGCTACGCTGAGGCGAGATGGAGGGTCGCCGACGTCGAACATTCGGGACGCGTGCAAGTACCGATCGATGCTGTACAGGGACAGACGATTCCGATCTGGGTCGACGACGAGGGTAGCTGGACTCGGCCTCCCAGGAAGGGCATCGAGAATGCAGCGTTGGGAGTATGTGCTGCACTGGGAATCTGGGCAGCGGGGAGCGTTGTCGCGGCGTGCGGCGTAGGGGTGGTGCGAGTGACTGCCGCGAGCGCCAATTCGAAGAGGTGGACTCGCGAATTGCGGCGCCTCGAACGCTTGACTGGGTGAAGGGTGGATTGCTGGTCCCTGGTCGGCGGCTCCTGTCTCACGGTATGAACGTGACATGAAGATCCCGAACGTGACATGCGAGAGCGCGCTGTGATCGACCGCGTCGAGTTGGCGGCATTTCTTCGTCGTCGACGAGAGTCGCTACAACCCGAGGACGTCGGCATGTCGCGCGGCAGACGACGACGTGCAGTCGGTCTGAGGCGTGAAGAGGTGGCAGAGCTCTGCCACATGTCGACCGACTACTACGCGAGGTTGGAGCGTGGAACGGGTCCGCATCCTTCGGTCGAGATGATCGCGTCGATCTGTCAAGGACTGCACCTGTCGGTGGCGGAACGTGACCACGTGTTTCGGCTCGCCGGCCACAACCCACCTGTACGGGGAACCGAGAGCGATCATGTCGGTCCTGGTGTGCTGCGGATTCTGGATCGCCTGCAGGACACCCCGGCGGAGGTGGTGTCCGAACTGGGGGAGACGCTTCGACAGACGCCGCTCAGTGCGGCGTTGACCGGTGATGCGTCGTTACGCGTCGGACCCGCGCGCAGTCTCGGCTATCGATGGTTCGCCGATCCCAGCACGCGGGAGATGTATCACCCGGACGAGCGGGACTTCCTGTCGCGCCTGTACGTCTCCGGTTTGCGTGAAATCGTCACCCTTCGCGGCCCGGGGTCTCGCGCTGCGCAATACGTCGACCTCCTGCACGATCGAAGCGAGGAATTTCGAGTGTTGTGGGCAGCGCACGAGGTGGGATTGCGTCCGAGGCACGTCAAACGGTTCGTCCATCCGATCGTGGGTGAACTCGAGTTGCAGTGTCAGACCCTGCTCGATCCCGACCAGTTCCACCGACTTCTCGTGTACACCGCGGTACCCGGTAGCGAGAGCTACGAGAAACTACAGCTGCTGGCTGTCGTCGGCACGCAGACAATTCCTTAACGGTGGATCGACAGTCACTGGTTATCGACGGGACGGACCGCGAACATCGAAGGTGTAACGGAAACCGAACGAGCGGGAGCGACTCATGGCACACCACATCGATATTCGAGATTCGACCGGCAAACTGGCGATCGTGACCGGCGCGAGCGACGGGATCGGGCGAGTTGTCGCAACGCAACTCGCCGCCGCAGGCGCCGAAGTGCTGATGCCGGTTCGCAATTCCGCGAAGGGCGCGGCCACGATCGAACAAATCCGTGCCGCCGTGCCGGGGGCGAAGGTGTCGACGCGGCCTCTCGACCTCGCGTCGTTGAATTCTGTTGCGGCACTGGTGGACAGCATCCGAGCCGACGGGCGTGCGATCGACATCCTCGTCAACAACGCAGGTGTCATGCAGCCGCCGAACCGGCAAGTCACCGAGGACGGGTTCGAGTTGCAGTTCGGGACGAATCATCTGGGCCACTTCGCGCTGACGCTCGGCCTGCTGGACTTGTTGCGCGAGGGTGGTGCACGAGTGACGCATCAGACGAGCATCGCGGCGCGATCGGGCTCGATCAACTGGGACGATCCGAACTGGGAGAAGCATTACGACGTCTCGAAAGCGTACGCTCAGTCCAAGCTTGCGGTCGCGCTGTTCGCGAGAGAACTCGACTCACGAAGCAAGGCCGCTGGGTGGGGAATCTCCAGCAACATCGCCCATCCCGGTGTGTCTCCCACGAATCTGCTTGCCGCGCAACCAGGTATGGGCAGAGACAAGAACGTGGTCGGCAGACGCGTCATCAGTGCACTCACCCGCGTGGGTGTTACCGGCACCGTCGAGAGTGCTGCCCGTCCAGCTGTCGTGGCGGCAGTGGGCACTACGTCGGAAGGAGACCAGTTCTTCGGTCCGACTCGCGTGATCGGTGGGCCGCCCGCACTCCGAACGCTGTGGAAGCCGATGCAGAACATGGAGCACGCCAGGCAGTTGTGGGACCTGTCCGAACGGCTTCTCGACGGACGGGTGTCACCGCGATAGGTCGCGGTGCCGGCCGGGCGCAGCCTGCGTCGTCCCGAGGCACCGATAGAGCCGTCGGCGAGGACTTTCGGCACTGACGGCGTCGCCCGCGTCGAGGAAATCTTAAGGGCCATCATTCGCTTCGACCGGGAGGGTGACTCGGATGGATGAATCGACGAACGATGCGATGCCGATCTACGTCGGCATCGACGGGTCCGTTCCGGCTCTGGAAGCCGCACGGTGGGCGGGGGAGTACGCCGCTCGGATTCGACGCTCGGTGGTCTTGGTGCATTCGCTTCCCGATGTGACCTGGTACCTGGGGACGGGGGTCCTTGCGGGTGAGCAGGAGATTCTCGGCGAGCTGCGCGAGGTGGGACGGCAGGCGCTCGACGCTGCAGAACGCGCCGTACGGGAGGTAAACCCGAGCATCGACCTGAGGGCGGTGCAGACGCGCAAATCCGTCACCGACTACTTCGAATCGGTATCGGACGATGCGCACGTCATCGTGGTCGGCTCCCGTCGGTCGTCTGCGCTGACCGATCTCGTCCTCGGGGGCGAGGTGATTCGCGTGTGCAACTCGGTCGAGTGCCCCGTGCTGGTGTGGCGCGCACACTCGGCTGACGACGCCGATGCTGACATGCCGGTCGTCGTCGGAGTCGACGGTACGGAGTCGTCGAATCACGCGTTGCTTGCCGCGTTCGAGTTCGCCGACACCGTGAAGGCCCCGGTCATCGCGACACATGCGTGGCAGATCGCAGAGTCCGTCGGAGTGGGATACACGGCGGGTCTCATCGACTGGGACCGGTTGCGCAGCGATCAGCGGCAATGGCTGCGCGACACGGTCAACCCCATCGCCGATTCGTTCGCGGATGTCGCGGTCACGTGCGCCAGTGTCGAAGGGCAAGCCGCACATCACCTTCGAACACTGTCCGCCTCTGCTCAGCTCGTCGTCGTCGGGAGCCGGGGCCGGGGGAAGATGGCAGGAGCGTTACTCGGTTCGGTGAGCCAGAACATGATTCATTACGCCCAGTGTCCCGTTCTGGTCGTGCACTGATTGCGACGCCCACGCCGCTCCGATGCCGGCATCCCGCGTCCTGAGCCGACTCGACCCGTGAACGTCGTCGGTCACGCGCATTCCCCGGGCGATGGTCTGGGCAACGAGACGGGTACTGCCGTACATGGATTCGTAGACCACAAGGGTGTTCATCGGTTCCTTCTGGCGAAGACGTCCATCGAGTGGCGTGTGTTCGCGTTCTCGCACATTCGACGATCGAGGATCGGCGGAGTGCACGCGAGAGTCGGAGGTCCTGCGGATGTGCACTGCATTCGACACTCTGTGCTGTTGCGTCCGAGTGTCGGCCAGTCTACTCTCCGTGTAGACGAACTAGTAACCCTACAACCACCTTTTCGGGTGCAGAAAAGAGAAGAACCATGACGATCACGACAGAAGCGACGTCCAGATCGACCCACGACGTGGGATTGCGTCGGCTCTATCTCGCGCGTTTCGCTTTCGCGATGCTGTGGGCGGCGTCGCTGATACCGGCCGGGGGCTCGTCGGGGCCGGCGCTGACGCTTCTGCTCGTCGTCTACCCGCTGGTCGACGCGGCCGCGGTTCTGTGGCAGGTGAGGAACCGCCACAACGGACAGGGGGCGCGTATCGCGCAGTGGATCAATGTCTTGGTGAGCGTTGTCGTCGCGGTCGCGCTCGGGTGGGCGTCGACCGTATCCATCGCAACGGTCCTGGTCGTATGGGGAATTTGGGCTGTCGGATCAGGCCTTCCGCAACTCATCACTGCGGTGCGAAACCGGCATCGCGGGGGTCAGGTGCCTCAGATGCTCAGCGGCGGCATTTCTATACTGGCCGGGGGCGGCTTTCTGGCACAGGGCGTGCGGGGTGCCGCCGAGGTTGGGGGAGTCGCAGGGTACGCGGTGCTGGGAGGGGTGTTCTTCGTGGTGTCGGGCGTCCGACTGTCCCTTCTTCAGCGACGTTCGGCCGCGTGAATCGGGATCGGGTTCCGAGCCGCGACGAAACTAGTGCGCGAGCTCGGAGCGGGTTTGCGAGAAGTGACTCCGTGGAAGCCGAACGACAGTCCATTCGATGTCGTCGTGGGAGAAGACCATGCACGGAACGTTCACCTTCATCGGCAATGCAACGTGCTTGATCTCGGTCGGCGACATCACGTTGCTGACCGACCCGAACTTTCTCCATGCGGGGGAGTACGCGTACCTGGGCCACGGATTGGTGTCCAAACGTCTGCGAGAACCGGCGTTGTCGATCGACCAACTGCCTCCCATCGACGCCGTCGTTCTGTCGCACCTGCACGGAGACCACTGGGATCGACGCGCCCAGAAACAGCTGGATCGCGAGACCCCCATCATCACCACGGGGCACGCGGCGTCGAAACTGGGCCGTCGCGGATTCGTCGACGCACGCCCGGTGAAGACATGGGAGTCCGAGACCATCGAACGACGCGGCACCCGCGCAACCGTGACGTCGATGCCGGGTCGTCACGGCCCGCGCTGGGCAGTCGCCGGCCACCTCGTGCCGCCCGTCATGGGAAGCATGATCGAGTTCTCGCGCATCGATCCGGGACTCGAATCGCAGAATGTCGAGTTGCGAATCTACATTTCGGGCGACACGCTCGTGGTCGACGACCTCTTGGAGATTCCCCGACGGTATCCGTCGATCGATACCGGCGTGTTTCACCTCGGCGGCACGACGCTACCGTTCGGGCAGTCGCCTCGACGCGGCTTGATGGTCACGATGGATGCGCAGCAGGGAGTTCGCGCGATCCGGATGATCGATCCGGATCGCGCGATTCCCATTCACTTCGACGACTACGGGGTGTTCTCATCGCCGCTCGATGACTTTCTTCGTGAGGCCGACGCCGACGGAATCGGGGACAAGGTTCTGTACGTGGAGAGGGGGCGGACCGTCGCCATCGGTAAGGATCGGTCATGACGTCGCGGACTTACCGCCCGACCGAGCCGTCGCGAGACGCCGCACGCCGTACAGAACAGCTCCGATCGCAAGCAGCACCAACGCACGCAGCCAGGTCTCCGCCGACTGCTGCGTGGCCAGGACGATGCACGTCACGACAGCCAGAACGGGGAACACCGTCGGAACTCGGAAATGGTCCCCGTCCGCATCGTCGCGGCGAAGAACGAGCACGGCCACGTTCGTGCTCACGAACACGACCAGCAGAAGCAGGACGACAGTCTCGGCGAGAGCCGCGACCGATCCCGTCGCACACAGGATCATGGCGACGGCAGTGGTCGCGACGATGGCCGCCCACGGAGTGCGCCGACCCGGCAGTACTTTGCTCAACGCCGACGGAAGAAGTCCGTCGCGTGCCATGCCGAACGTCAATCGTGACGCCATGATCATGGTCAGCAGGGCGCCGTTCGCGACCGCGATCAGCGCGACCAGGCTGAACAGCCACGGCGGGAATCCCGCGTCTGCCTTGTTCACGACCTCGAGCAGGGGCCCGCTCGACCCGGCAAGGGTGTCTGCATCGATGACGGTCGACACCGCCAGACCGACCAGGATGTAGACCGCTCCGGCCGCTACGAGCGCGCCCAACAACGCGCGCGGATACACGCGGCGAACATCCGTCACTTCTTCTGCCACGTTCGCCGAGGTTTCGAAACCGACGAAGGAGTAGAAGGCGAGAAGTGCGGCTCCCAGGACAGCGAATGCGGGGGTGGCTCCGTCGGCGAACTCGAGAACGCGTGACGGTGAACCTTCGCCGCGCCCGAGGACGAGCCAGGCAAGCGCGATGATCGTCACGAGCCCGGACACCTCGACGACCGTCATCACCAGATTGGCTCGCATGGACTCGGTGATACCGCGCGCGTTCAACATCGCGACCGCCGCCAGGAAGATCAAAGCAGCTGCCACACTTGGTATCTCGACAAAAACCTGTAGGTAGTCGCCCGCGAAGGCGAGCGCAAGACCGGCAGCGCTGGTCACACCCGCAGCAAGCATCGAGAATCCCACCATGAACGACACGAACGGCCGTCGGTAAGCCCTCTTTGCGAACACGGCTGCTCCACCGGCTCGGGGGTACTTGGTGACCAACTCCGCGTAGGACGCCGCCGTCAGCATCGCCATCAGTAGTGCGACCAAGAGGGGCAGCCAGATGGCCCCGCCGACCTCACCCGCGATTTCGCCCACCAGCGCGTAGATTCCGGCGCCCAGGACGTCGCCGAGAATGAACACGAACAGCATCTTCCCGGTGATCGCACGCTTCAACGGTGTCGAGGTGTTCGGAGGTGAGGTTGTTCCAGGCTCGTTCGTGACCATGCGCGTGTGTGCCCGTTCCGTGCACGCACGAAACGGAAACCGGGTGGGGGGAGGCGAGTGGTATCCCAGCACGGTGGTCGGGGGCGACGCTGTAAACCGACTACTCCTCCGGCGGATCGCGTGCTACGCGTCGCCGCCCCTCGTTTTCGTGACGACCGCAGGTCCAGTCGCCGAAAAGTCCGGAGAGAGAACTGAATTCGCGACACCGCACACGAGGTCTTGTGCCGTCCGTCGGTGACTTTGGACTCTGTGCCCCCGCTGCGCGCGCTGCGAATGTTCATTGACGAAACAGTGGAACCGCAACGAGTGGAGTTCTCGCGTGTACGAAAGATGGGGTGCCCTCGTTGTCGTGGGGCTGGCCGGGGCGGGGATTGCGTCTGTCGTGATGGGATTCTCGGTGTGGTTCGTTGCGTTGTTCTGTCTGCTGGCCCTCGTCGGGGCCGTGGACATGTTGTCGACGATGTCGGGCGGCCTGGAGACAGGGCGGGTCGTCGACCCTGTGCCGTCGCAGAACATGTCGGACGGGCGGAGACGTCAGCGGGCCCGTCGGAGTCGAACGCAGCGATACACGACCCCGACGGCGAGAACCGCGACGCCGACGCCGATCGCCGGCGCGGGCAAGGTCGCCATGAGCGCGACGCATCCCACGGCCCCCACTGCTTGAACAGGTCGGGGATACCGACGATCGTCCGGCGCCTGCGTCCATGCGCTGACGTTGGCGATCAGGTAGTACAGCAGAACCCCGAACGACGAGAACCCGATCGCGCCGCGAAGGTCGACGGTGAGAACCAGAACTGCGACCACCACGGCGAGGGTGATCTCGGCGCGGTGGGGTACCGCGAAGCGCGGATGCACCGCTGACAGACAGCGCGGTAGGTCGCGGTTGCGAGCCATTGCCAGCGATGTGCGCCCGATTCCCGCGATGAGCGCCAGCAGGGCACCCAGCGCTGCCAGCGAGGCGCCGACGCGCACGATCGGGGCTGCCCACGCCTGGCCCGCCGTGGTCACGACATCGACGAGCGGTGCGGTAGACGCAGCGAGCTGGTCGGGTCCCAGCACCGCGAGGACCGTTACCGCGACGACGGCGTAGATGCACAGAGCGATCGCCAGAGCCGTGATGATGGCGCGAGGGATGGTTCGGCGTGGGTCCGCGACTTCTTCGCCCATCGTGGCGATGCGCGCGTAGCCGGCGAATGCGAAGAACAGCAGTCCCGCCGATTGAAGGATTCCGTACCAGCCGTGGTCGATACTCGCCGAGGCGTCGGGCAGACGCGTCGGTGCCGACAGCCCGACGAGCGTGGTTCCCACCAGAACGATCAGGACGAGTGTCACGAGCACCTTGGTCAGCGCCGCGGTTCTCGTCACGCCGACGTAGTTGACGGAGGCGAGCACCACCACCGCCGCCACGGCAGCGAGTTTCGTGTACTCGTCGGGTACTGCGTAGTGGGCGAACGTCAACGCCATCGCTGCGCAACTCGCAGTCTTGCCGATCACGAAACTCCACCCGGCGAGGAACCCCGGCCAGTGCCCGAGCCGTTCTCGCCCGTACACATACGTGCCACCCGACGTCGGATACTGGGCAGCCAACTGCGCCGACGACAGGGCGTTGCACACGGCGACGATCGCGGCGACAGCAAGACCGACGAGCAGACCGACGCCCGCGGCTGCCGACGCCGGGGCGAACGCCGCGAACACACCCGCGCCCATCATCGATCCGACGCCGATCACGATCGCGTCGGACAGCCCCAATCGCCGCGCGAGCGCCCCACCAGATGTCACGTGTCCTCCAGACTGTGTACGCGTCGTCATCTTCCTCTGCCGTCACATCACCGCTCGGCGAGGGTGAGGGATGGCGCCCCGGCATACTGGAGTAGACAGTAAGTATGTCCGACGATGCCGCCGCTAAGTCCCACGAGATAGCCACTCCCGCTCGGTTCCGGTTTCCACGTCGGCTCCGACAAGTGGATCCCGCGCGCCGAGGAATCGTGTTGGCGTGGTTGGCATTCACCGTGACGTTCGGCGGCGCGAGGTTGGTGACGTGGCTGATCCAAATCGACACCAGCAACGTCGGTGACGTGTCCGCCGGCGGCGTACACCTTCACCATTACCTGTGGGGGATACTGATTCTGGTGGGAGTGGCCGTGTTCGGGCTCGTCGACCGCTCACCCAGAAGTCGGTCCTGGATGGGAGCGGCACTGGGAATCGGTCTCGGTCTGATCGTGGACGAAGCAGCGCTGTTGATCACTCTGGAGGACGTGTACTGGCACACCGAGGGGTGGTCCTCGATTGCCTTGGCGATCAGTCTGATCGGCGTCGTCGGTACAGGTCTCGTGCTGACTCGCAGCGGCGCGAAAAGAGACTTCAGTCGGTGAGGGTCACGTCGACGTCGTCGAGTTTCTTCAGGAACGGGCAGATCGATTTCGCTTGAGCCAGAACGTTGTCGGGGTTCGCGAAGTTCGGCAGCGACACAGCGAGAGAGTATGTGGCGTCGTAGCCGACGCCGTCCGTGTCGGACAGGCTGACCGAACCTTCGACGGACACGTCGTCGATGGTTTCGCCGGCCGTGCCTGCAGCGATGCGGACGGACTCGAGCAGACACGACGCCAAAGCTGCGGCCATCAGTTGTTCGGGGTTGGTGGATCCACCGGTTCCACCGAGTTCCGAGGGTTCGTGCACGTCCAACGTCAGAGCGCCGTCGCTTGCTTCGACGGATCCGGGTGTCGCGGTCACCTGTGCGGTGTAGAGGATTGAGGGCATGGCGTCCGCATGCCCGAGCCGGACCGTCGCGAAACGTGGGGGTCACGGCCTGTCGACACGACGACCAAGCCGAAGTTGTGCACCGGCATTCTTCTGATCGGTTACACAACTTCGATCTCGTCGGACGAAGTGGCGGTGCTACTGCACTGGCGTCTTCTCGAACGCGCTGAACGGAGTCGGGTCGTCGACGTGCAGCTTGCCGTCGGCGATGTGACCGGCAAAGGCCCATAAGTTGGCTTGACGCGGCGCAGTGAGGACCGGACCGTCCTGGATCGTGAAATCGATGTCGTGCAGTACGTCGGTCTGGAAGTCCGTCAGATTCTGGGTGTGCTCGCGGAAGGTATCGCGGTCGACGGTGTCGAGTTTGCGTGCTTCCTGTGCGAACGTCCAGACGGCCAGCCAGTCGGTGCTGACGCTGCCGTCGTGCGGAGTCTTGACCTTGCCTTCCGGGTCGTACTTCGCGAGCTGGTCCTCGTACTCCTTCCACGTGGCGAACTGCGCCGCATCCTCACCCTTTTCGAGCGCGACGGAGTTCGGGATTCCGGAGTCGGAGACGACCTTGATGGTTGCGTCTTCCATGACGTTGTTGCTGAGCACCAACGGAATTCGCAGGTTCTGGTCGACGGCAGCTTGGACCAGTGCGGTCAGCTTTTCCGGCGTGTAGATCATGCCGCCCCACACGTCCGGGTTCGCCGCCTTGATCTTGGCGATGACGGGCGCGTAATCGGTCGTGTCGGGCGCGATCTCGATGATCTCGACATCGTCGACGCCGGCATTTCGGTACCCGAGCTTCGCATTCTCGATGTACGGAGTATTGCCTGCGTACGCGACGTAGACGGCCTTCTTCGGCTTGAACCTGGCGCCGCCCAGGTACGTTCCCTGAGCCGCGCCGGCGCAGTTGAGTGCAGCGATCATCGACAGCTCGTTCGAGACGTCGGCAGCGGCGCAGCCCATCGGGAACCAGTTGACGACGCCTGCCTGTTTGCCGATCTCGGCGAGACCGTCGCCGCTGTTGCCGCCGATGAACGCGACGACGTCGTCCCCGTTCACGAGCTTGCGTGCGCCCGCGATGACGTTGGCCGGCTGACCTTTCGTGTCGTAGACGATGACGTTCAGCTTCTTGCCGTTGATGCCGCCCTGGTCGTTGACGGCCTTCTCGGCGATCTCGGCAACCAATGCTGGATCCTGGAACGCGGACGGCGACGACGACAGCGGCGCGATGAAGCCGACGTTGATCGTGTCGGAGTCGCTGTCGCCACCCCCGGAGCATCCGGCGGCCAGGAGCGACAGTGCGGACAAGCCGATCAGACCCGCACGGAACTTACGTGTAGACATGGTTTTCCTTCGTGATCAGGGGTGTAGATAGGTGTGTTCGACGTGCTCGGTGGCGTCGACCAATTCGTCGCGTGAGAGCTCGAGTGCGGTTCGGCCGTCGGCGAGTACGAGGGTGCGATCGGCGATGGCAACCGCAGTCTCCACGTGCTGCTCGACTACGACCACGCTGATGCCTCGGTCTCGGGCCTGCTCGCCGACGACACGCGCGATCAGGGTTCGGACGGCCGGGCTGAGTCCGAACGTCAATTCGTCGAGCAACACGACACGCACGTCACGCAGAAGCGCTCGGCCGACGGCGGCCAGCTGCTGTTGACCTCCGCTGAGGCTTCCGGCGGGTACGTCGCGACGATCGGCGAGCTGTGGGAAGAGGTCGAAGAAGTCGCGATCGTCGATGTGCGCGAGCGCGAGGTTCTCGGCCAGGGTCAAGCTTCCGAACAGCGAACGTCCCTTGACGACGAGACCGATGTGGTCTTTGCACCGTCGGTACGGAGTACCCGTGAGCGAATGCCCGTCGACCACGACCGATCCGGACTGTGGCTTCACGAAACCCGAAATGCCCAGCAATGCACTGGATTTGCCCGCGCCGTTCTTGCCGATGACACAGACCACTTCGCCGGGTGCGACGTCGAGATCGAAGTCCCACAGCCCCGCGCCGTTGCCGTAGTCGACGGTCAGGCCCTTCACGTGCAGGCCAGCGGTGTCGATTGCCATCGTCATGCGGTCACCTCGGTGCGTTTCTGGGTCACTCCGCCGGCTCCGCTCCCGGCCGGTAGAGCTCCGGGTTCTTCCTCGCCGAGATAGATGGACCGAACCATCGGATGATCGAGGATCTCGGAAGTGGGGCCGTGCGCGATGACGGACCCCGCTTCGAGAACGTAGATGTCGTCGCAGACTTCGGTGACGACGTCCAAGTTGTGCTCCACCAACAGTATTGCGATGTCCGAGGTGTCACGAATGTTCTTGACGGTGTCGACGACGCGTCGTCGTGCATCGAGGCTGAGCGCGGCGGCCGGCTCGTCGAGCAACAGCACGGACGGATCCTGCACGACGGCGCGCGCCAGATTCACTCGTGCGTGCCAACCGAGAGACAGCTCCTCGACGCGCTTGTGGCGGATGTCGTCGAGACCGTGGGCCACGAGAACCTCGTCGACCCGCGCGAATTCCTGGGCGCCGGGCCGACCGAACCGAACAATGCTGGCAGCGACCGACTTTCGGCTCCTGACTTCCGTAGCGGAGAGGAGATTCTCCTCCACGGTGAGGTCCTCGAACAGCAGGTAGTCCTGGAACGTGCGGCTGAGGCCGTGACGGGCCCGAGCGGGTGCGGTCGTCCTTGTCACGTCCTTGCCGTCGACCTCGACGGTGCCCGACGTGACGCGCTGATACCCGGTGATGGCGTCGATCGCGGTGCTCTTGCCTGCGCCGTTGGCTCCGAGTAGTCCGACGATTCGGCCCTCGGGCACCGACAAGGACACGTCGTTCAGAATCCTGTGGTCTCCGATGTCGACGGACAGGTCACTGACGTTCAAGCGTGGCATGCACCTTCTCCTTCTGTACGGGAGCCGATCGGAACGTGCGAAACGCCGCGCCGCGGAGCCGAAGGAACTGGCCGACGACCCCGTCGGGTTCGGTGGTCAGAACGAGGATCATGTTCGCGGCGAAGAACAACGACAACCAGTCGTTGATGTCGGGTGTGAAGGACAGGATGCTCGCGAGGAGTCCACCTGGGGCGAACAACCCTGCCAGGACCGCGCCGGCGAGATGTCCTGTACCGGCGAGAATCGTGAACGCGATCAGTGCCAACGAATCGCTGTAGGTGAAGCCCTCCAACGTGATCTGACCCTTGGAGATGAACCCACGCTGAATCGCGAGCAGAATTCCCGCGAGCCCCCACAACGTGCCCGACAGGAGAATCGACGTGAATTTCGCTCGCACAGCGTTGATTCCGAGAGCGGCGGGCAGGCGCTCGTCCTGTCGCACCGACAGCAGATAGCGCCCGACAGCAGAGCGTCGAATGTTCGCGACGACGATCAGCCCCACGATCAGCACGGTCCACGCCAGCAGTGCGAAGTTCTGAGGTTCGACGATGTTGCTGAACGAAATCCCGAACAGCTCGGTGTCACCGATGGCCCATCCCGTCGTGCCGTTGAAGAACTTGTCCACCGAGAACACAAGGACTTGCACGATCGACGCGATTGCCAGGGACCCGATGGTCACTTCGTAGATGCGGGCACGTACGAACACGATCGACGAGAGGCCTGCCACGACGAGTGAGACGACCACCGCTGCCGCCGCGGCGGTGAGGAGCGAGGCGTCGTGGTGGCTCACTGCACCGAACACGAGCATCGAGATGCCGGCGAACGTGAGCGGCAGTGCATTGACCTGGCCCGTGTAACCCGTCGACACGACGATGCCGAGAGCGACGAGGCCGAAAATCGCAGTGAGGCTCAATGCGTCGACTGTCGAACCGTTTCCGAAGGTGACGAGCGTGACGACGACAGCGGTACCGATCACGACATGCAGCGGGCGGATTCGTCCCGATCCGACGTGGAAGACCGCCTTGACTTCGCGGGTTCCTCGGCTCATGTCGGTGCGTGCGAACACGATGAGAACTGCGAGCGCGATGATGTGCGGAACGGCACGCGCAAGTTGCGCGTCGTACAGTCCGGTGACGAGGCCCTCGAGCACACCGGCTCCGATCGCTACGCCGAACGCCACCCAGAATCTGCGAAACTTCGCCGCGAGCGCGGCCCCCAGCGCAGGGACCAGAATCGGCGCAGCCGACGTCGGCGACAACTGCGTTATCGGGAGAACGAGGACGCTGCCTGCAGCGGACAGCACACCTGCGAGACCCCATGCGGCCGATCCCCACTTACGTGGATCGATTCCGATGGACTGAGCACCGAGGTCGGTGTCCTGGATGGCCATGGTGATCAAGCCGAACCGCGTTCGGGTGAACAGCGCATGCAACGCTGTGGTGGCGACGAGGGCGGTGACTCCGAGAAGGACGGAAATGTTCTGCACGCGTACCCCGCCGACCTCGAACCCGCCGCTGACCAGGAACGGATCGATGGTGATCTGGTGATTGGTCCAGACGAGTCGGATGACGGCTTCCAGAACCAGTAGTAGACCGAGCGTGATCAGGATCTTGGTGACAACGGGTGCATGCGCCAGGCGTTTGCCGACGATCGCGAAGAAGGCGACGCCGATCAGACCGCTGACCACGACGCCTGCTGCGATGGCGATGGGGAGCGGCAAGCCGGCTTCGTGCAGCTTCCAGAAGGAGTAAGCACCGAAAGTTCCCAGCGCGCCCTGCGCGAAATTGATGACGCCGGTGCCGCGGTAGGCGGCGATCAGCCCGAGCGCGACCAGTGCGTAGGCGCCACCCGTCGACAATCCGAGCGAGGCGTAGGTGAGAAAGTCCACGGCTAGCTCTCCCTGTTGCGCAGGTCGATGCCGCTGAGCCACTGCCGGAACGGGGACGCGCCGTTCAGGTCGAAGTCGCCGATACTCGCCAGACGGTACGGCGTCGGATTGTGGTTCGCCAGTGTTCGTGCGTTGCGCCAGTGTCGATCCCAGCCCTTCTCCACGCTGAGCGCCGATGCGCCGCCGACGTCGAACAACCGGGTGACGGCCTTCAACACGGTATCGATGACCGACACCTGAGCACGGTAGATCTCGATCTCGGTCGCGTCCTCCAGCTCCTGCGAGTTGTTGCCTCCCAGCAAGGCGGTGCCGTGGTCGCCGAGCGTGCGAGCCGAATGACGTACCAGCGTCTCGGCGACATGGCGTGCCGCGCTGACCTCACCGACGACCTGCTGCACCAGCGCGTCCTCACGGGGCAACTGCCGGGCACCCTGGCTGAAGAAGCGGGCCCGACCGCGGACGTACTCGACGACGTCGACGTGCGCCGCGCGGGCGATTCCCGCGAGGGCGAGCAGGTGCCAGAACTGCGCGACGGACGTACCGTAGCTTCCCAGCTCCAGGTCGGCGGGCAACTGGGGAGCGTCGGTCACGTCGACCGCGTCGAACACCGTCGTGCCACTTGCGGTCAGCTTCTGACCGAATCCGTGCCAGTCGTCGACGAGTGTGACGCCGTCGGCCTTCGCGGGCACGACGGCCTGCTCGACAGTGTCGTCGTCTCCCTCTCCAGTGGTGAGAATCCAGTCCGCGTAGAGGGACCCGGTGCTGTAGAACTTGCGTCCGGTGACCAGGCGTCGACCGGTTCTCGACTCGATGCGCGTCGAGAAGTGGGTTTGGTTCTGCGCATTCTGTTCCGTGTAGGCGCCGCCGAACAGGTCGCCACGTCCGATGCGGCGCAACCACTCCGAACGTTCGTCGGATTCAGGCGAGTGGATGATCGCCTCGGTGAAGATGAAGTGCGTGCGAAGCAGTTGCACGACATTGGAGTCGGCGGCGCCGAGATCGAGTACCAGCTCGGCGAGTTCGGGAACCGCGATACCCGACCCGCCGAATTCCGTCGGTACGCGCAGGGCGCCGAAACCGCGTTCGGCGAGCCGTCGTACCAGGTCGTGGGGGAGTGTGCGATCGCGGTCGCGCGCGACGGCGGTGGCTGCGATGTCGGCCAGGACATCGGCGAATCGTTCTCGCACCGTGATGGGGTCGAGCGTGGCAGTCATGAAGTGGCTCCGGAGAAGTGGATATGAATCATGCGGGTTGGTGGCTGCCGATGCGGACAGAGCGGGCACGGTGGTCGTCACCGAGGCGGTCGCCACGGCCGAACAGCTTTTCACGCAGCGTGCCCGGCGCATATTCGCGCTGAGCTAGGCCGCGGTCCTGCAGTACAGGCACGACGTGGTCGACCCACTCGTCCCACCAACCGAGCGTGGTGATGGGTACGACGTTGAAACCGTCGATCCCGGAGTCGGCCCAATCCTGCACGTGATCGGCGATCTGCTCCGGCGTGCCGGCGAATCTGCCCGGCAGAAGAGACTTCTCGA
Source organism: Rhodococcus sp. BP-261 (assembly GCF_019835205.1). Taxonomy (NCBI): domain Bacteria; kingdom Bacillati; phylum Actinomycetota; class Actinomycetes; order Mycobacteriales; family Nocardiaceae; genus Rhodococcus; species Rhodococcus sp. BP-261. Next base: position 352,064 of record NZ_JABUCO010000002.1, on the reverse strand, counting down.
CGAGGTACTCGCGCCAACTCACCGTCGACGGGTCCTCCAGAGAATCTGCCGCGGCGCGGAAGTTGGACTGCACGTGGTTGCCGAGTTGGGCCCGGCCGGCAAGTTCGGACAACGGCGTATCCGGATCGACGGAAGACAGGTCGATGCCGGATCCTCCGCTCCAGAATGCTTGCAGTGCTTCGAAGTCGACGTTTTCTCGGAAGTACTCGCGCTTTCGTTTCGCTTCCTCTTCCGTCGAACCAATGATGGTGGACAGCATCACGATTTTCTTGAGAGACGACGGCTCGCGACCGATCGCGCGCGCCTGCTCGTCGAGGATCGCGACGTCACGCACCGCTGAGGCGGGACTGTACGAGGGGAGGAACGTCACCTCGGCATTGGTGACCGCGAAATTACGTCCGGCAGGGGAATTCCCGGCCTGAAAGAGAACGGGTGTGCGCTGCGGTGACGGCTCGACGATGTGCGGACCCTGCACCTTGTAGCGCTTGCCGACGTGATCGATGGTGTGGATCTTGGCGGGGTCGAAGAATTCACCGGTCTCGTGGTTGTGGAGAACCGCGTCGTCCTCCCACGAGTGTTCCCAGAGCTTGTAGGTGACGTCGACATATTCCTGTGCCCACTCGTATCGGTCGTCGTGGCCGACTATCTCGTCGTACCCGTAGTTGCGGAATCCGTTGCTCAGATACGACGTCACGATGTTCCACGCGACGCGACCGTTCGTGAAGTGGTCGAGCGAGGAGAGGCGTCGGGCGAAGGAGAACGGATGGTCCTGAATGATGTTGCTGGTCACTGCGATACCGAGATGCTCGGTAGCGTGCCCCTATGCCGAGACGATAGTGATCGGATCGTTCTCCGGGAACTGCGAGCCTGCGCGTATGGTCGTCGTGCCGTCTCCGAAGTCGAGGTCGTACACCCCGACGACATCAGCGATGAAGAGCGCGTCGATTCGGCCCCGCTCGAGCGTCTTCACCACGTCGATGTACGGCTGCAAATCCTTGTATCCGTATTGGACGCGGCCCTCGGGGGTCCGCCAGTAGCCGTGGCTGTGGTGATTGGGTGTCAAGTGCAGGAAAGCGTTGTAGACGAGCGGTCTTGGCATCGACAGAACTTTCTTTTCGGACTGTGCAGTTCCGGGCAGAACAGTTACACCGGCGCGAATTGAAGTCAAACTTTTCGTGCCTGCGCATTTCTTCATCGGAGTGAAATTCCTCAATTAAATTCACGCTGGTTTTAAAGTTCGCCAGACCACAGGGCATTCCTGTCGACCGCATGCCGGGAAAGTGGTGACGTACATCACAGATGGACGTTATCGCAGGTTGACAGCTTTCTCGGTCCGGTGATTGAGTCTGCCCGGGCCCCTCGCAATGCTGCAGCGGCGGGTAATTCCCCGAGAATGGTAGGAGAATCGATGACCGCGGACACCGCTTTGCCGATCGGGAAGGTCGCCGTTCTACGCGACGCCGACGAGGCTCTCGCGGCAGCCCATGAATTGGCCGACGTCTTTCGTGCGGCGGCGGATCGATTGGACCGCTCTCGGGAGATTCCGGTCGAGGAACTGACCTCCCTTGCCGAGAGTGGTCTTCTGGGAATCCGCGTGCCTCGCGAGTTCGGTGGCGCCGGCGTCTCCTACGAAACCGTCGTCCGGGTGTTCGTCGTTCTGTCCCGCGCCAGTGGATCGCTCGGTCAGGTACCGCAGAACCACTTCCACCTGATCGAACCGTTGTTTTCCGACGGAACACTCGAACAGAAGCGTCACTTCGCGGCGGAAATCCTTGCAGGACACCGGTTCGGAAACGCGCAAGCCGAACGTGGGTCTCGGCCCGTGCTGTCGTTGCCGACGACGACGCTGACCGAGACCGGTCGCGGAACGGTCGTGCTCGACGGCGTCAAGCACTACTCGACCGGGGCCTTGACCGCGCAGTGGATACCGGTGCAGGCCGCCACCGAATCCGGCGAATTCTCGTTGACGTACGTGCCGCGCGACGCAGCGGGACTGACCGTGGTCGACGACTGGGACGCCATGGGGCAGCGTAGTACTCACAGCGGAACGGTCCGGTTGAGCGGGGTGGAAGTGCCGGAACTGTTCTCGCTGAGGCCTTTCGACGGGCATCATCGAAAGAACACGTTCCCGCCGTACGCAACCGTCATCCATGCCGCCGTCGACGTCGGAATAGGGCTCGGCGTCCTCGACCGGGGTGCCGAACTGCTGCGCGACGTCGCTCGACCGTGGCGTACAGCGCACGTCGACCGCGCGGTCGACGACCCGCTGACCGCGTACCGAGTGGGCAAGCTCGGGACGCACGTACACGCCGCGGAGCAGCTGCTCTACGAAGCCGCTCGACGACTCGACCATGCCGACGTCGTGCGCACCGAGCACGATTACGAACGGGCAGCCGTCACGGTGGCCGAAGCCAGTGCCTTCGCGAGCGAGAGTGCGGAGCGAGCGGCGAGTGAGCTGTTCGAATTCATCGGCGCCCGGTCGACGTCGGACTCGCTGAACTTCCACCGCTACTGGCGTGACGTGCGCACGCACAGCACCCACGACCCGGCTCGATGGAAGTATCACCGGGCCGGTCGGTGGCTCCTCGACGGGTCCGTCTGAGGTCGGTGGCGGTGCAGGGTCCGTCTTAGCGAAAGTCGACGCCGAATCGGTCGTGTGCAAGTCTGAAACGGGAGCCGAATCCCGTCGAGCGCACCCGGAGGTGACCGATATGGCGTGGACACGCCGCAACCCCAACGGCGTCGAAGACGGGATGGTGGTGCGCAAGGTGGCAGCGCCGTCATCGGTGTTCCGGGTGAGCGGCGATCCGGACGCGGGACGAGCGACCTTCGTCGCACTGTCGAAAGGGGAGCGGACGGTACTGAACGGCAATGCCAGAAACTACCGTCCCGAGACCGCGGACGAGACCGCCGACCGCGAGGGTGAGAGCACTCCGACCGTCGACGATGTTTCGTTGCCGCGGCTCTCGCTCGTCGACGAATCGGAACCGGCCGACGTGGACGAGTCCTCCGACCCCGAGGTGACCGAGATGTGCGCGCGACTACGCGAAGCGGTGGCGGTGACGACCGATGGCACGTGTGACCCCGCTCAGGCGGCCGCCATCGTCGTCGCCGCGGCTGAGCTGAATCGTGCAGTACTGGATGCCTACCTCGGCGACGGGTCCTGACCGGTACCGTACGAGCGCACAGGTACGGGCGTATTTCCCGATATGTCCGTAATCCCGAAAAGTCGCAAAATAAACATCGAGTTCGGTTGGCCAACATGATAATTCGTGTTCTAGCGTCACATGAATGGACATATTCCGCACCAAGACGGTCGACGAGATCAAGAACGATGTGGATGACGACAGTGGCCCGGGAAGTCTGCGCAAGCAACTGCGTCTTCGTGATCTCGTCGGCTTCGGCGTCGGAATCGTCATCGGGACGGGCATCTTCACGCTGACCGGAGTTCAAGCGAAGGAGAATGCCGGCCCCGCCGTCGTGCTGTCGTTCGCGATCGCTGGTGTCGTCAGTTTGCTCGCCGCCCTGTGTTATGCCGAACTGGCGTCCGCGGTTCCGACGGCCGGGAGCGCCTACACCTACGCCTACGCCACCTTGGGCGAACTGTTCGCATGGATCATCGGCTGGGATCTCGTGTTGGAGTTCGCTCTCGGCGCCGCAGTCGTCGCCCGCAGCTGGTCGGGGTACCTTGCGGACCTGTTCGGACTTCCACCAAGTCTGTTCACCGAGGAGGCGCCCGTCAACGTGGGCGCTGTGCTGATCGTCGTCGCGCTCGGAGTGGTCGCGGCGGTCGGTGTCAAAGAGTCTGCGCGCGTGACGAACACGCTCGTCGTAATCAAGGTGGCGATCTCGGTGTTCATCGTCGTCGCCGGCTTCTTCTTCATCAGCAAATCCAACCTCGTGCCCTTCGTTCCGAAGTCGGCCCCGGCGGAGGCAGGCGGCTCGACCCTCGACCAACCGCTCATGCAGGCAGTGGCGGGTATCGCGCCTGCAGCATTCGGCGTCGCGGGCGTCGTCACTGCCGCAGCAGTGGTGTTCTTCGCCTACACCGGTTTCGAAGCCGTCGCCAATCTCAGTGAGGAATCCAAGCATCCGTCACGCGATCTGCCTCGGGCGTTGATCGGCACGCTGGTGGCCTGCACAGTTCTCTACATGCTCGTCGCGTTCGTCGTGACGGGAATGGTCCAGTACACCGATCTCGACGACAGTGCTCCGATTGCCAAAGCTTTCGACGCGGTCGGTGCGAGCTGGGCCGGCTCCCTCGTGTCGATCGCAGCGGTCGCAGGACTGACGTCGGTGATCCTCGTCGAACTGGTGACGATCAGCCGCATCGGGTTCGCCATGGGACGGGACGGCTTGCTGCCGAAATCGGTCGCCAAGGTCTCACCCCGATTCGGCACACCCACCCGACTGACCGCAGGCGTCGTGGTAGCCGTCGCGTTGCTCGCCGCGCTGGTGCCGCTGAAGGAACTCGCCGAAATGGTCAGCATCGGAGCGTTGTTCGCGTTTCTCCTCGTCTCCCTCGCGGTGCCGATTCTTCGGCGGACCAAGCCGGATCTGAAGCGGCCCTTCCGTGTTCCGTTCTCTCCGCTCGTGCCGATCCTGTCCGGTCTTGCCTGTGTCTATCTGATGCTGAACCTGGTGGTCGAGACGTGGATTCGGTTCTTGGTGTGGCTCGCGCTCGGGCTGGTCATCTACTTCGCGTACGGACGTCGACATGCACGGCTTGCAGCCACGATGGCGACCGACAAGAGCTAGCGTCGGTCGCGTTCCACGGCCGCGCGCGCCGACACGATCGCCGTTCGATATCCTCGAGGGAAAGTTGATGGGTTTGCGGGTTGTGCGCGTGCTGCCGCGTTCGGCAAGCTTTGAACCACTTCACCGGAACCGTGATGCGCGGTTCCACCCTTTCCACAGCCGAGGACGGTGTCATGACCAGCAACATCCAGCAGACCCCACGCACCGGCCGACTTCGCGAGTCCGATTGCGACATCGACGAATTCCGAGCTCTGGTGTCGCAGGAAACGGCGTTGGCCGACTACCCGCACGCGTTCGACGTACTGAAGAACGTGTTGATCTACGACGCAGCTGCGCTGACCGACAAGGCCTCGGATGCGGCTGTTCGTGCCGAGATTCAGGACGAGCTCGCGGACGCTTTGCTGAACGGGCCCGGAATTGTGGTGTTCAAGAAGGCTTTCACGTCGGAACACGCGATCGAGGAAACCACCTCGACATTCCGCGACATCATTCGTCGGCAGCACGAGAGCGGTGTGGTGGGCGGAGATCATTTCGCGAAGCCGGGTGCGAACGACCGCATCTGGTCCGCATTGCAGAAGCTCGCGATCGCCGAGCCCGAACAGTTCGCCCGTTACTACTCCAACGACCTTCTCGCGCTGGTGTCCGAGGCGTGGCTAGGTCCGATGTACCAAGTCACGTCGGCGATCAACGTCGTCAACCCCGGTGGGGCCGCACAGAATCCGCATCGCGACTACCACCTAGGCTTCATGTCGACGGACACCGCGGCGAAGTTCCGGGCACACATCCATCGACTGTCACCGGCCCTGACGCTGCAGGGAGCAGTGGCGCACTGCGACATGCCGATCGAGAGCGGCCCGACGATGTACCTTCCGTACTCGCAGAAGTTCGAAGCGGGCTACATCGCGTTCAACCTTCCGGAGTTCAGAGAGTACTTCGCGGACAACTACATTCAGCTGCCCCTCGAGGAGGGCGACGCGGTGTTCTTCAATCCCGCCCTGTTCCATGCCGCCGGTCACAACACGTCGAGCGACATCTATCGCATGGCGAACCTGCTGCAGGTCTCGTCCCCGTTCGGACGGGCGCTCGACAGCGTCGACCGTGAGGTCATCGGTTCCGCGCTGTACCCGATCTTGCTCGACTGGACCGAGCAGGGTCGGGACCGCGAGGTCGACAACGTGATCGCTGCATCCGCCGAGGGCTACGCATTTCCGTCGAACCTGGATCTCGACCAGCCGATCACCGGATTGGCAGGGGAGACCCATGCGGAACTGGTGAAGCGCGCCGTGGACAGCCGCATGAGCCTCGAGGAATTCGACGTGGCGGCACGAGCGCTGTTCGCTCGTCACCAGGCCTAGACGGTTCGACGCCGTCGGCCGGTCTTCGTCAGGAGGCCGGCTGGCGGCGCTTCTTCCTCTTCTTCACGACGAAGAACACGACCAGAGCGACGACGACCCCGATGACGACGTACTGGAAAACCGAGGCGTAATTCTCGACGTAGTGCCAGTTCTCGCCGAGGAAGTAGCCGGCGAGGACGAAGATCGAGTTCCAGATCAGGCTGCCGAGCGTGGTGTAGAGGGTGAACTGCAGGACGGGCATGCGAGAGACGCCTGCAGGTACGGAGATGCCCGATCTCACCATCGGAATCATGCGACCGAAGAACACCGCCGATCGACCGTGGCGGGCGAACCAATCCTCTGCCTTCGCGAGATCATTCGTGTCGACGAACGGCATGCGGTCGACGATCGCGTACATCCGGTCACGCCCGAGCTTCACGCCCAGCCAGTACAGAACGAGCGCGCCGATCACCGAGCCTGCTGTGGTCCAGAACAACGCGCTGAACAGCGTCATCCCGCCTTGCGACGCGGTGAACCCCGCCAACGGCAGGATGATCTCACTCGGCAGGGGAGGGAAGAAGTTCTCCGCCGCGACCGCGATGCCCGCTCCTGGGCCGCCGATCGCCTCCATCAATCCGACGGCCCAACCGGCCAGTCCACCCAGCTCGTTCTCGGATGCAGCGATGCTCGATACGTGGTTCACTGCATCCACTGTACGAAATGGACGATTCGGGCGCCGTGGCGTGCTCGGTCGAGTCCTCGTTCAGGCGGTCAGCGGTACTGTGATCGCCTGAACCGACGGACGGGGCCCGGCGTGAAGGTCGATTTCAAGACGACACTCGACGGATACGTCGCGCGTCTCGGCGAGTTTCGAGTCGTCGACATGCCGCCGATGCAGTACGCGATGATCGACGGTCAGGGCGACCCCAACACTGCATCCGCATACGCCGATGCGCTCGCCGCGCTGTACCCGGTGGCGTACACGCTGAAGTTCGCCAGCAAACGCGATCTGACACGCGACTACGTCGTACCGCCGCTGGAGGCGCTGTGGTGGGCGCCGGACATGGACTCGTTCACGACCGCTCGGGACAAAACGGCATGGCACTGGACGGTCATGATCATGGTGCCGGACTGGATCGACGCGTCGATGTTCGACGCGGCCGTCGTCGCCGTGAGGGGCAAGAGCAACCCGCGGAGTATCGACGCGGTGCGTGTCGAGACGCTTCGAGAAGGCCGGTGTGTTCAGACGCTCCATGTGGGCCCCTACGACGACGAGGCTCCTGTGCTCGCAGAACTGCATCACCGCTATCTGCCCGAAGCGGGGCTGACGATGACCGGCAAGCATCACGAGATCTATCTGAACGACCCACGCCGCGTGGACGCGTCGAAACTGCGCACCATCTTGCGTCAGCCCGTCGCGTGATAGAGGACACATCCACCGCGAATTAGTTGACGGATACAAGCAACGTTCGTAGTTTAAGTCAGTCGACTGAACCACATGGCGGTCGCACGTCCCCTATTTCTGGAGTTCTCATGAGCTTTACGCACGCTGCGCACGACGAGCAGCACGCGCCCGCAACGGGTCCGGTCGTCGCCGTACTCGCGTTCGCGGGCATCGTCGTCGCACTGATGCAGACCCTTGTCATTCCGTTGATCCCGCAGTTGCCGTCGCTGCTGAACGCGCCGGCGTCGGACACCGCGTGGGTGGTGACGGCGACGCTCTTGGCCGGAGCAGTCGCGGTCCCGACGATGGGTCGTCTCGGAGACATGTTCGGTAAGCGTCGGATGCTGCTCGTCAGCCTCGGGCTCCTGATTGCCGGGTCCGTGGTCGGCGCGCTGAGCAGCAGCCTCGTTCCGCTCGTCGCAGGGCGCGCGCTGCAAGGACTTGCAGCGGGCGTGATTCCGCTGGGGATCAGCGTCATGCGGGACGTCCTGCCCGTGCACAAACTGCCCGGCTCCATCGCTTTGATGAGCGCTTCGTTGGGCGTCGGCGGTGCACTGGGATTGCCTGCAGCCGCCTTGATCGCCGAATACACGAACTGGCACTTCCTGTTCTGGACCGCGGCCGGGCTGGGTGCGGTCGTCACGGTGCTGGTCGTCACGGTCGTCCCCGAATCGGCCGTCCGCACCGGTGGTCGGTTCGATTTCGGTGGTGCGGCCTCGCTGTCGATCGGCCTCGTCACGCTGCTCCTCGGGATCTCGAAGGGCGCAACGTGGGGCTGGAGCAGTGGCACGACGCTGGCGTGCTTCGTCGTCGCGGCGGCTGCGTTCGCGGTGTGGGCCTGGTGGGAACTTCGAGTGGCGCAGCCGCTCGTCGATCTGCGCGTCAGTGTCGGCAAGCAGGTGTTGTTCACGAACCTCGCGTCCATCGTGTTCGGCTTCGCGATGTTCGCGATGACGCTGGTTCTTCCGCAGGTTCTGCAGATGCCGAAGGAGACCGGATTCGGATTGGGGCAGTCGATGCTGTTGTCCGGTCTCGTGATGGCGCCGTCCGGTCTCGTCATGATGGTGGTGGCGCCGCTCTCGTCGAAAATCACGACCACCATGGGTCCGAAGGTGACGTTGATGGTGGGTGCGATCACGGTGGCAATCGGTTACGGAGGCGGCGTCTTCCTGATGGGCGCCGTGTGGCAGCTCGTTCTGGTCTCGCTCGTCATCGGTGCGGGCACCGGTCTGGCTTACGGTGCGATGCCTGCGTTGATCATGGGAGCCGTCCCCGCGTCGGAGACTGCCGCGGCGAACAGCTTCAACACGCTGATGCGTTCTCTCGGAACGTCGTTCGCAAGTGCGGTCGCGGGCGTGATCCTCGCGCAGATGACCATGTCGATGGGCTCGGTGTCGTTGCCGTCGCAGGACGGTTTCAAGGTCGTCATGGGGGTCGCCGCGGGCGCGGCGGTTGTCGCATTGGTGATCGCAGCCTTCCTGCCGCGGTTCGTTCCGGCACGACCGGACGCCGATGCGAGCCGGTCGGTGGCGGTCTCCGACGACGACGAGTCGGTCTCGGCCCGATAATGGTGCAGTGACGCATTCGAAGAGCAGATCACCTCGCGCGGCAGAGACGCGCGAGGTGATTCTGACTGCCGCAGAACGGCTGTTCGCCGAACAGGGCGTGTTCGCAGTGTCGAACCGTCAGGTCAGCGAAGCTGCGGGCCAAGGGAACAACACGGCTGTCGGCTACCACTTCGGTACGAAGGAAGACCTGGTGCGCGCGATCGTCGTCAAACACGCTCGCGGTATAGAGCGAATCCGGCGAGACCTGCTGGAATCGGATGCGAACGACGACTCGGACCGAGACGATCTGCGCACATGGATCACGCTTCTCGTCAGGCCGTCGACCGACTATTTGGCGCAGCTCGGACGTCCGACGTGGTATGCACGATTCGCCGCGCAGGTGATCACCGATCCCGTGCTCCGTCCGATCGTGTACGAGGAAGCACTCGCGTCTGCATCGCTGCGTCGCATCGTCGCGGGCCTCGACGCGCGCAAGCCCGACCTGCCCGCCGACGTCAGGAGCTCGCGCGGGGCGATGGCACGCAACCTGATGACACACTTCGTCGCCGAAACGGAACGGGACGTCGCCGACTCGCGCGCGGACCCCGTCGAGGAGTGGAATCGGTGCGGTACCGATCTGATCGACGCGATCGTCGGGTTGTGGCAGGCCCCGAGCACCCGATGACGACGACGGAGTCGCCTCACGTCATCGGCGTTCCCCCGGTCACGGCGATGGTCTCGCCGGTGATGTAGCTCGAATCGTCCGAGGCCAGGAACACGTACGCGGGCGCGAGCTCGGCAGGTTGTCCTGGGCGTCCGAGAGGGACCGTCTCACCGAACTTCTCGAACTTGGATGCGGGCATGGTCGCCGGTATCAACGGGGTCCAGATCGGTCCCGGAGCGACAGCGTTCACACGGATTCCGCGCTCGGCGAGATCAGCGGACAGACCCTTGGTGAAGGCCACGATACCGGCCTTCGTCGTAGCGTAGTCCAACAGCTCCGGCGAGGGATTCGACGCCTGAATCGACGTGGTGTTGACAATCGTGGACCCCGATTTCATCACTCCCACAGCGGCTTTCGAAATCCAGAACAGTGCGTACAGGTTGGTCTTGAGCACCCGATCGAACTGTTCGGTAGTGATGTCGGAGATACCGCCGTTCTGGGCCATCTGGTACGCGGCGTTGTTGACCAGAATGTCGAGGCCGCCGAGTGTGTCGACCGCCGCGGATACCAGAGAAGCGCACTGCGCCTCGTCGGTGATGTCGCATGCGATCGCGCGTCCGGAACGTCCCGCGGATTCGATCAGTTCGACGGTCGCCTGGGCGTCGGCAGCCTCCGCTTCGAGGTGCGCGATGACGACGTCGGCGCCTTCTCTCGCGAACGCCAGCGCGACCGCGCGGCCGATTCCCGAATCGCCGCCCGTGATCAGTGCTTTGCGCCCGTCCAGTCGCCCGGATCCGCGGTAGCTGTTCTCTCCGTGGTCGGGAGCGGTCACCATGTCCTGGGTCAGCCCTGGATGCGGCAGTTCCGGCTGTCCGCTCCGTTCGGGCATCGGAAACCTGGTCGTCGGGTCGGTCATGTGCATGTCCTTTCGTTCGAGATGATTTCAGTGAATGTCCAACAGCGTGTTCTCGATCAGTTCCGGGAGCGCCGGATGTGTCCAGAACGGCCGTCGGGCGAGGTCTTGCGCCGAGATGTCGAAGTGCATTGCGACGGAAAGAATATGGATCATCGTCGCCGCCTGCGGTCCGAGAATGTGGGCGCCCAGTATTCGACCGCTGTCCGGGTCGGCCAGGATCTTGCACAGACCCGTGTCGTCTTGAATGGCCCACCCGAAGGCGACGTCCGAGTACTTCTTCTGTGCGACCACGTAGGCGGTGTTCGAGTCTCGCAGTTGCTGTTCCGTCTTTCCGATGCTGGCGATCTGGGGAATGGTGAAGACAGCCGACGGCACGAGGTCGTCGTCCATCCGGAGGAAATGGTCCGGGTCGGCCAGGTTGTGTGCCACCACCTTCGCTTCACGGTTGGCGACATGCTTGAGTGGAACGGACGCGCAGATGTCACCGAGCGCGAAGATGCCGTCGACGTTGGTGCGTTGTTGCGCGTCGGTGAGCAGGTGCCCGTCGTCGTCCATGTCGAGTCCTGCTGCGGCGCAGTCGAGTCGATCGGTGTTGGGTGTGCGCCCCGTCGCGACCAGCACGGTGTCGACGGTCAGTGTGTCGCCGTTCTCCAGTGACAGGACGATGCCGTCGGCCGTGCGGCGTGCCGCCGTCACCGAGTTCTCCAGTCGAAGATCGAAGCGGGCCGAGGACACTGTCGTGAAGGTGTCGGTGATCGTCTCGTCGTGGCCCGACAACAGAGTCTTCGACGGTTCGATGATCGTGACGGCCGACCCGAAGCGCGAGAAGATATGTGCGAATTCGGCTCCGATGTACCCGCCGCCCAGAACGGCGAGGCGCGTCGGGGCCTCGTCGATGCGCATGATGGAATCCGATGTGTGACAGCCGATGTCGTCGCCGGCGAGAGCGTCGGGGACGACGGGTCTGCTTCCCGCCGCGACGACGATGCGATCGCCGCTGACATCGGTCGTCGATCCGTCCGCCAGTTCGACGCGCAAGGATTTCCCAGCGACGAACCGAGCGGTTCCGGTCAGGACCGTGATGTTGGGTGCCTCCTCACGCCCCCGACGCGCGTCGCGCGCGTCACGATCGAGGCGACCGAAGATGCGATCGCGAGCGTCGGGCCACCGGGCCGACACCGAGTCCTGATCGACAGGTACATCGAAATTCGGCGCGCCGACGACGGTGTCGACCACATCGGCCGTGTACGCGAACATCTTCGACGGGATACATCCGACGTTCAGGCAGGTACCACCGAAGGCGGCTTCCTCGACGATGGCGACGGACTTGTCGTCGAAGCGGCTGTCCGCGACCATGTTTCCCGAACCTGCGCCGATGATGACGATGTCGAAGTGCACGTGTGCGAGCCCTTTCGGTGGTCGTGTGCCTGGTTCACACCGCGCTTCGGGCGAGGCGCGCGAGAGGGCCACACCTCTTCGGTGTTGCCGAACCGTCGCCCCGCGAAACATGCACGACGGCGGCGCCACCGGTATCGACGGCGTCCGAAAAGTCCGTTTGACCCGCGCGTGGATCGGGCATTCCGTCTCGGTGCCTGACATTCGCGAAAGTCCGACCGCATTCGTATTCGCCCCTTCGCCGTTGTTGACGGTGACGCTGGATTGTTCGCCCAGCGGTGACCCGGAACTGCACGTGCATGCGGGTGGCCAAGGGCATTGGATCTCCCGGATGGCTTCGGTGCTCGGCCTGGATGTGACGCTGTGCGGGGTCTTCGGTGGTGAGATCGGTGGCGTTCTGCGTGACCTCATCGAACGCGAGGGCATCAAGGTCGAGGCCGTCGAAATCGGCCAGGAAAGCGGTTCGTACGTGCACGACCGCCGCGACGGGGAACGCAAGGAAGTCGCGACCGTCGACCCGCCGCCCTTGGCGCGCCACGCACTGGACGACTTGTTCGGCCTGTCGCTTGCAGTCGGAAGCAAGAGCGACATCGCCATTCTCGGCGGACCCCACTCCGGGAACGTCGTCCCACCCGAGCTCTACACCCGACTGGCCGCCGATCTGACTGCGCTCGGGGTGCCGATCGTGGCGGATCTGTCCGGACCGACGATGACGGCCGCATTGGCAGGTGGGCTCACCGTGCTCAAGGTCAGTCACGAGGATCTGATCGAGGACGGCCGAGCAGATTCCGAGGAACCGGAGGCGCTGATCGAGGCCATGCGAGCGCTGCACGACGAGGGCGCCCAGGTAGTCGTCATCTCCCGTGCCGCGGAACCCGCGCTCGCTCTGGTGGACGACGAAGTCCTCGAAATCGTGACCCCCGACCTGAGTCAGGTCGACCACCACGGCGCGGGCGATTCGATGAGTGCCGGTATCGCGACCGGTCTGGCGAGAGGAATGTCGATGAGGGACGCTCTGCAACTGGGTGGCGGTGCGGGAAGCGCCAACGTCACGCGACGTGGCCTCGGCAGCGGTCAGCGCGATCTCGTCCTGCGACTGACGGAAGCCGTGGATGTCCGCACGTTCGGATCCGCGTCATGAGGGCACTGGTCACCAACGACGACGGCGTCTTCAGCGACGGCATCGCGTTGTTGACGCGTATCGCCGTCGAAGCTGGTCTCGACGTAGTCGTCGCCGCTCCGCACGAGGAGCGCAGCGGTGCGAGCGCGTCGCTGACGGGGATGGGCAGCGACTCGCGTCTGGCGGTCACGACCCGGTCCATCGACGGTCTGGCCGACGTCCCGGTGTATGCCGTGAAGGCGTCGCCGGCCCTGATCGCGTTCGTCGCCACACGCGGCGCGTTCGGGGATCCACCCGACCTGGTGCTGTCGGGCATCAACCACGGCCCCAATACCGGCTCGGCCGTGTTGCATTCGGGAACCGTCGGCGCGGCCCTGACGGCGTCGACACACGGCGTGGTGGCAATGGCGGCGTCGCTCGCGACGACGAACCCCACGCACTGGGACACCGCCGAGCTCGTGGTACGCGATGCGGTGCGGTGGACGATGGAGAACGGTAGGCCGGATTCCGTGCTGAACGTCAACATTCCCGACGTGCCACTCGACGAACTCGAGGGCGTCGCCGCTGCGCCGTTGGCCGAGTTCGGCGCGGTGCAGGCGGAGATCGGCGACCGAGGCGAGGGCTTCGTGACCGTGCGCTTCGACGAGATCGTCGCGGAGAGCGACGACGACAGCGATGCCGGGCTCATCGGCCGTAAGTGGGCGACCGTGACCTCGCTGCGCGCACCGAGTGCTGTCGACGTCGATCTCGCGGCCTTGACCATGACGATCTCGTCGCGGTAAGCGTCTCTAGACGTCGACGGTGAGACCCTTGCTTTCGAGAACCGCTGCGAGATTGCTGACCTGAATGGGCGTCTCGCCTCGCTTGTAGCGTTCGATGTACTCCGCCTCGGCGGCGTCGCGTTCGCGGCAGGCGTCGATCGCCGACCGCACTTCTTCCCTACGCGTCAGCACGACACCGTCGCAGTCGCCCTTGATCACATCTCCGGGGCGGACGAGCTGTCCGCCGAAGACGAGCGGCTGGTTGATCGGCCCGAGGGATTCCTTGACGGTTCCCTGGATGCACACATGCTTGCTGAAGACCGGGAAGCCGAGTTCGCGAATTTCGCGCGAGTCGCGGACACCGCCGTCGGTGACGAGTGCTGCGATACCGCGTGCAACACAGGCATTGGCGAGCACGTCGCCGAACTGGCCCGCGGGCTGGTCGCCCGAGGACACGATCAGCACATCACCCGGCTGGGCGTAGCTGATGGCGACCTGCAGCATGATGTTGTCGCGGGGATGGCACACGACCGTGAAAGCCGGTCCGCAGAACGACATGTCGCGATCGATGGGCTTGATGCCGGAATCGAATGCGCCGGAACGTCCTTGGGCCTCGTGAATGGTTGCGGCCGAGAAGGCGCCGAGCTCGTCGACGAGTTCCTTCGCAGGGCGGTCGATCTTGGTGGTGACGTGGACCATGAGAATTCCTATCGAGTCAGTGACGAGACGGCTGCGGAGATACTGGCCGCGGCGGAACGTAGAACGTCCTCGGACGTGGCGAACGAGACCCGGAAGTACCCGTCCGCGCCGTACGCGGACCCCTGGATCGTCGCGACCGAAGCGTGATCGAGCAGGTAGAGAACGACATCCTGATCGCTACGGAGTTCGACACCCTCGGGTGTGCGCGCGCCGATCAGGGAGGAGCAGCCGACGAAGAGGTAGAACGCACCCTGCGGGAGTACGGGGTCGAGCCCGTCCACGGCGTCGAGCAACTCGAACACGACGTCGCGTCGGTGTCGATAACTCGCCACCGACTCCGTGACGAAACTCTGATCACCGGACAGCGCCTCGGCGGCAGCAGCCTGGCTGATCGACGACGGGCACGACGACGACTGAGACTGCAACTTGTTGATCGCGCCGACCAGCTCCGGATTGCCGACGCCGTAACCCAGCCGCCAGCCGGTCATCGCGTACGACTTCGACACGCCGTTGGTGAGGAAGACGCGATCGCGCAGGTGGGGTGCGATGCCGAGCAGCGTGGGAGCGGGGGCGTCGAGATAGCAGATCTCGTCGTAGATCTCGTCGGAGAGCACGTGGACATGCGGGTGCCTGTCGAGCACCGCGGCCAACGCCGCCAACCTGTCCGCGTCGTAGATCGCGCCGGTGGGATTCGACGGGGTGTTCAGGATGACCCAGCGGGTGGCCGGTGTGATGGCAGCTTCGAGACGTTCCGGCGTCAGCAGGAATCCGTCCGACTCGGGGCAGTCGACGACGACGGGGGTGCCGTCGTGCGCCTCGACCATGTCCGGGTACGAGACCCAGTACGGGGAGGGGACGACAACCTCGACGCCGGCTTCGACCGTCGCCATCAACGCCAGGAAGATGACTTGCTTCGCGCCACCGCCGATGGTGATGCGCGACGCGTCGTAGTCGAGACCTGTCTTCTCCATCAACCGCTTGGAGATCGCTTCGCGCAGTACTGGAATACCGTTGACGGCAGTGTATTTGGTCAATCCGGATTGCATCGCCGCGATCGCGGCCGCCTTGATGTGGTCCGGTGTGTCGAAGTCGGGTTCACCGACGGTGAGATCGAGGATCGATCGCCCTTCGGCCTTCAGTTCCCGAACCCGTTGTGCAGCTGCAACACTCGGAGACTCACGCATGCGGGTGACACGCGAGGCGAGAAGGGGCGAAGACATGTGATCTCCTCGGGTGAATATGGTGGTGTCGACATCGACGCTAGCGTCGAATGTTCCTGATGCCCAAGACCTGTTCGTTCTCGGGATATAACGATCGGCGATGACGCGCAGGCTCAGAACTCGAGCAGTACCTTGCCGGAGTGTGCGGAATCCTTGGCGACGGCGAATGCTTCGAGAGCATCGTCGACGCCGAAGGTATGGGTGACCACGGCGCTCGCGTCGAGCGAACCGTCGGCGAGCGCCTCGAGGACGTCGTCGATTTCGCTGTTGAATCGGAAGGAACCGACCAGCTCGAGTTCGCGTGTGATGACGAGAGACAGTGGAGCAGGCTGCATTCCGGTCGGAAGCAGCCCGAGCATGACCACTCGGCCACCGCGCGTCGCACCGCGGATGGCCGACTCGAGACCGAATCGATTGCCTGAGCATTCGATGACAACGTCGGCATCGACGCAGGCAATCGATTCGGAGTCCGAGGCGTCGAGGGTGCGGGTTGCACCCACCGACCGGGCGATCTCGCGCGGCGTCTCGTGCAGGTCGACCGCGACGATCTCGGCGGCACCGGCGCGTGCCAGCACCGCGACGACGAGTGCGCCGATGGGGCCGCATCCGACGACGAGCGCCTTCTTTCCCGTCACGTCGCCGGCACGTGCAACCGCGTGCCATGCCACCGCAGCCGGTTCCGCGATGGCAGCCGTGCGGAAGTCCAGAGTGTCGGGCAGAGGGCGCAGCATGCGACTCGGCAGCACCGAGTGCTTCGCGAAAGCTCCCTCGGTGTGGGGAAATTGGGCCGCGCTACCGAGATAGGTGCATCCTGGTGACAGGTTCGGCCGATCCTCGGGATGACGCACGGTGCCGGGCTTCGGGGTGGCAGGGTGCACCGCGACACGGGTCCCGGCGGCGGGACCGCTTCCGTCGGCCGCCGCCGCGGTGACCGTGCCGACCACTTCGTGGCCCAGAAGCATCGGAGCTTTCAGGATGGACTCGCCTGCGGCGCCGTGCGTCCAATAGTGCAGATCGGATCCGCAGATTCCGCCGAACGCGATCTCGACGACGGCCTCGTCGGCAGCAGGACGGCGAACCGGCACCTGTTCGACGCGCAGGTCGTCGGCTGCGTGTGCGACCACGCCGAGTGTCGTCTCAGTCATTGCGCCGCACGAA
The DNA here is from genome assembly GCF_019835205.1 of Rhodococcus sp. BP-261. Classification (NCBI taxonomy): domain Bacteria; kingdom Bacillati; phylum Actinomycetota; class Actinomycetes; order Mycobacteriales; family Nocardiaceae; genus Rhodococcus; species Rhodococcus sp. BP-261. Next base: position 335,048 of record NZ_JABUCO010000002.1, on the reverse strand, counting down.
GTCGAGGCCGCCGGGGACCTGGAACGTGGGCATGATCTCCATCAGGCCCATGTTGACGTGGCGCGGTGCATCGAGTGCGAACTCGATGGCGTCGGCGATGTCCTTGGTGGTGATCGATTCGAAGCCCTCGTAGAACGTGTCCCACGCTTCCTTCATGGCTTCCGGTGTTCCGCCGAGATTGCGACCGAAGATCTCGGTCTCGACGCGGCCGGGGCAGATCTCGGTGACGCGGATGCGCTTGCCCTTGGTGTCGTTGCGGAGCTGGCGCGAAATCTGGTGCACCGCAGCCTTCGTGGCGTGGTAGGCGGTGTGTCCGTAGAAGTTGTACAGACCGGCGATGGAGCTGATGTTGACGACGTGTCCGCGGTCGCGTTCGACCATGCCCGGCAGAAGCAGCCGGCACAGATGGAGCACGGCGCGGAGATTGACGTCGACCATCGCGTCGACGGATTCCTCGCTGGCGTCGAGGATGTTGCCCGTCGCCGACACACCTGCGTTGTTGACGAGAATGTCGATGTCGAGATCCCCGACAGCTGCAGTCAATGCGGCTGTGTCGGTGACGTCCACGGCGAGCGGAATCATTCCGGTCCGTGATGCGACGTCGTCGAGTTTGGCAGCATCGCGGGCGAGGCCGTACACGGTGATTCCGCGTTTGGTGAGCAGTTCGGTGGCGGCGGCGCCCATTCCGGTGTTCGCTCCGGTGACGAGGGCAGTGCTGTAGTCGCTGAATGGCATGACAGAGTCCTTAGAGAGTGTCCCGAAGCGGTTCGTGGGCGCGGTCGGTGATGGTGCTGACGGCGATGAGCGTGCCGATCGCGGTGATCACCGCGTAGTAGGCAGGGACGTAGATTCCGAAGTGGGGGATGAGCCAGGTCATCAGCAGCGGAGCCGTTCCACCGAACAGAGCGGAGGAGATGTTGTACCCGAGGCCGTACGCGGAGTAGCGAACGCGGGTGGGGAACAGCTCCACGATCAGGATGTGGATGACAGCAGTGTGTCCGGCGAAGATGACGGCCATGACGCAGGCGCCTAGGACGGCGAGGGCGACGTTGCCGGTAGCGATGAGTGCGTAGCACGGGATGCCCGCGACGGCCATGGCCGCAGCCGCTCCGGCAATGACGTTCTTTCGACCGATCCGGTCCGACAGCGCGCCCATGAACGGGATTGCAATGCAGATCGCGACCAGCGATGCGGCGGTGACGAGCAGCGCGGTGCCGGTGGAGAATCCGATGCTCTCACCCTTGAGAAACGTGGGCATGTACGAGAACAGGACGTAGTAACCGGAGCCGTTCATCAGCGGAATGAACAGGGCCAACAGCATTGCCTTGCGGTGCTCGGGGGTCGCGAATGCTTCCTTGAGCGGGTTCCGAGACAGACCGCCTTCGGCCTTGAGCTTCTCGAAGTTGGGGGTGTCGCTGATTGCACGACGGATGTACCACCCGGCGATGCCCATCGGAATTGCGACGAGGAACGGAACGCGCCATGCCCAACTCGCGACGCCGCCGCCGTCGATCGCTGCCTCGTTCAGCCAGGGCGACATCGCGAAGGCGACGAGCGTGCCGGTCAGCAGAGCGAGGAACGATGCGATCTGGGCGTAGCTGGTGATTCGACCGCGCTTGTTGTCCGGAGCGTGCTCGGCGAGGAACGTCATCGCGCCTGCAGCCTCGCCGCCCACCGAGAAGCCCTGCATGATTCGCAGCAGGATCAACAGCGCGGGAGCAGCGATTCCGATGGCCTGGTAGGTCGGAAGCAGACCGATGCCTGCGGTGGCGACGGAGATCAGCATGATGACGAACACCAGCATCTTCTGTCTGCCGATGCGGTCACCGAGGATGCCGCAGACCACGGCGCCGAGCGGTCGGATGAAGAACGAGATGGCGTAGCCCGCGAACACGAGCATCAGGGCATCCGACGACTTCGAGACGTCGAAGAAGACGATGGCCAGCGCCGTCGCCATGAAGGCGAAGATGCCGTTGTCGTACAGCTCGACGAAGATGCCGACACATCCGGCCAGGACGACCTTGCGAATCTTGGTCGTCTCCGGTGCCGGGGGTGCGGTGCCTGTGTCCGGGGTGAGTGCGTTTGTCATGCTGACTCCAGTGTGAGTGCAGAGCTGGGTAGTGGTCCAGGGCCGACGTGAGTCGGAATGCCGAGCGCGGTGAAGACCGTGTGGACTCTCGACCGCACTGCATCGATGTCGGATTGCCGTCGTCGGTGCGCAGCGACCGCGCTGTCGATGCCGGTACGGGTGAAACGGACGGTGTGGCCGGGTCGAGCCTGGCCGAGTAGTGACAGGCCGATCGTGGTGACGACGGCGAGCACCGGGTAACCGGCAGTGACCCCGCGTCCTCGATGGAGGACGAGAAGTTCGTTACCGGCGGGAACCTCGACGGCTCCGATCGGAACACCGCGGGACAACATCTCCGTCGCCGCGGTGCGTTCGGGAAGCCGATGGCCGTCGGGTGGGGCCAGGCGAAGTCCGATGTGATTGCTGGCGACACCGACGGTGAAGGTGGTGTCGAACAGCCGTGTCTCGGTGCCACCGAAGTCCCCGATGTCGGGGCCGTCGGTGACGGGAACGTCCCAGTGGTCGCCGAACCGGGGGCGGACGGCGCCGAGACGAAAGACGGGGATGTCGAAATAGGGATGTCGTATCGGAGGGCAGTCGACATCGATCTCGATCGTGTCTCCCGATGCGAGGTGATTGCCGAACCCGAGCACGGAATCCGGTGCGCAACTGTTCATCAGCGACCGCGCGTGCACGGCACCGTGCACGGCGATGTAGACGCGCAGCCCATGACGGATCCGTGTGACGGACAGCGTCGCGCCCGCCGGAACCACCACGGGTTCCCACTGCGCGGCCCGAACGCCGTCGACGCGAACCTCGGCCGGGGCGCCGGTGACAGCGACGAGTATGTCGGTGCTCGGCACCATGGCGAAGTCCAACGCCATGAGTTCCATCAACGGTGCAGTGGGTTCGCTCGCGACGAGAGCGTTCGCGACCTCGGCACTGTACTGATCCGACGCGCCACCGGTCATCTGCCCGACACGGCTCGCGCGTCGCCGTCCGAGGTCGGTGACGGCGGAGATCCCAGGCTGCAGGATCGTCAAGGTCTCAGCCATCGATGCCTCCTGCGTATGCGTCCCACTCCGCAGCGTCGATGGGTTCGAAACGAAACGTGTCTCCCGGGGCGAACGGCGACAACGGGCTCGACGTGAGGTCGACCAGTTCGACAGGTGTGCGGCCCAGAACCTGCCAACCGCCGGGTGCCGGTCGGGCGGATACGACGGCCTGACGCCCCGCGACGGCGACAGCTCCGGCCGGAACACTCGGGCGTGGACTGGACCGTCGAGGAATGGGAAGTTCGAACGCAGGCCCGTCGAGCATGGGCGCTCCGCCCGGAGACCCGAAGCAACGCATGGTGAGCGGCTCGGAGGAGTGGATACGGACGACCTCGTCCGTGCTCACTCCGAGTACCGAGGCGACAAGCTCCAGATCGGGACCGTGAGCACCTCCGTAGACGACCGGAACGACGAAGGACCGCGGTGCGCGATGCTCTGTGTCGCCACCTGCCTGCGCTGCGGACTCGACGGCCCGCCGTACCGCGTCGTGTGAGGTTGTCACGCAATCGAATTCGACGAGCAGCGCGTCGTAGGTCACGATCGCGCCGAACACGCCTACGGGACTGCGAGCGTCGAGGGTGGCCGCCAGGGCGTGTACCCGGGCCCACTTCTCTTCCGTCGTCGCCGCCGACGACGTGACTCGCAGTGCCGAGTCGCCGCAGTCGGTGATGGTCAAGCCCGTCATGCCGGACAGCGATCGCGGCGCACGGTGTCCGAATGCAACCCCCGAATCTCGACGCCTGCCGCGTCGAGAGCAGCTCGAATGGCTGCGGCGGTGCGGACTGCACCCGGGTTGTCGCCGTGCAGTAGAACGGTATCGGCCGCGATGGCGATCGGTGTGCCGTCGACCGCGTCGAGAACACCGTCGACCACCATGCGCACCGTGCGAGCCACCAATTCGTCGAGGTCTTCGATCACGGCTCCCGGCTCGGTGCGCGGCACCAGGGTGCCGTCCGGTCGGTACGCGCGATCGGCGATTCCGACGATTCCGACGCGTACACCTCGCGTGCGGGCCTCGTCCGCGAGGCAACCGTCCTGCGCCATGACGATCATGCTCGGGTCGAGGGCGCAGACGGCGTCGACGACCGCGGTGGCGTAATCCGGTCGTGTCGCAACGAGATTGCCGAGCCGGCCGTGCGGAGCCACGTGCGTGACCGACGTACCGTGCGCCGTCGCGAACGCCTGCAGGGCACCGATTTGGTACAGGACGTCCGTTCGTACCTCGTCGGGCGTCAGATCCATTGCGCGACGGCCGAATCCGGCCAGATCGGGGAAGCTCGGGTGCGCGCCGACGGCGATCCCACGTTCGACGCAACGCCGAACGGTCAGGTCCATCGTGCGCGGGTCGCCTGCATGGAAGCCGCAGGCGACGTTCGCCGACGTGAGCAGGTCGAGCAGCGCCTCGTCTTCGCCCATGGTCCATGCGCCGAAGCTCTCACCCAGATCGGCGACGAGGTCGATTCTGGAAACCATCGCTTCCTGCCTTTCTGCCTGTCGAAGTGGAACGTCAGGTGACGGCGGGCTGTACGCCCGGTGCCGCATCTCGTTGGAACGGACGCTACGCAGGAACGACGATCGAGCGTTAATACCCGTTCGCAGTGATGTAATAGCAAAGGCTTATGCTGGTTCACCTGGGAATATGCGGGACCCGCGTGTCGGATGCACGTGAATCGCTACAGCGCTGTAGCTCATCTGAAACGGTGAGGAAACCTTGTGCTGAACCGATAGGAGAGAAGAACAAACAGTGGACACACGACGGCTGTACTCGTTCGTTCGCATCGTCGATGCCGGCAGCATCACGCGCGCAGCGGACATCCTCCACATCGCCCAGCCGGCGCTCAGTCAACAGATGACGGCGTTGGAGTCGCACTTCGGGCAGCAGCTCTTGATTCGCAGCAAACAGGGCGTCGAACCGACCGACGCAGGAAAGGCGTTGTACCGACACGCGCAGGTGATTCTGCGGCAGGTGGAGAGCGCACAGGCCGAAGTCAGTGTCGTCGGAAGGGAATTGGCCGGCGGCGTGTCGGTGGGACTTGCTCCGTACAGCACCGTCGCTGCGATCGCGCTGCCGCTGCTGACGGCGGTCCGTGCGCGGTACCCGTCGATTCTGTTGCATATCAACGAGAATTTCGGCGGTGTGCTCAGTGAAGCAATGATGACCGGCCGCATGGACATGGCTCTGCTCTACGACGCGGGCCCGATCAAGGGCGTCACGTTCGAGAGGCTGCTGACCGAGGAGTTGATGGTGGTCGCGCCGTCGGGAACCGGTCTTCCCGGCGAAGTCGGTAGCGCCGTGTCGTTGCTCGACCTGCTCGAAGTGCCGCTGCTGCTTCCCGGCCGGATGCACACGATCCGCAAGGTCGTCGGAGCAGCGTTCGAATCCGCTCTGGCACAACCGAAGATCGTGGCGGAGGTCGAATCGGTGACCCTGATGGGTCAAGCCGTCAGAAGTGGCCTCGGCGCGACGGTGTTACCGCTGTCCGTGGCGCGCAGAATGATGAACGTTCAGGGGCTGGAGCTGCGACGGATCGAACCGGTCATCGAAGTGCAGGTGTCGTTGGGGACACCCGCGAACCAGCCGCTGTCCAAACCCGCCGAAGCGGTCCGTGAGGTGCTACGGACGGTGTTGGCGGAGTACGTCGCCGCCAACACCCGTCCGCCCGAACGAGGTCAGTAGCCCCGGTTCGGGTCGATCTTGGCTACCAATTCGCTTCCAGCGCAGCGAAGTTCGACGTTACGTGCGATGTGTGCAGCCAGCGCCGTCGACAATCCGGACGCTGGGTTCGCGACGTGAGGTGTGATGATCGCGTTCTCGAGCGACCACAACGGGTGCTGGTCGGGGAGTGGTTCGGGATCGGTGACGTCGAACGCGACTCCGCCGATCACTCCGTTCTTCACTGCGTCGACGGCAGCATCGGTGTCGACCAGTGCCCCGCGCGCCACGTTGACCACCCACGACGACGGCTTCATGCGGGCGAACGCGGACGCGTCGACCAGATGCGCGGTTTCGCTCGTCGCAGGCGCGGCGATCACGAAATGATCTGCGTTGGACCAGACTTCGTCGACACGGTCGGCGGGCAGCGTGAGCGCGGCGCCGTCGACCGGAACCCCCGAGCGCGTCACCGCCAGCACTTTCGCGCCCGCTGCGTGCAGGAACGGGATGAGTGCCCGGCCGATGCCGCCGCACCCGACGATCGCGACGGTGCTTCCGTCCAGCGTCCCGACTCGCGGGTCGAATTCGTCCTTCCGCCAGGAGTCTGCCTTCAGCTGCTCGGGCAGGTGTCGGACACCGGCCAGCAGCAGCATGATGGTGTGTTGTGCGACCGTGCGGGAATAGGCGCCGGCGGCGGACGTCCACGTCCTCTTCTCGTCGACGATCCCTGCGTCCAACCAGGACTCGACGCCCGCCGACGAGAGCTGCACCCAACGGATCGAGTCGGGCAGATCACGCGGGAACGAATCGGGACCCGCCGTCCACACCACCGCGTCGGCGTCGTCGAGCGGTGCGAGGACGCCTCCCGCGCCGGTGATCGCGTCGGCCAGTTCGGCATTGTGCGTCGGGCCGAGGTGTATACGTACAGGTGCCACGAGAGATCTCACTTCTTCTGGACGAAACGGTTGGTGTGTGTCAGACGACGGCGGTCATGCCGCCGTCGACGTACAGAATCTGGCCGTTGACGAAATCGGATGCGGGCGAGGACAGGAACAGCAGCGAACCGACCAGTTCCTCGGTACGGCCCCATCGACCGGCAGGCGTGCGCGCGGCGAGCCAGGCAGTGAATTCGGCGTCGTCGACGAGCGCGCGCGTCAACTCGGTGTCGAAGTAACCGGGCGCGAGAGCGTTGACCTGAATACCGCGCGGAGCGAGATCCGCGCACATACCGCGGGTCAGCATCTTCAACCCGCCCTTGCTCGCCGCGTAGGGTGCGATGCCTGCCCGTCCCAGTTCGCTCTGGACCGAACAGATGTTGACGATCTTGCCGTGCCCGCGATCGACCATCGCGCGTGCGAACTCACGGCCGACGTAGAACGCACTGGTGAGGTTCGTATCCAGTACCCGACGGAAATCGTCGTCGGGGAACTCGAGCAGCGGAGCGCGATGCTGAACGCCGGTGTTGTTCACGACGATCTCGACCGGGCCCACCTCGGACTCGATACGCACTGCTGCCGCCGCGACCTGGGCCGAGTCCGTGACATCGAATGCGTCGGCGCGGACGTCGGCTCCGGTCGCCTCGGCGACTTCGTCACGAGTGCGAGACAGTGCGTCGGCGTCGCGCCCGTTCAACACGACGCGCGCGCCCGCCTCCGCCAGCCCGGTGGCCAGCGCGCGGCCGATGCCTCTGCTCGATCCGGTGACCAGTGCAACCTTGTCGCGCAAGTCGAAAACCTCATGGCCGTGCACGTATCACGCCTTCCGTGGAGAGATGTCGTGGTCTCGGCGCTGCCGAGGTGTCTGTCGATACATCCTGCCAAGCGACATTCGGTGCGCAAGGCCGACGGGCATACCTATCGGGTCTGACGTCATACGCGGCGCCTCGTCGGCAATGTGATTGAAGATGAGACGAGCTGGGTATCACCTGCTCAGGCGCGAGCCGAATGAGACGAACACCTGGAGGAGATCGGTGGAGAACAGCAGGTCGGGGTCCGAGACGAACGCAGTGCAGTCGTGGTGGGACCAGACGATGGCAGTGTGCAGGCGTCCCGCAGACGCTACGGCGGACGTGACGGTGCGGCAGGAATTGCAGCTCGCGGGCGCGTCGGACCGCTAGGTCATCGCTGCCGACGGGTCTTCCTCGGTGATTCCAGCCCCTCCAGAACGAGGCAGAGATACTGGTCGGCGAGCTGCTCGGCCGACAGCTTCCCCGACGGGGTGAACCATCGGACGGCTACCCACACCGAATCGCGCAGGAAGCGGTACGCGATGATCGGATCGAGATCGTCGCGGAAGTCGCCCTGCGCGATTCCGTCTTCTATCACCTTGACCCAGATCTGCCGGACGTCGGTCTCGGCCTTGGTGAGGTACGAGAAGCGAGGGAACTGGGACAGGTAGTTGCGTTCGTTCTGAATGACCGTGATGGCTGCTCGGTGCGGACCGAGGGAGACGAACGCGGCGAGGATCAGTTCGCGCAGTGTCGTTTTCGGATCGAGATCGCGTCCGGCGATGTCCCGGTAGGTGGCCATGAGACTGTCGAGATAGCTCGTCAGTATCTCGTCGATGATGGTTTCTTTGGAATCGAAGTGGTGGTACAAGCTGCCCGACAGCACGCCTGCCGCGTCCCCGATCTCGCGCACGGTCGTCGATCGAAAGCCGCGCTCGGCGAACAGTTCTGCTGCGATGTCGACGAGAGCCTGACGGCGCGTCGAACCCTGGGATGCCGGGTCGGTCGCGCGCCCGTTCTTGCGGCGCCGCGGTGCCGCGGGGCTCCGCGAGGGTTCGGTCGATGCAGCCATGCGCAAATTATCCACTCTCCCCGCCCGAGCGTTAGCTTGGGGGCAGTTCCGATGAGAAGCCTGCGTCCTCGGCGAGCGCCGCGACGTGCGTCCCCGGCGAACCGAACAGCAGAGAACTCGCATGAGCTCGCTTGAAGAACAGGTGCATGTCGTGCTCCCAGGTGATCGCGATCCCGCCGTGTAATTGCACGCAGTCGGCGGCGACGGCTCCGAACGCGTCGGAACACCAGACCTTGGCGACCGAGACGTCCGGGTTCGACGCACCGTGTTCGGTCGTCGACTGTGCCGCGACATAGGCTGCGGCTCTGGCCGATTCGACGAGTACGTGCAGGTCCGCCATCCGATGAGCGAGGGCCTGGAAGCTGCCGATCGGCCGTCCGAACTGGGTGCGCGACGTCGTGTAGTCGACGGTGAGTTCCAGGCACCGAGCCGCAGCTCCGACCTGCTCGGCGGCGAGCAGCACCGTCGCACAGGACAGGGCATGATCGACGGCTCGCACCGGATCGGCGGCGGCGATGGGCCGAGCGTTCGCGTCGTCGAACGTGACTCGATACAGAGCTCGCGTCGGATCCAGTGTGCCGCCGTCGGATACGGCCACACCGGGGGTGTGAGCGCCGACCTCGAACAGGCCGGGATCGCCGTCGTTCGTCGCGAGAACGACGAACGTATCGGCAGCACCGGCGTCCAGGACGTAGTGGGCGGTACCCGTCAGCGTCCACTCGTGCTCGAGCCTCGCCTGAACCCCGAGGCGTGCGCCGGACCAGCGGCCGCATTCGTCGGCGAGGCACGCCGACACGACGGTCGCTCCTGTTGCGATCCCGGGGAGGAGTCGCGCCCGAGCGTCGTCGTCCGTCGAGGCGGCCAGGAGAGTTGCTGCAAGACACGCCGTTCCGAGCATGGGGGACGGGGTGAGCATGCGTCCCAGTTCCTCGGCGACGACCGCCGCATCGATCAACGAGCCCGCCGCACCGCCGTGCTCGTCGTCGATCAGCAGACCGCCCACTCCGATCTGCTCGCACAACGTCGTCCACAGGTCGCGGTCGAATCGGTCGGGGGTCGTTGTCGCGGCACGCACATCCGGCGATCCCGACCTCTTGGACAGCAACGCGCGCACGGATTTCGCGAGCATCGTCCGATCGTCGTTCAGTATGTTCACAACGACTCCAGCACGATCCGTCGATGCGCGGACGGCGTTCCCCACGCAGAACGCAACGCGTGGACCATTCCGATCCAGAGCGACAGGTCGCATTCCCTCGTGTATCCGATCGCGCCGTGAACCTGCAGCGCGGTCCGGCTCGCCCGGTACGCGGCATCGGTGCAGGCGACCTTGGCGGCAGAGACGTCGCGGCGTGCGTCCACCGATCCCGACCCGACGGACAACGCTGCCCCCATCAGGAGCGGACGAGCCATCTCCATCTCGATCGCGACGTCCGCCAGCGCGTGTTGAACGGCCTGGAACGTCCCGATGGAACGGCCGAACTGCCGTCGGGACTTCGCGTACTCGACCGTGGTGTCGAGAAGCGCCCGGCCTGCGCCCGCCAACTGCGCGGCGCACGCCAGTGACCCGTTCAGGCTCAGGACGACCTCGGCCCCGTCGTCGAGCGCCGACACGGTGTCGGAGGCGCGGAGGTGTCCGAGCGTCCGCGACGGATCGACCGACTGGACCGCGGCGTCGACGACGGCCGTCCGGACGTTGCCGTTCTCGACGAGAAGCAGCAGATCGGCGACGCCAGGGTCGGCGGCACGCGGCATCGACGGCGGCAGTGCCGAGGAGGCGATGAGCTCACCGGACGCGAGTGCGCTCAGCCAGGAATCTCGCCGATCGAACGTCGTGTGTGTCAACAGCACGGGCACGACGGCGATCGACTCGACGAGCGGCCCGGGGACCGCCCACCGACCGAGTCGCTCCATCGCCACCACCATGTCGACGGGGTCCGCGCCGACGCCGTCGTGATCGGCGTCGATCGCGAGGCCCGTGACTCCCAGCGCGGCAAGTGACCGGAACAGCCGCCGCACCGGCCCGGTGTCACCTGCCGCCAGAGCCCGGGACACGCGGGGTACGTCGGCAGCGGCGAGCATCGAATCGAGCGAGGCCGCGAAATCGAGTCTCGACTTGTCGAGAACGAATCTCATCGGTGTGCCTTCGGCAGGCCCAACAGTCTCTCGGCGATGACACCCCGTTGAATCTCGTTGGTGCCGGCGTAGATCGGGCCGGACAACGAGAACACGAAGCCGTCGGTCCACGGTCCGCGTACTTGTGCGTCTGTGCCCAGCACGTCGAGCGCGGTTTCGTGCAGCGCGACGTCGAGTTCGGACCAGAACACCTTGGTGAGCGAGGATTCCGCGCCGAGGCTGCCGCCGTCGGCCAACGTCGTCGCCGTCCCGAACGTGTGCAGCCGATAAGCCTGGGCACCGATCCACGCGTCGACGACGCGGTGGGCCACGGCGGTGTCCGACGCATCGCCGTGCTCACGGAACAGCCGGACCAATCGATCGGCCGCGGCGACGAAGCGTCCCGGGCTGCGCAGGGACATTCCGCGTTCGTTGCTGGACGTGCTCATCGCGACGCGCCAGCCGTCGTGCACTGCGCCGAGGACGTCGTCGTCCGGGACGAACACGTCGTCGAGAAAGATCTCGGCGAAACCGGATTCGCCGTTCAACTGCGGAATCGGTCGGACGGTGACGCCGTCGGCCGTCAGCGAGAACATGCAGTACGTCAAACCGCGGTGGCGCTCGGCCGCCGGGTCGGACCGGAACAACCCGAAGGCCTTGTCGGCGAACCCGGCCCTCGAGCTCCACGTCTTCTGTCCGCGCAGCAGCCAGCCGCCGTCGGTCCGGTGCGCAGAAGACCGGATTCCGGCCAGGTCGCTGCCTGCCTCGGGCTCGGACCACGCCTGTGCCCATATGTCGTCGGCAGCTGCCATCCGGGGGAGAATCCGTCGCAGCTGTTCGTCGGTGCCGTGCGCGAACAACGTCGGGGCGAGGAGAAAGATGCCGTTCTGGGAGACGCGACCCGGAGCTTCGGCCGCGTAGTACTCCTCCTCGAAGACAAGCCATTCGAGCACCGACGCGTCCCGGCCGCCCAGGTCTCGCGGCCACGAGACCACCGAATAGCGATGTCGGGCAAGCATCCGTTCCCATTCGCGATGGGCCTCGAAACCGTCGGCCGTGTCCATCGACCGCAACGGCCGTTCGGGGATGTTGTCCCGCAGGAACTCTCGCACCTCCTCGCGGAAACGAACTGTGTCGGAATCGAAGTCGAGGTCCATGCGCTCACGTCCTTTCGCGTGCAGCTGCGGACGTCTTCATGGACCTGGCATCCATACCGCCCAACGAATCCGAATCGACCTCGGCATTGTGCGAGTGCGCGAAGTGGTGCAGACCGAACACCGAATCCATCCCGGCGCGAAGTCCCATGATGTCCTCGCACTGATTGACGGCCTTCTTCGTGAGCGCCAACCCGAATCCGGGCATCTCGCCGATCTGCTCGGCGAGCGTCGACGCCGCGTCGTGCAGCTCGGCGCGAGGAACGACCCGATTGATCATTCCCCACTCGAGTGCCTGCTCGGCCGTGAACCGCTGGCCGGTGAACAGAATTTCCTTCGCGCGACGTGGCCCGAGGACCCACGGGTGCGCGAAGTACTCGACGCCGGGGATACCCATCCGCACGACGGGATCCGAGAAGAATGCGTCGTCGCTCGCCACGATCAGGTCGCAGACCCAGGACAGCATCAGACCACCGGCGATACAGGCACCGTGCACGGCAGCGATGGTGGGCTTCGGTATCTCCCGCCACCGCCTGCACATTCCGAGGTAGACCTCCATCTCCCGTGCGAACCTCTGGTCGCCGCCCGCCTTGCGCACGTGGTCCCACCACAGCACCGCTCGGTTCTCGTAGTGCGCGTCGACGTCACGGCCCGGCGTACCGATGTCGTGTCCGGCCGAGAAGTGCTTTCCGTTGCCCGCCAATACGATTGCTGCGACGTCGTCGTCCTCGACCGCCGTGGTGAATGCGCGGTCCAACGCGTAGGTCATCGCCGAATTCTGTGCATTGGAATATTCCGGTCGGTTCATCGTCACGAGCGCGACCCGTCCGCGGGTCTCGTACGTGACTACCTGGCTGTCGCTGGTTTCGGTCATGTCGACTCCTGGCTGAGCAAGGGCTTGGTTTGTTAACGTACCCGAATGGACAACGTCGCGGGAAGGTTCGGCGGATTCGAGGACACCTCCGACGACGAATTTCGCCGTCGCGTCCGAGACTGGCTGCGCGACAACCTCGCAGGCGATTTCGCGGCGGTGAAAGGGATGGGAGGTCCAGGACGTGAACACGAGGCGTTCGACGACCGAGTGGCGTGGGAGCGTCACCTCGCTCGGTCCGGGTGGACATGCATCGGCTGGCCCGTCGAGTACGGAGGACGCGGCGCGAGCCTCGAACAGCAGGTGATCTTCCACGAGGAGTACGCGCGGGCCGACGCGCCTGCCCGCGTCGCGCACATCGGAGAACAATTGTTGGGGCCCACCCTCATCGCCTTCGGAACCGACGCGCACCGTGCTCGATTCCTTCCTGGCATCGCGAGCGTCGACGAGCTGTGGTGTCAGTGCTATTCGGAGCCGGGCGCCGGATCCGACCTGGCAGCGGTGTCGACGTCGGCCACTCTGATCGACGGCGACTGGGTGATCGATGGACAGAAGATCTGGACCTCGCTCGCCCACGTCGCCGATTGGGCGTTCGTGATCGCCAGGACGGACAAGCGATCTCGTCGACATGCCGGTCTCTCGTACCTGCTCGTGCCGATGAAGCAGGACGGTGTGACCGTTCGGCCGATCAGACAACTGACCGGAACATCGGAGTTCAACGAGGTGTTCTTCGACGGTGCCCGAACGGACGGCGACCTCGTCGTCGGGGAACCCGGGCGCGGCTGGGCGGTGGCGATGGCCACCTTGGGATTCGAGCGCGGCGTCTCCACCCTCGGTCAGCAAGTCGGATTCGCTCGGGAATTGTCGGACATCGTCGACATCGCGCACCGGAACGGGGCCGCCGACGACCCTGTGGTGCGCGAGAAGTTGATTCGCGCGTGGATCGGGCTGAAGGTGATGCGGGCATACGCGTCGTCGACGCTCGGGGGATCGGGCGAGCACGGTGAGGCGTCGGTCTCGAAGCTGCTGTGGGCGACCTGGCATCGCGGACTCGGCGAATTGGCCATGGAGGTCGTCGGTGCGCCGTCGGCGATGGCTCCGAACGACGACCTGGACCGACTGCAGCGGCTGTACCTGTTCAGCCGCGCCGACACGATCTACGGCGGCTCCAACGAGATACAGCGAAACATCATCGCCGAGCGAGTGCTCGGACTTCCACGAGAGGCACGACGTTGACCACACGCCCACCCGGCCCCCTCTCGATCGCTCCCGTCGAAACGCCCGGTCACGGTCTGCTGACGGATCGTGTCGTTGTCGTCACCGCCGCCGCGGGCACCGGAATCGGAAGTGCCACGGCGCGTCGCGCCCTCTGGGAAGGGGCCGACGTCGTCGTCTCCGACGCGCATCCCCGGCGACTGGAGGCCACGCGCGACGAACTCGTGGGGTTGGGGCTCGGCGCGGTGACAGCGATCGTCTGCGACGTGACCGACACCGGCCAGGTCGACGCGCTGATCGACGGCGCAGTCGACGCGTTCGGGCGGATCGACGTCGTCGTCAACAATGCCGGGCTCGGTGGTGAGACGCCCGTCGTCGACATGACGGACGATCAATGGTCGACCGTGTTGAACGTGACGTTGAACGGGACGTTCCGGTGCACTCGGGCGGCGCTGAACTATTTCCGGGGAGTCGATCACGGCGGCGTGATCGTCAACAACGCCAGTGTTCTCGGGTGGCGTGCACAGCACGGTCAAGCGCACTACGCGGCGGCCAAGGCCGGGGTCATGGCCCTGACTCGGTGCAGTGCGATCGAGGCCGCCGAGTTCGGAGTGCGCATCAACGCCGTCGCGCCCAGCATCGCCGCTCATGCATTCCTGGCCAAGGTGACGTCGGAGGAACTGCTCGATCGGCTCGCAGCGGACGAGGCGTACGGGCGCGCCGCCGAGCCGTGGGAGATCGCGAGCACGATCGCATTCCTCGCCAGCGACTATTCGACGTATCTGACGGGCGAAGTCGTGTCGGTGTCCAGTCAGCGGGCGTGACCGGTCCGTCAACGAGCGCCGTAGACGGGAACCGGATCGGCTGCGGCCGTGAGGATCTCGTGCACACCCTTCCCGATGTCCGCCGGGGCCCACCGTGCGCCGTTGTCGACCGACGGGCCGTGGCGCCACCCTTCGGCCAGTCGGATTATTCCGCCTTCGACCTCGAACACGCGTCCCGTCACGTCCTTCGACTCGGTACTGCCGAGCCAGACGACGAGGGGTGAGACGTTCTCGGGCGCCATGGCGTCGAATCCCGATGTCGGCGCGGCCATGTCGTCGGCAAAGGCGCCTTCCGTCATGCGTGTGCGTGCCGCGGGCGCAATGGCGTTGACGGTGACTCCGTATCGCGCGAGTTCGCTCGCCGCAACCAACGTCATGGCCGCTATGCCGGCTTTGGCGGCCGCGTAATTGCCTTGCCCGACGCTTCCCTGCAGCCCGGCACCCGAACTCGTGTTGACGATGCGCGCGTCGACCGGTCGTCCCGCCTTGGACTCAGACCGCCAGTACGCGGCCGCATGGCGTAGCGGCGCGAAGTGACCCTTGAGATGCACGCGAACGACGGCATCCCATTCGGCTTCCTCCAGGTTCACCAGCATGCGGTCACGGAGGAAGCCTGCGTTGTTGACGAGCACGTCGAGTGACCCGAACGTCTCGATCGCCGTGTCGATCACCGTGCGAGCGCCTGCCCAGTCCGCGACGTCGCTGGTATCGACGACGGCGTCGCCTCCACGTAGGCGAATCTCGTCGACGACGGCCTGCGCCGGACCCCCGGACGCCGTCGACCCGTCCAGCGCGACGCCGAAATCGTTGACCACGACCTTGGCGCCCGCGGCCGCGAATGCGAGCGCGTGTGCACGCCCGATACCTCGCCCCGCCCCGGTCACGACGACGACGCGGTCTCGGCACAACCCTGTCATGAAGGTCCTCCCTCGGGTTCTCGATCTCTGTCGGCATTCGACGCGCCCAGGAATGCGGGCCGCTCACCGCCTCCGTGTACTGCGAGCATCGTTCCGGTGATGTACGACGCGGCCGGGGACGCCAGAAAGACGGCAGACGCCCCTACGTCGTCGGGCGTCGCGAGCCGCCCCAGTGGGACGGTATGCGCCACGGCATCGAGGCCGTCCGCGTCGCCGTAATGCAGCGCACTCCGTTCCGTGGCCACCATCCCCACGGTCAGACCGCTGACGCGAACCTTGGGAGCCCACTCGACGGCGAGCGACCCGGTCAGATTCTCCAAGCCGGCTTTCGCCGCTCCGTACGCGGCCGTCCCGGGCGACGGGCGTCGCGCGCTGACGCTGCTCACCATGATGATCGACCCGCCCGAATCCTGTTGCTGCATGACGTGATTCGCAGTCTGCGCGACGAGCAGTGGGGCAAGGAGGTTGAGTTCCACGATCGACCGGTGGAAATTCGGACTCGCGTCGGCGGCCAACGCGTAGGGGGAACCGCCCGCATTGTTGACGACCGCGTCCAGGCTGCCGTGCCGTTCGACGATCGTGGACACGAGATGCTGCACGTCGTCCTTCCGCCGCACGTCGCATCGCAAGAACTCCGCGTGCGCCAGGCCGTCCAGGACCGGGGATTCGGGTTCGCGTCGCGCACACGTGACGACGACATACCCCGCTCGGAGAAATGCGCGTGCGATTCCGGCTCCCACGCCGCGTGCGCCGCCGGTGACCAGGGCAACCTTGCCGATGCGAGCTGATTCCACGTCTGTCTCCCGTCGGGCTGAGAAATCGCCGAACCGTCCGAGTTCGTTGGATCTCCGTGTTAACTTACCAAGCACATGCTTGCTTTGTCGTCGAACGTGAGGATCGATCGTGGCAATCACTGCAACCGAACCCGAGCCGGGAATAGCCGTCGTCACCATCGACTACCCGCCGGTGAACGCGCTTCCCGTGCAGGGCTGGTTCGACCTCGCGGACGAGGTGCGTGCCGCGGGTCGCGATGCAGACGTGCGGGTCGTCGTACTTCGCGCCGAGAATCGCGGATTCTGCGCCGGCGTCGACATCAAGGAGATCGAGAAGTTCTCTGGCTACGACCATCTCATCGGCGCCAACAAGGGCTGCGCCGCAGCATTTTCCGCGGTCTACGAATGCGAGGTGCCCGTTGTCGCTGCGGTGCACGGCTTCTGCCTCGGCGGTGGAATCGGTCTCGTCGGAAATGCGGATGTCGTCGTCGCCTCCGACGACGCGACGTTCGGAGTGCCCGAAGTCGACCGCGGCGCGCTCGGAGCCGCGACGCACCTGGCGCGGTTGGTGCCGCAGCATCTGATGCGCACGCTCTACTACACGGCTCGACAGATCGACGCCGCGACGCTGCAGCACTTCGGGTCGATCTACGACGTCGTGCCCCGCGACGATCTCGTCGAGGCAGCCTTTCGCGTCGCGCGCGAGATCGCGGCCAAGGACACGCGCGTCATTCGCGCCGCGAAGGAAGCGCTCAACGGAATCGACCCGCAGCAGGTGCATCGGAGTTACAGATTCGAGCAGGGATTCACATTCGAGCTGAATCTGTCCGGCGCTGCCGACGAGGCCCGGCGAGCATCGCTCGACAACAACTTCCGCGCGCCGACCGAGAAGGGATGACGGACATGGCCGTACCGACTCGGCGTGACAAGACGACCACTCTCGACGAACTGGTCGCCGAACTGTCCGACGGAATGACCGTCGGATTCGGGGGATGGGGCTCGCGACGCAAGCCCATGGCGGCGGTCCGGGCGATCCTGCGGTCGGATCTGAAGGACTTGACAGTGGTGTCGTACGGTGGACCCGACGTCGGAATGCTCTGTGCCGCAGAGAAAGTGCGACGCGTGGTGTTCGGGTTCGTCTCGCTGGATTCCGTGCCGTACGACCCGTGGTTCGCGCGAGCACGCACGTCCGGTCGAATCGAGGTACGCGAACTCGACGAGGGGATGTTGAACGCGGGCCTCCGGGCCGCGGCTGCACGCCTGCCGTTTCTGCCCATTCGCGCGGGGCTCGGATCGGACGTCATGGCGTACTACCCGGAACTGCGCACCGTGCTCTCACCGTATCCGATTCCCGGAACGTCGACACACGAAGAACTCGTCGCCATGCCCTCGCTGACTCTGGACGCGGCGTTCGTGCACCTCAATCTCGCGGATGCGAGCGGAAACGGCGCGTACCTCGGGCCCGACCCGTACTTCGACGACCTGTATCTGCTTGCGGCCGAACGACGCTACCTGACGTGCGAACGGGTTGTATCGACAGCGGATCTCGTCGATGCGGTACCACCGCAGGCGTTGCTGACCAACCGCATGATGGTCGACGCCGTCGTCGAAGTGCCTGGGGGAGCTCGTTTCACGTCGTGCGTGCCCGACTACGGACGCGACGAGGAGATGCAGAAGGACTACGTGCGCGCGGCGAATGACGTCGCCGAAGGGAAACGATTCGTCGAGCGGTTCGCGCGCGGTGCCGACGCGCGACAGGAGGCAGTGCGATGACGACGGTGACCACGACAGCGACGCGCGCGGAGATCTGCACTGCCGCGTGCGCCGACCTCTTCCTCGGCGCGGGGGAGATACTCGCCAGCCCGATGGCGCTCGTTCCGGCCCTCGGCGCACGGCTCGCACGACTGACCACCGAACCCGATCTGTTGCTGTCCGACGGCGAGGCGTATCTGCTCGCGGATACGCCCGCGCTCGGCGGCAGCGGCGCGATCGAAGGCTGGATTCCGTATCGCAGAGTGTTCGACGTCGTCGCAAGCGGGCGACGCCACGTCGTCATGGGCGCCAACCAGCTCGATCGTCACGGCAACCAGAACATCTCGTGCCTCGGCGATCATGCACGGCCGACGCGTCAGATGTTCGGGGTGCGCGGCGGACCGGGCAACACGATCAACCACCGGACCAGCTACTGGATACCGAAGCACTCCACCCGGGTCTTCGTCGACGCAGTCGACATGGTGTCCGGCGTCGGCTACGACAGACTCGGCGACGATCCGGCTGCACGTTTCCGAGACGTGCACCGCGTCGTCACCGATCTCGGTGTCCTCGACTTCGGGGGACCCGGTCGCTCGATGCGTTTGTTGTCGGCACACCCCGGAGTGTCCGTCGACGACGTGTGCGCCGCCACGGGTTTCGAGCTCGCCTGCACCGACGTGGCGGAAACGCGGATCCCGACCGACGAGGAACTGCACCTGATCCGAGACGTGCTCGATCCGCGCGCACTGCGCGAGAAGGAGGTGCCGTCGTCGTGACGACGCTGTCCACGCCGCTGACCGAACTCGTCGGAGTGCGTCACCCGATCGTGCAGACCGGGATGGGGTGGGTGGCCGGACCGAGTCTCGTGGCAGCGACCGCCGACGCGGGTGGTCTCGGCATCCTGGCGTCGGCGACGATGACGTACGACGAACTGGCGGCAGCGATCGCGAAGACCAGACGCGCGACGTCGTGCCCGTTCGGTGTCAACATCCGTGCCGACGCCACTGACGCGCGGCAGCGCGTCGATCTACTGATCCGAGAGGGCGTCCGCGTCGCGTCCTTCGCGCTCGCACCGAGACCCGACTTGATCGCCACCCTGAAAGAGGCTGGGGTAGTGGTGATTCCCTCCGTCGGGGCAGCGAAGCATGCCCGTAAGGTCGCGCAGTGGGGTGCTGACGCCGTCGTCGTGCAAGGAGGAGAGGGCGGCGGACACACCGGTCCGGTGGCGACGACGTTGCTGTTGCCGTCGGTGCTCGACGCGGTCGACATCCCTGTCGTCGCAGCCGGCGGATTCTTCGACGGCAGGGGGTTGGCGGCCGCATTGTCCTACGGTGCAGCGGGAGTCGCGATGGGGACACGTTTTCTGCTGACGCAGGAATCCACGGTGCCCGACGCCGTCAAGAGAAAGTACCTGGAGTCCGGGCTCGACGGGACGGTCGTGTCGACCCGCGTCGACGGCATGCCGCACCGAGTTCTGCGGACCCCGCTGGTCGAATCTCTGGAGAATGGTTCGCATGCAACGGGATTCGTGAACGCTGTGCGGAGTGCTGTGCGGTTCAGGAAAATGACCGGAATGTCGCTACGCGCCATGGTGCGCGACGGCGTGGAGATGCGCCGCAGTCGTGACCTGAGTTGGGCGCAGGTGCTGATGGCCGCGAACACGCCGATGATGCTGAAATCGGGTCTCGTCCAGGGCGATACGGACGCAGGAGTGTTGGCTTCGGGTCAGGTCGTCGGAGTGCTCGACGACGTTCCGACGGTCGAGCAGTTGATCGAGCACATCGTGCACGACGCGGTGGCGGCGATCGAACGGCTCGGTGCCACGTTGGACCGATCGGACGACGCTACCCCAGGCGTTCGATGATCGTGACGTTCGCGGTGCCGCCGCCCTCGCATACCGTCTGCAATCCGTAACGGCCACCGGTGCGTTCGAGTTCGCACAGCATCGTGGCGAACAACTTCGTGCCCGTCGCGCCGAGCGGATGGCCGAGAGCTATCGCGCCGCCGTTGACGTTGACGAGTGCCGGGTCTGCGTCGATCTCCTTCGTCCAGGCCAACACCACCGGGGCGAACGCTTCGTTGATCTCCACGACGTCGATGTCGTCGATCGCCAATCCGGTGCGCTTCAACGCGTGGCGTGTGGCCGGAATGGGCGCGCTGAGCATCGCGATCGGATCGCTTCCCCGTGCGCTCAGATGATGCAACCGAGCGCGCGGAACCAACGCGTGCTCGCGAACCGCCGCCTCGGACGCCACCAGCGTGGCGCTGGCGCCGTCGGAGATCTGGCTCGCGAGCGCCGCAGTCAGTCGTCCTCCCTCGACGAGCGTGGGGAGGGCGGCCATTTTCTCGAGCGTGGTGGCGCGCGGACCCTCGTCCACGGCGAACCCGTCGACCGCGACGATCTCGCGGTCGAAACGCCCGGTCGCGATGGCATGACGCGCACGCTCGTGGCTCGAGAGAGCGAACGCCTCCATATCGTCGCGTGCGATGTTCCACCGTTCGGCGATCATCTCCGCGCCATGGAACTGCGAGACTTCCTGCTTCCCGTATCGGTGCACCCAGCCTGCCGATCCGTCGAACGGAGTGTCGAATCCGTAGGCGCGGCCTGCCGTCATGGCCGCGGCGATCGGGATCGCGGACATGTTCTGCACGCCCCCGGCGACGACCAGATCGGCGGTGCCGCTCATGACGGCTTGCGCGGCGAAATGCAGTGCCTGCTGGCTCGATCCGCATTGACGGTCGACCGTGACGCCCGGTACCTCCTCCGCATAGCCCGCTGCCAACCAGGAGGTCCTGGCGATGTTCCCTGCCTGTGGCCCGATGGCGTCGACGCAGCCGAACACGACGTCGTCGACATCGATGGGGTCGACCGGGGTTCGGTCCAGCAACGCGCGTAGAACGCACGCTCCGAGGTCGGCCGGGTGCATCGACGACAGCGCCCCGCCCCGCTTGCCGACAGGGGTACGCACGGCGTCGACGACGTAGGCCTCGGGCATGGGACTCCTCGCGGTCTCGGGATGCGGCGATTGTAACAACCAAGCAATTGTTTGGCAGGCGATTTCAGCGCGCTCCGTTTGCTAGCCTGTGAGCCACCCGACACAGGAGGAATTCGAATTTCAGTCTCGAGCGAGGACTACATCGCGTCCCGGGTGCCCCTGCCTGCGCTCGGTCCCGACACGCCTGCCTTCGAACGGACGTGGACGGTGCGCCTCGGCGACACCGACACGAAGGACCGGCTGAGGTTGGACGCCGTCGCGCGGTACTTGCAGGACATCGCATTCGACCATCTCGACGTGTCCGACGACGGCCACCTCCACGGCGCCTGGATCGTGCGACGGACCGTCGTCGACGTCCTACGCCCGATCGTGTTCCGAGAGAACGTCACGCTGCGGCGATGGTCGTCGGGATTGTCGAACCGCTGGTGCAACATTCGTGTCCAGATCGTCGGCGATCGTGGCGGACTCGTGGAGACCGAAGCGTTCTTCATCCATATCGACCCGACGACGGGCGGTCCCAGTCGCATGACCGATAGGTTCATGGCGCCGATGCTCGAACAGACCACCGTGCACAGGCTGCGGTGGAAGGCGCACCTGAGTCCGTTCGACGGGTCTCGCGAGACGCGGAGAACTGCGTTTCCGACGCGGTCGACGGATTTCGACCGGTTGGGCCACGTCAACAACGCGATCTACTGGCAGCCGGTCGAGGACGAACTCGCAGGCGACCCGGCGTTCGTGGAAAGGCCGCATCGTGCCATCGTCGAACATGTCGGCGCCGTGCTGCAGGGCGACGACGTCACGGTGCAGTCCTATCGCGACGGCGACACGCTGTACATGCAGATCGAGACGGAGAAGGCGACGTCCGCGCTGGTGCGCGTCGAACCCCTCGTGACTGCGAACGTATAGCGCCCTCTGGTCGCTCAGGGTACCCATTCGCGCTCACGTGGAACGTGCGGGACCCGTCGTGCCGCGAACGATCAATTCCGGCTCTATGACGCTGTCTCCGACCGTCGATTCGGGATCGTCCAGTCGAGATACCGTGAACTCCAGGGCCTTTCGAGCCAGTTGCGCGCTGTCCTGACGAACGGTCGTCAGATCGATGCGGGACAGCCGGGACAGGGGAGCGTCGTCGTAACCGACGATCGAGACGTCGCCGGGAATCGACACGCCTGCTTTGACCAGAACATCCATGATGCCGAGCGCGCTGCGGTCGTTGCCTGCCATGATCGCCGTCGGCAGTGTCGAACCTCGGAGGAGGAACTCCGCCGCGGCAGCGCCTGCGGCCTCGTCGTGCGCACCGGGCACGACGCGTACGTAGTCGTCCAGACCGTGGGTCCGCATCGCTTCGGCGTACGCGCGACGACGGTCGATCGACACCGAGTGCTCGCCGCCGTCGACGTGCACGATGTCGCGGTGACGGAGTTCGACGAGGTGGTCGACCGATTGCTGGATTCCGGTGCTGTCCGCTGAGCGAACGGTGTCGACCGCGGCGTCCGTGACCTTGCGTCCGACGATCGTCAGCGCGGCACGGGAGCCGACCGATCGAAGGTAGTCCGAATCGGACAGCGGGTTGAACAGGATCAAGCCCTCGCACCGGTGGCTCAACAGCGCTTCGATGGCCTTGCGTTCGTCACGTGTCGGGCCACTTGCCGACAGGAGCACGTCGTACCCGGCCTCTTCGGCCGCGTCGTAGACCGTCCCGATCATCTCCGCCTGGAACGTCTGCTTGACGTCGGTCAACACGCCGAGGGTCCGGCTACGACCGCGCGCGAGGAGCTGAGCTGCGCGGTCCGGCTGGTACCGCAGGTCGTCCGCGGCGCGCAGCACCCGCTGTCGCGTCTCCTCCGACGCGCCCGGCTTGTCGCTGAAGATGAGCGACACCAGCGTGCGGGACACGCCTGCGCGCTCGGCGACGTCGGCCATGGTGGCGCGTCGCCGAGGCGACGACTCGGGTGTTTCCCTCGACTTCTGCACGTGCCCTCCCTGTCGTGGTGACCGTCTTCAGCTGCTCGACAGATTGTCTTGACAATCACACATCGAGTCACCATAGTAGCGACTGAAGCGCGTCAGTAACGCGCGTCAGATTCTCGTCTCGCTCGGGAACCATCGCAACCCCGAGACCACTCGAAAGGACTGGCCATGAGCGTGATCCGCGTTGGATCTGCACCGGATTCGTGGGGCGTGTGGTTCCCGGAGGACCCGCA
The DNA here is from genome assembly GCF_019835205.1 of Rhodococcus sp. BP-261. NCBI lineage: Bacteria > Bacillati > Actinomycetota > Actinomycetes > Mycobacteriales > Nocardiaceae > Rhodococcus > Rhodococcus sp. BP-261. Next base: position 311,656 of record NZ_JABUCO010000002.1, on the reverse strand, counting down.
GCAGACGCCGTACACCCGATTCCTCGACGAGGTCTCGGCGTCGGGGTACGAGTGGATCGAACTCGGTCCCTACGGCTACCTGCCCACCGATCCGAAGCAGCTCTCGGACGAACTCGTCGCCCACAACCTGAAACTGTCCGCCGGCACGGTGTTCGAGCACCTGCACCAGGACGGCGCGTGGGACGCCGTCTGGACACAGATCGAGGACGTCGCCAAGCTGACCGCAGCCGTCGGTGGCAAGCACGTGGTCGTCATCCCGGAGATGTGGCGTGACCCGGGCACAGGCGCTGTTCTCGAGGATCGCAACCTGACCGCCGACCAGTGGCGCAAGAAGACCGAGGGCATGAACGAGCTCGGCAAGCGCATGTTCGAGCAGTACGGCGTCAAGGCGCAGTACCACCCGCACGCCGACAGCCACGTCGACACCGAGGAGAACGTCTACCGCTTCCTCGACGGCACGTCGACCGAGTTCGTCAACCTCTGCCTCGACACCGGACACATCAGCTACTGCGGCGGCGACAACATCGCGATCATCGAACGCGCCCCCGAGCGCATCGGATACCTGCATCTCAAGCAGGTCAACGTCGAGGTACGCGCCAAGGTCGAGGCCGAGGACCTGCCCTTCGGCGAGGCCTGCAAGCTCGGCGCCATGATCGAACCGCCGCTGGGAATTCCGGACATGCCTCCGCTGCTCAGCACCATCGAGCGTCTCGCCGACGACGGCAAGCTGACCGCCGACATCTTCGCGATCGTCGAGCAGGACATGTACCCCTGCGCGCCCGACGCGCCCCTGCCCATCGCGCAGCGCACGCAGAAGTACCTGAGCTCCTGTGGCATCCCGTCCGTGACCTTCCAGTAAAGAGGCTTTCTTCATGTCGAACGACCTCCGCATCGCCGTGCTCGGCGTCGGAATGATGGGCGCCGACCACGTCGCCCGCATCACCACCAAGATCGCAGGCGCGCGCGTCGCCGTCGTCAACGACTTCTTCACCGAGAAGGCCGAAGAACTCGCCGCGACGATCCCCGGTTGCCGCGCCGTCGCCGATCCCTTCGAGGCCATCGCCGATCCCGAGGTCGACGCGGTCCTGCTCGCCACCCCCGGCCCGACGCACGAGAAGCAGCTGCTCGACTGCCTCGAGCACGGCAAGCCGGTCCTGTGCGAGAAGCCGCTGACCACCGAGGTCGAGACGTCGCTGGCCGTCGTGAAAGCCGAGGCCGCGCTGGGCAAGACTCTCATCCAGGTCGGCTTCATGCGCCGCTTCGACAACGAGTACGCAGAACTCAAGGCGCTCATCGATTCCGGAGACATCGGCCGTCCGCTCGTCGTCCACTGCGCACACCGCAACCCCACGGTTCCGCCGAGCTTCGACAGCGCGATGATCGTCAAGGATTCGCTCGTCCACGAGGTCGACGTCACGCGCTTCCTTCTCGACGAGGAGATCACGTCGGTGCAGATCATCAAGCCGTCGGCGAACGCCAACGCTCCCGAAGGACTGCAGGACCCGCAGATCGCACTGTTCGCGACCGAGTCGGGCCGCCACGTCGACGCCGAGGTCTTCGTCACCACGGGCGTCGCGTACGAGGTGCGCACCGAGGTCGTCGCGGAACTGGGAAGCGCCATGATCGGCCTCGACGTCGGCCTGGTCCGCAAGAGCAAGCCCGGCTCGTGGGGCGGAACCATCACACCGTCGTTCAAGGAGCGTTTCGGGCAGGCCTACGACACGGAAATTCAGCGCTGGGTCGACGCGGTGAAGGCCGGCGCAGAAACCGGGAACTACATCGACGGGCCGGGTGCCTGGGACGGCTACGCTGCTGCCGCCGTCTGCGCAGCCGGGGTGAAGTCGCTCGAGACCGGCGAGCGCGTCCCGGTCGAGATGGTGGCGCGTTCGTCCATCTGATCCGATCGAAACTCGGTGGCGCCCAGTGCATCTGCACTGGGCGCCATTTTCGTCGGGAGTCCGCGTCCTCAGATGTCGTCGGCGCGAATGACGCGCCGACGAGCGCCGACGAGCTGTACTTCCGGCCGAGCCGCGCCCTGCCGTTCGACCCGGTCGAGAATTTCGGACACATGCGCCGCATCGGCTGCCACCACGGACGCTCCGACGGATGCGCGACGGTGCAGGTCCAGATGATCGACCTCGGCCGCCGACACCGAGAACTTGCGCTGCATCTCGGCGACGATAGGGCGTACGACCGAGCGCTTCTCTTTCAAGGAGTGCACGTCACCCAGTAGAAAATCGAGTTCTATCCATCCGATCCACATCGAGGGGAAGTCTAGACCCCGCGTCAGCCCTGGGCCTCGATCGACACCGGCTGCCATTCCTCCCTGAGTGCGAGGCGGCTTTCGTAGTCGGCCTTCGCGATGGCCAGCGGCGCTTCACCGAAGAACACCCGAAGCGGGGGCTTTTCTGCATCGACGACCTTCATCAGCGCGCGGGCCGATGCTTTCGGGTCTCCCGATTTCGACGTGCGCTGCGCGCGTGCAGCGTTCGCCGCTTCGTGCACGTCGGCGTACGCGGGAAGCTCCGTCGCCCGCTTGGAGGAGGAACCAGCCCAGTCCGTCGTGAAGCCACCCGGCTCGATCAACGTGACGTGGATGCCGAACGACTCCACCTCTTGCGCAAGGGACTGCGAGAATCCTTCCAATGCCCACTTCGACGCGTGGTACAGCCCGACATTCTGGAACGCGCTGATGCCACCGATGGACGAAACCTGGAGGATGTGTCCGCTCCGTTGCTCACGCATGAACGGCAGCGCGGCCTGAGTGACCCACAACGCGCCGAACACATTGGTCTCCAACTGATCTCGGGCCTCGAGTTCGCTCACCTCCTCGACGAAACCGAACAAGCCGTAGCCCGCGTTGTTGACCACGATGTCGAGACGCCCGAAATGGTCGTGTGCCTGCTTCACTGCCGCGAAATCGGCTGCCCTGTCGGTGACGTCGAGCTGAATCGGCAACACGGAGTCGCCGTATCGGTCGACGAGATCGGACAGCGTCGACGTGTCGCGTGCCGTAGCCGCAACCTTGTCACCTCGGTCGAGCGCAGCGATCGCCCACTCTCGACCGAAACCGCGTGACGTGCCGGTGATGAACCACACCTTCTCTGTCATACGAACGCCTTTCCCTCGATACATGTACCTCGGGTGCAACGCGAACGAGCGGCGCGACCATTCCGGTTCGCGCCGCTCGTTCGAGTCGTTCGAGGGTGGTTACTGCTTCGGGACTCGGACGATCAGGGCGTCGCCCTGGCCACCGCCACCGCACAGTGCCGCCGCGCCGACGCCGCCGCCGCGACGCTTCAGTTCGAGCGCCAGGTGCAGAGCGATGCGTGCACCCGACATGCCGAGCGGGTGCCCGATCGCGATGGCGCCTCCGTTGACGTTGACCTTGGACTCGTCGATGCCCAGTTCGCGCGTCGACGCGATCCCGACGGCAGCGAACGCCTCGTTGATCTCGATCAGGTCGAGATCCCCCGGATCGATGCCTTCCTTGGCGCACGCCTTGACGATCGCGCGGGCGGGCTGGGACTGCAGCGACGAATCCGGGCCTGCGACTACGCCGTGTGCACCGATCTCGGCGATCCACGACAGTCCGAGGCTCTCGGCCTTGTCCTTGCTCATCACGATCACCGCTGCAGCGCCGTCGTTGATGGTCGAGGCGTTGCCTGCCGTGATGGTGCCGTCCTTGCTGAACGCGGGGCGCAGCTTCGCCAACGTCTCGGTCGTGGTGTCGGCGCGGATGCCCTCGTCCTCAGAGAAGACGATCGGATCGCCCTTGCGCTGCGGGATCGACACCGGCACGACCTCGTCGTCGAACACGCCGTTCTTCCATGCCGACGCCGCCCGCTGGTGCGATGCCGCGGCGAAAGCGTCCTGCTCCTCGCGCGTCGACGCGGTCGGGCCGTCGTTGCGGGATTCGGTGAGCCCGCCCATCGCCTGGTCGGTGAAGATGTCGTACAGCCCGTCGTAGGCGAGGTGGTCCTTCATCGTGACGTCGCCGTACTTGAAGCCGGCGCGGCTCTTCTCGAGCATGTGCGGAGCCTGCGTCATCGATTCCTGGCCGCCTGCGACGACGACCTCGAATTCACCGGCGCGAATCAGCTGGTCGGCGAGTGCGATCGCGTCGACGCCGGACAGGCACACCTTGTTGATGGTCAGCGCCGGAACATCCATCGGGATACCGGCGGCGACGGCGGCCTGGCGGGCGGGGATCTGGCCCGCACCCGCGGTGAGGACCTGGCCCATGATGACGTACTCGACGGATTCGGGTGCGACACCTGCCTTGTCGAGGGCGCCCTTGATGGCAATGCCGCCCAGGTCGGATCCGGACAGATCCTTGAGCGCTCCGGACAGTCGACCGACCGGAGTGCGAGCACCGGCGACGATGACAGATGTAGTCACGAAATCTCCTCCAGAAAAGATGGATGTCCAACTGTGTTCGTAGACACCCAGTGTGGCACTGGATGCCACGCAGGGGTAGGGCAGTACCTACTTGGTCGGCATTCTGCTCATGCCGTGGTCTGCTGCCTCCGTTCCGTCCACTGAGTGAACGCGTCGTTCTCAGCCGACGAGGTCCAGAGCGGCGCCGACGATGCCGTCGGCGTCGATCCCGTGGTAGCGGTAGACGTCGTCGAGCGATCCGACCTGGCCGAAGCCGGTCACACCCAACGACGTTCCGCGCACTCCGCCGATGCCGAAGAGGAACGCGAGCGTGTGCGGGTGGCCGTCGAGGACCGTCACCATCGGGGCCTGTCGCGACGCGGGGAAGACCTGGTCCAGGATCCACGTCGGCGCGTCCGACAGCCCTCGCCGAGCCTGAACGGCATCGAACAGCAGCCCTGGACTCGTGACGCACACGACCGAGGCCGCCTTCCCCATCTCGGCGAGACGATTTGCAGCAACGAGGGTTTCGGTCATCATCGCGCCCATTCCGACGAGGACGACCGCGGGATCGGGACTGTGCCGCAGCACGTATGCGCCTGCGACGACGTGGCGCCGTCGTCGCTCGCGGGCCGCGCGGTCGGTCGGCACCGCTGCCAGTGTCTGATCCACCGGACGCGTCGACAGTCTCAGGTACGACGAGACGCCGTCCGGACGGCCGAGTCGCGAGATGCTCGCGAACAACGTCCATTCCGTGTCGATCGCGAACGCGGGCTCGTAGCTGATGCAACCAGGCTGCTCGAGCCCGATCGACGGCGTGGTGATCGACTGATGCGCGCCGCCCTCGGCCGCGAGAGTGACGCCCGACGGCGTCCCGACGAGGATCGACTGTCCTCCGGCGTAGATACCGTACGACCACGGTTCGAGCGCGCGTTCGACGAACGGGTCGTACAGCACTCCGATCGGAAACAGCGGCTGACCCCATCGGCTCCACGTGGCACCCAGCTCGCCGATCAGTCCGACGAGGTTCGTCTCGGCAATTCCGAGTTCCATGTGTCGGCCCGTCGGATTCTCGCGCCAATGCATGATCGTCTCTGCATCGTCGTCGAACCAGTCCCGTCGCTCGGTGGGTGACCAGACCCCGACCTTGTTCAGCCACCCCGCCAGGTTGGTCGTCGAAGTGACGTCGGGGCTGACCGTCACCACCCGCTGGGCGACGTCGGGGGCCTCGCGCGTCAGATCCAGTAGTGCTCGGCCCAACGCCGCCTGGGTGGTCGACGTGCCCGAAGGAGTCCGCCCCATGTCGACGGGCACCGAGGGCGGGGGAGTCGGGCGAACGTCGTCCCGTCGCAGGGCCTGCGCACGGGCGGTGCAGAGCGCGGCCGCGTCGCTGCCGTCGTCGAAGCGCCGCCACGGATCGGAGACGTCTGTGCCGAGTTCGCGTGCCAGATCGTCGTACTGTTCGACGGTGAGCAGCGACGAGTGGTTCTGCGGGTGACCCTCGGTCGGCAGTGCATGCCCTTTGATGGTGTACGCGATGACGACAGTCGGCCGAGTGTCGTCGATCTGCGAGTAGGCGAGCCTCATCGCATCGACGTCATGTCCACCGAGATTGCGAATCGCGCGGAGCAGTGTGTCGTCGTCCAGATCGACGATCAGTTTCTCGATGTCGACGGCATCGGCACCCGCGCCGGGGAGTCGCTGACGGACCTGTTCGGCCGTGCAGCGCAGCAGACGTTGATACTCGGGGTTGGGCATGTCGAGGATGCGAGTCCGCAGCGCATCACCTCCAGGCCGCTGGAACAGCGACTCCAACAGCGCACCGAACTTCACGACGATCACCTGCCAGCCCGCCGCGTCGAACATGCGGCTCAGTCGATCGGCGGCGATGTTGGGGACGACGCGATCGAGGGACTGCCGGTTGAGGTCGACGATCCACACGATCTCGCCGAGCTCGGCCACCGAGGTGTCCATCACCGCTTCCCAGATCGCGCCTTCGTCGAGTTCGGCGTCTCCGACGAGCGAGTACTGCCGTCCACCGCCGGTGTCGCCGAACGCCGTGTCGACGTAGCGACGCGCGATCGTGCCCCAGATCGGTGCGGTGGCACCGATTCCGACGGAACCCGTCGAGTAGTCCACGGGATCGGGATCCTTGATCCTGCTGGGGTACGACTGCAGACCACCGAACTGGCGCAACGTCGTCAAGTACTTCTCGTCGAGGTCTCCGAGCAGGTAGTTGATCGCATGCAACACCGGCGACGCGTGCGGTTTGACCGACACCCGATCGCCGGGACCCAGCTGCTCGAACCACAACGTCGTCATGATGGTGACCATGGACGCACACGACGCCTGATGCCCGCCCACCTTCATGCCGGACGGGTTGGGCCGAATGCGGTTGGCGTGATGGATCATCGACGTCGACAACCACAGGACGCGTCGTTCGATCGCCGTCAGAGTCTCGAGGTTCGCTGACGCAACCATTCACCCTCCCAAGCCGTGAAACGGGTCGATGCCTTTGCCTTGCGGTCCACAGTAGGCACCCGGCGCCGAGCCGGGCGTGATCTAGGGAGCCTGACGCCACCACGCGAGTACGTACATGCCCATCGCGGTGACGAGACCTGCGACGACCCACAGCACCACCGTGTAGTCCACCCACGATCCGATCGGCGGACTACCGGGGAACAGGTTGCGCAGCGGCAGAACTGCGAACAACATGACCGCGAACCAGGTCACCATCGGCGGCTGGAACTTCTTGCGTTCACGGACGGTCTGCACCGTCACGAACAACGCGCACACCGGCAGCACGAGTAGAACGACGCACAGCGCGAGGGCGAAGATCACCGAGCCTGCGGTCCTGTTCGCCGTGACGCCGAACGACTGCGGTGACAACCGATCGGGATCGTCCGCTCGAACATTCCATCCGGACAGCGAATCGGTGACCGCGACGTCGGTGGCGATCGGAGTGCTGCCGCGGACGGATTCGCTGGTCACCCGAACTGCGACGTCGGCGGCGTCGTGAACGTCGAACGGCCACCGAGTGATGTCACCGTCCGCGTACAGCGTCACCGGTCCGGCCCCCGGCGTCGTTCCCGCGACGTACTCGAGCCGATCACCCGCGGCGAGCGGCGAGACGTCGACGACGAGGTCGTCTTTCAGGTAACCGTCGTCGTCCACGAGATCCTGTCCCGGATAGACGGTCACTCTGGCGTCGATCGAGAAATTCGCGCCGTCCACCCCGACCACGTCGAGATACACAAGGGCGCCCGACGCGGAAGGTTCGCGAGTATCGGGCGCTCCCGTACGGTCTCCGAGACCGTAGATCGTCACCACGACCAGGTACAGCGCGACCACGAGCAGGGCGATCGACGCGGCTCGCCACGGCTTTCGCTGGGAGACAGCCCTGTCTGTGTCCTGCATGCCCATGGCGCCCTTTCCGGGTCGGACCTGGTGGGGTGCGGTGACACGAGACTCCGACAATGCGAGAGTCTAGCGCCCGCGCTCGCGCGGCGGTGTCGGAACACCCTGAACAGCAATGCGATTCGTGCGGCCTCGGGACCGGCACCGGCGAAATTCGGCCTCTCGTACCCGTTCTGCGGATACTCGATGGACAGGGGTCATGCGCGCGCACGTTGTACAAGGTGGTCCCGGCACAGAGAATTGACCGCGGTGCCTGTTTTCATGGGCAAGCACCGACATTCGCACGTTTTTCCCACAGATCCGCTCGGAGCGGTTCCCCGAAAGGTCCACAGATGAGTTTCTCGACAGTCGACACAGCACCTGCTCGCTCCTGGCGGTACGTCGGGCGCGCCGAGGTGCACGACGCCCTCACCGGTCTTACCCTCGTCCGCACGACACCTCTCGACGACCCGGACCTGTGGTCCGAATACCTCCGCGGGGCGCACATCTCGTACGCGAAGCACGGCGTCGAGGTCGTCCTGGATGCCGACTCGCGGCACCTTGCGTCCGATACGGCGTTGTTCTTCGTGTCGATCGACGGAACCGGCGCCGTCGTCGGCGGAGTTCGCGGCCAGGGCGCATACACGAGTGCCGACCAGTCGCATGCGATGACGGAGTGGGCGGGGAACATCGGCCGCGAACAAGTCCGCGACATGATCGACTCGAGGCTGCGCGACGGCGTCGTCGAGATGAAAACCGCCTGGGTGGACGCCGATTTCGCCGACGCAGGCGCCGTCGCAGGTGCGCTCGCTCGCGTCGCGGTGCCGACGATGGATGCGATGAACGTGCGATGGATCATGGCGACCGCAGCGGAACACGTTCTGCGACGGTGGGAGTCGTCGGGTGGCCGCGTCGCAGAGCACGTGCCCTACGCCGCGTATCCCGACGAGCGGTACCGCACCCGCATCATGTGGTGGGATCGCCGGAGCATCCAGGTCGACGCTCGGCCCGACGTGTTGTCCCGCATGTATCGCGACGCGCGGGCCCTACGACACTCTGCGGCTGCCGTCGCCGCGTGATCTCTCACCGGTCGCAGTACGAGGGTCGGCGGTCGCTCTGATGCGTGTGCCGCGCACCGAGTCCGCTCCCCAGGGAATCCGCAGAACCCCTGCGTGGCAGGCGTGGTCGCGGCCGGCGCTCTTCGCCGCGTACAGAGCGATGTCGGCCGCACGGACCACCTGGTCGAGGACCGCATCGATATCCCGTTCGGTGCCGTTCGACCGTGGTGGGCGAGGTTCCGTGCCGGGGGATGCCTGCTGCAGGTCGACGGTGAGAGCTCCGACGCTGACGGTGACCGTGCAGTCCGACCGAACCCGGTGCAGCACCTTGTCCGCGAGGTCCGCACCAGGTCGACTCGGCGCGAGGACGAGGAACTCCTCACCGCCGATTCTCGCGACGATCGCGTTCGGTGTTCCGGCGTCGTCCGCGGCATCGACGAGGGCTTGCGCGACTGCAGTCAGAGCTCGGTCACCGGCCGCGTGGCCGTCGGTGTCGTTGACGGTCTTGAACAGGTCGATGTCCACCACCAACGCAGATACCGGGAAGTCGTGCCTGGCGGCCGTGTCCAGCAATTCCTCGGTGAGCGTGAGCAACCCACGGCGATTGACCAACCCGGTCAGCGGGTCGGTGCTCGCCAGTACTCGCAGCTGTTCGTTGATCACATGCAGGGCACGGCGAAGGCCGGTGATGAGGACGACGGGAACCAGCACAGCGGTTGCGGCGGCACCGATCGCCACAGCGGTGACCGCCCAGCCCGACGACCCCATGCCCTCGATCGACAACGCCGTGGCCATGGCGACCGACACCGCGGTCAAAGCAATGGTCACGCGCGGCGGCGACCCCGACGCCGCGATGGCAGGCACGATCGCCAACATCGACGTCACTGCCCGCATGCCCGCCGGGTCGGCAATGAGGTAGGCGCACACTGCGACACCGGCCATCCCGCCGAAACCCAGCACGGCGAACTGCTGTTCGGTCAGACGCCCCACCCGTGCCGCGAACAGCACTGTCACCGCGGTGAAGAGGAGCACACCGATCAGAAGCGGAAAGGCATTCGGTCGCAGGAACGTCGGCGAGATCATCGCGATGACCAGAAGCGGCACGGCGCCGGTCGCGCTGAGGATCACCATCGACGTGCGGGTGTCGACATGCGAACGCCACGAGCTCACCCACGAACGCGGGCGCAACCGGGCAAACACATTCATCGTCGAAACCCTCGAATCGGGAAGTGGACCGAACGAACATTACCTAGAGATCACACGCACGAAGTTAGTCCGCTACGCGGTGTCGGCGTCGTCACCCGATGCGGACTGCGACGGCACGGCGGCGCGTGCCGCGGAATCACGATGTCGGGTCAGCGGATCCTCACCGGCGCGCAGCAGTGCGTCGAGATCGATACGTCTGCGACCGGACGGGAGAGACTCACCGCGTCCGAACGTCCGTACTGCCGCGGCCACGGCCGCCCCGCCGAGCGCGACATCGCCGCCGAGCTGCGGCCACGTGGACAGAGTCGATCCGATCTGCGGTACCGATGCCGCCATCCGGGCGGTGATCTTCGCGGGGTCGAGGATCGATGCAGCTATTGCCGTCTTCTCCTCGGCAGTCATGGTCGAGAACCGGGCGGGTCCGAGATCCGGCAGCAGTCCGTGTAGCAGCGGTCGGTCCGGGTCGAGATCGAACCTCTCGACGTCGAGCACTCCGCCGTCGCTGGTTTCCATGACCACCGGGATACGCCGTCGGCGTGCGTGCTCGCGGACGAGCAGCTTCACTTCCAACGAGTCGCATTCCTCGATTACCAGATCGAGCCCGTCGACGAACTCGTCGATCGACGCTTCGGTGATGCCGTCGGTGAACACCGCAACCGGCAGGTACGGGTCGATCTCGGCGATGCGACGGGCGGCGAGAACGGACTTGTTGACGCCGAGATCGAACACCGACGCCGGAACCCGATTGAGGTTGGACAGATCGAGTTCGTCGAAGTCGGCCAGCCGCAGCTCACCGCACAACCCCTCGAGAGCGAGAGTATGGGCGATCGCGTGCCCGACGCTCAGCCCCACGACTCCGATCTTCAGACCCCGAAACGTCCGTTGTTCGTCGAGAGTGATCTTGTCCCGGTTGCGGTCCAAGCGAAGCCGGTGGAAACCGTCGGGGCCGAGAACTCGCGCGACGGTCCGGCGCCACGGGTAGTGCACCCACCGCGCCTGCTCCTCGAGCTCGGTCACCGGCCTCGGGAGTAGCTCTGCCAGCGATCGTCGCTGCTGGTCGACGGTGTCGAGAACCGCGATGGTGGGGTCGTTCAATAGTTGCCGGGCGTCCTCCTCGTCGCCGCGAACGGACACATCGAACACCCGATGCTCGGCCACCCATACCTCCAGAATTCACGTCACCGCCCGCACCGATGCGGACACCATCTCGATCATTCCGTACGCAGCCGAGAAAACGGGTGAGCGCGCGCGGTGCAGTGCGAGGTGTCGTCACGTCAGCGCGCGCGCATCGTCGGCAGTGTCGAGCCAGCGTGCACCCCATGCTCCCAGCGCCTCGACGACCGTGCGCAGATCTCGCCCGGACTCGGTGAGTGCGTAGTGGACGTCGTCGTCGACGACGCATTTCTCGACGATTCCGGCAGCGGACAACCGATGCAGGCGTTTGGACAGCAGCGTCGGCGACATCGTCGGAAGTTGCCGTCGAAGTTCGTTGAACCGTTTGCTTCCCAGAACGAGTTCGCGGACGACGAGGAGTGTCCAGCGCTCGTCGAACAGTTCCATCGCTTTCGCCGCGGGACACAACTGGTGGTAGGTCGCCCCCATGTGCCGGATGTTACGACGGGTCGGCCGGGACCGACAGAGTCGTCCGGTCCTGTTCGCCCGAAGCCCGAGGCGGTACAGATTCAGTACTGGAGGCAGTGGGAGCAGTGCTTTTACCATTCGAAGACAGCATGTCGAGGTAACGAATCGCGAGAGGAGGATGTCATGACCGACTCGATCGACACCATCGCCGCCGACCGTGCGCTGAAGGCGGCTCATCGCTCGATGTGGGCGATGGGTGACTACCCGGCCATTGCAGCCGAGGTAGTGGGCGAACTGGGACCGATGCTCGTCCATGCGTGTTCGATATCGCCAGGACAACGAGTACTGGACGTGGCTGCGGGCAGCGGCAACGTGGCGCTTGCCGCTGCGGCATGCGGCGCGCACGTCGTGGCTTCGGACCTGACACCGGAATTGTTCGACGAAGGACGGCGACTCGCGGCAGAACGCGGACTCACCGACATCGAGTGGCGTGAGGCCGACGCCGAGGCGCTCCCGTGGAAGGACGGCGAGTTCGATGCGGTGCTGTCGTGCATCGGGGTGATGTTCGCGCCGCACCATCGAGCGGGAGCCGACGAGATGATTCGCGTCGCCCGGCCAGGCGCGTCGATAGGGATGGTCAACTGGACCCCCACGGGCTTCATCGGCCGCATGTTCGCCGCACTGAAGCCGTACGCGGCACCGCCACCGCCCGGAGCGCAGCCTCCGCCCCTGTGGGGTGACGAGGCTCACGTGCGAGAGTTGTTCGGAGATCGAGTTGCCGACCTGCAGTGCACGAGGAAGAAGTTGGTCGTCGACATGTTCACGGAGCCCGACGGCTTCCTCGACTACTTCAAGGCCAAGTACGGTCCGACCATCGCGGTGTACTCCCGCATCGAGGCCGAGCCGGACAAGGTTCGTGCACTGGACGCAACCCTGCGGGAACTGGCCGAAGAGTTCTACGACGGAACGTCGATGGAATGGGAGTATCTGTTGGTCACTGGCCGTCGCGCGGAGTGACAGCCGTCGGGTGATCGTGTGCGTCACATTCTCTTGTAACTGTGACCCCGCGTTACATTAAGATTCGCGGAATGAGCGCACACCCCCTCCTCGGGTCGTCCTGTCGGTCTGCACGACGCTCGGTCGGAATCGGGTCGCGGCCGGGCGTCGCCGCATGATCGAATCTCCGTCACCGCTGAAGCGGCGACTGCTCGGCATGCTCCTGTTCCTGATGATCATCGTGTTCGTCGCGTGGTCGATCACGTCGTACACCAAGACGTTCAAGACGGTTGTCGACGTCGATCTGATCACCGACTCCGTCGGAAACGCGTTGCCCACCAACGCCGACGTGAAGGTTCGCGGCTTGATCGTGGGGGAGGTGCGATCCACGTCGGCGGCCGACGGTGTGGTCACCGCCCGTCTGGCCATCGATCCGGACAAGGCCGACCTCATTCCGTCGGACACGACGGCTCGTCTTCTGCCGAAGACGTTGTTCGGTGAGCGATTCGTGTCGCTGATCGTGCCGAAAGGCGCGGAGGGAGAGCCGATCACGAACGGCTCCGTGCTGAGGCAGGACACGAGCGGCGCAGCCATCGAGGTGGGCCAGCTGCTGGACAACCTGCTTCCGTTGCTCGAAGCCGTTCCGCCGCAAGACCTCGCGAGCACGCTCGGAGCGCTGGCGCAGGGACTGACCGGGCGCGGCAGCGATCTCGGGTTGACGATCGACCGACTCGAGCGCATCTTCGCCGCCCTGAACACCGAACTGCCCACCATTCAGGACGATCTGCGTGGCCTCGCGGATCTGACGCAAACCTATTCGGATGCGGCCCCGCAGTTGGTGGACGCCCTCGACAATCTCGCCGTGACAGGGAACACCGTGGTCGAACAGCGACCTGCGGTGGACACGCTGATCGCAACACTCACGTCGACGGGCGGTACGACTTCGGATTTCCTGCAGGCGAATTCGGACAACCTCGTCGGCATCGCCGCGGACTCCCGTCAAGCGCTCGAGCTTCTGGCCGAGTACTCGCCTGCGTTCGGATGTACGTTCGCGCAGTTCGTTCCGACAGTTGCCGAGGCGCAGAAAGTCATCGGCGTGGGCGACGAATACCGCGGCATCAACGTCACGATGCCGATCGTGAACCCCAAGGGCCGCTACCTGCCGAACCAGGACGAGCCGCGGTTCCTCGACAACCGCGGGCCCCGGTGCTTCGAACCTGCCGATACCGCCGCCGGTGAATTCTTCGGCCAGTACCCGGGCGGTTCCGTGAACGACGGTTCGTACCAGGTCCCGTCGAGAAACCCGGGGCCGCAGGATGTTCCGGAGTTGCCGGCGCCGCAGTACTCCGCGGTACCCGCGGTGTCCGACGCTGCACTGCCGAGTGCCTACGAAGGCTCGGACTTCGAACGCGACACGCTCGCCGTGATCTACGGCGAAGCAGGAGGCGTCGCTCCGGAGGATGTGCCGTCGTGGACGACGACCCTGGGCGCACCCGCCCTACGAGGGACGGAAGTAGGCTTCCGGTGATCGGCGATCGGTGTCGCCGACCGGCAAGGGTTTGCCGCGTGGTGCACGCGACGGACCTCTCACTGCGTTCGAGGAGTCGTGGATGACAGACGAGAAGCCCGAGCACGGGCAGCACGAGCGATCCGGTGCAGGTGCGCTTCGCGGGCCTCGACTGTGGATCGCACCGATCGTCGTGGTGTCGGTGCTGATGTCCGTGCTGGCTGCGGTGTACATGGGTGGCATCCTCGATCCGAAGAAGAGCTTGCACGACTTCCCGATCGCTCTCGTCGTCAGCGATGAAGGGGACGTTCTGCCGACGGGTGAACAGGCGAATTTCGGCAATCAGATTCGCGATGGACTGGTTGCAGGGATCGACCCGAACACCGTCGACCTCAGGCAGATGGGGATCGCGCAGGCGCACGACCAACTCGACAGTGGAGACGTGTTCGGCGCCATAGTCATTCCGAGCGACTTCACGAAACGCCTGTCCATACTGGCGCAGGCCAGTGTCGTTGCAGGCGACGTCGACAAGCCTGTCATCACCGTCTACACGAACCCGCGCGCAGGAACCCTCGGCTCGTCGTTGTTCAGCGCGATCGGCGATCAGGCGCTCGGTGAAGCCAATGCCAAGGTCGGACAACAGCTCACGGAGCAGGTGCAGGCACAGCTCGGTGCGACCGAAGCGTCGCCGATCTCGGGCGCCGCTGCACTGACGCTCGCCGAGCCGATCGACATCATCGTCACTCCGCACGATCCACTCCCGGACGGAACCGGCCTCGGCCTGTCTGCGTTCTACTACGCGCTGTTGCTCCTTCTCGCCGGCTTCACGGGCGCGATGGTCGTCAGCTCTCTGGTCGACAGCGTCCTGGGATTCACGCCGACCGAGTACGGGCCGTTCTTCCGTCACACGGCGTCCGCGCCCATATCCCGCTTGCAGACCATGCTGATCAAGTGGGCGCTCATGGCCATCGTCGGCCTGGTGGTGTCGGCCTTGTATCTGCTGATCTCCCACGCACTGGGTATGCCGTCGTCGCATTCGCTGCTGTTGTGGATGTACGGGGCGTTGGCCATCACCGCGGTCGGTGTGACGGCGGTGTCCATCGTGTCGGTGTTCGGCACGCTCGGCCTGTTGATCAACCTGATCCTGTTCGTCGTTCTGGGGCTACCGTCGGCGGGCGCAACCGTCCCGATCAGCGCCGCACCGAGGATCTTCGGATGGCTCGCACAGTTCGAGCCGATGCACCAGGTCTACCTCGCGGTGCGCGCGATCCTCTACTTCGACGCCCGATGGGACGCAGGCCTCGGACACGGAGTGACCATGACGTCGATCGGTATGGCGATCGGTCTTCTGGTCGGTCTCGTCGTCGTTCGCCTCTACGACCGCAAGGGCTTCGAGCGCCGAAACGGTGCTCTCGTGACCTCGAGGGACAATTGATGGAAAGGTCGCTTGTCGGAGCCGCCACGCGCCCTGAATAATCGGGTGCACCACCTCACCTGACTGGAGTCGCGAAAATCCATGCAGTACAACACCCTCGGTAGCACCGGGCTGAAGGTCTCCGCCGTATCGTTCGGAACGGCCCCCCTCGGCGATATGTTCGGAAGTGCCGACGAAACGGCGGCGCTCGATGCCGTTCATCGCGCAGTCGACGCCGGAATCAATTTCTTCGACTCGTCCCCGTACTACGGACAGGGGTTGGCCGAACGCCGGCTCGGTCGCGCCGTCGCCGGTATACGCGACGAGGTATTGATCGGCACCAAGGCAGGACGTAACGGTGCGAACGATTTCGACTTCTCGCCCAACGGTATTCGCACGAGCCTCGAGCGCAGCCTCGAGCTGCTGGGCACCGATCACGTCGACGTGTTCCAGCTGCACGACATCGAGTTCGTCTCTCTCGACGGCGTGTTCGGCGACGCCTACGCGGAACTCGTCTCGCTGCGCGACGAGGGCAAGTGCCGCTACATCGGCATGACCGGATATCCGATGCACACGCTGGCCCGCGCGGTGACCGAGACGGACCTCGACGTGATCCTCTCCTACGCTCACTTCACGTTGCTGAACACCGAACTCGAGACGGTACTCGCTCCGGTGTGCCGCGACAACGACACGGCCGTGATCAACGCTGCCGCAGTCGCTCTCGGTCTACTGACACCAGCAGGCCTACGGATCGATCTGCCTGCCCCGCAGGAGATTCTCGATGCGGCACGCGCCGTCTCCGCGCTGTGTGCCGCTCGCGGCGTGGACGTGTCCTTCCTCGCCAACCAGTTCTCGATTCAGCGATCCGGTTGTGCGACAACGGTGATCGGCACGACCAAGGCCAAGAACCTCGATGCAGCGGTGGCCGCCGTCTCGGCGCCCATCGACGAGGAATTGCTCGCCGACGTCCTCGCGATCACCGACGGTGTCCGCAGCACGTCCTGGATCAGCGGCCTCCCCGAGAACAACTGACACCGAACGCGTCATCGCCCCGGCATGTTGTGCGGGGTGATGACGTCGATCTTGGACCGGACCGTACGGACCGAGCCCGGCAGCGCCCCGTGGAACGTCATGATGGACCGGGCCGCGTACCGCATGTCCTCGCGCAGGTCGTGGTGCAACACCGCCGTCAGGTGACCGGTCTGCAGAAGCGCACGATTTTCCTGGGCCAGATCGTGTCCGACGAACACTTCACATTCGCGTCCGGCGGCCGAAAATGCATCGAGCACACCGGAATTGCCGCCACCGATGGAGTAGACAGCGCGGATGTCCTGGCCTCGCTCCAACTCGGCGGCGACGAGTATCCGAGACGTGTCGTCGAGGCCGTCGGTGTCCGAGATCTCCACGATGCGACGACCTGGGTCTCGTGCTCGCATCGCGGCACGGAAGCCCATCTCTCGTTCTTCCTCGCCGCGGAAGAAGTTGCGGCTCGTCATGACCAGGACGGCCGCGTCGGACTGCCGTAGCCACTGCGACACCAGATATGCCGCAGTGCTTCCCGCGGCGCGGTTGTCCATCCCGACGTACGCGATTCGATTGCTCGCGGGTACGTCCGTCACGAGCGTCAGAACCGGAACGCCCGCGGCCGTCACTCGATCGATCGCCGCAGCCACGGCCGGTGTGTCCGGAGCTTTCAGGATGACGCCGTGACTGCCCTTCGCGGCGACGGAGTCCAGGGTCGCGACGAGGTCGTCGACCGGCCAACCCTCCTTCAGATGAAACCGTGCGCGGATGGCCGCGGGCCGCAAGCCCGGTAGCTCGGCCTCGAGGGACTCGCGCACGAGACGGGAGAATCGATTGGGTGTGTCCATCACGACGTCGACCATGAACGTCCGGCCGGAGAGCCTCAGTTGCGTGCGCTGACGGTCGAGGTCGGCGATCGCCTGTTCCACCTGCAGAACGGTACCGGCACGCACACCTGGACGTTTGTGCAGGACGCGATCGACGGTCGCCTCACTGACGCCGGCTTGCCTCGCGATCTCGCGCACCGGATACGGGTGGGGCATCGGATAACTCCTGAGGGGTTTCGGATGGATCCACGCTGGGTGTCCGTCACGACCATAGCGTCGCGGGCCGCCGCAGCGTCGGTCACCCCGGCGACGTCGTCCGACGAGTGACGTCGCCGCTCACCGGGAGCGCCGAGCGGCCCGACGAGAACACGCGTGGTTCGAGAAACGGCAGTACACGGTCGACGACGGCATCGTTGTACCGCTGCGGTTCCTGGCGCGGATTCGCATGACCGGTTCCCGGCATGCGGACGACACGTAGCTGCCCGTCGGATCCACCTACCCGGTCGAACAGGATCGACTGCGAATAGTCGACGTCGACGACGCCGTCCGCGCGTCCGATCGAGGGACGCATGAAGACGATTGCCGGACTGGGCTTTCCGTCGACCGGGCGGTTCAGCGCATCGAGGTTGTCGAGTGCGCCGGACGCGACGATGGTCCTGAACTGCGACTCGATGAACCCGTTGCTCGCGGCCGAGGGGTTCAGGATCTTGTCCCGCATGACTTCGTCGAACGCGTCGACGGCGTCGTCCCAGTGGATTCTCGGGTACCACGACGAATGCAGGTCGACGAATCTCTCGGAGCGAGCGGCCATCTCGACGACGGTGCGTAGCGTGCGACTCTCACGCGCTCCCGGCAGCCAGCCGATCCACCGCAACAGGTTCTCACCTGCGTCTCGACTGCTTGCGCGCACGGCGTGCAGGTCGAGGGGCGTGCAGTCCAACACGATTCCGGTCACGCGGACGTCGCTGTCCTCGTACAGATGCTGCGCGACCTCGAGCGCGACGACGCCACCCATGCTGTGGCCGACCAGCACGACGTTCTTCACCCCCGCGGTCTTCGCGCGCGCGGCGATCAGCTGGCCGATCACCTCGGTGTCGATACCGCGGTTGTCGTAGCGCACCGCCCAGACGCGGCCGATCGCACCGAATGCAGGGAGCGACATCGCGGTCGGTGCTGCATCGACGTTGCCCAGTCCGACCATGTCGACGACGGCGGTAGCGCGGTCTCGAGGATCCGCTGCATCGAAGATCTGATCGACCTGAGGAGTCGTCGACGCGAGTCTGCGTTGTTCGGGCGCGACGTCGTGCTGCCAGTACAGATTCAGCACGAGCAGGAGTGGAATCAGGGCGAGTGCCGTGCGTAGGAGCGCGCGACGCGTTCGGCCGAGAACGATCCAGTCGTGCCCCAGCCGAGTCTGCGCCAGGCGCTCGCGACGCAGCCGGTCGTCCCATCGCACGAGGTGAACTCTCCGGACCTACTCGTTCGACTTCAGTGGTCTTCGACCACGGTACGCGTCGTCGGCGACACCACGACGCGGCCGCGTCGACGCGCAGGTCACCGAGGCGCGAAGGGGTCCGTCGCGTCGCCTCTCAGCTGTCGATGGATGAACCACTCCGTGCCGAGGGTGTCGCGTCGATCCAAGTCGTTCATGGCGACGAACTGGCTCGCGCCGCCGCCGCGCGCGAGTTCGGATTCGTGGGCCGTGAATGCGGCCCACTTCGTCTCGAAGAACTCCCGAACGTCGACGGTCACCGTCACGAGTTCGTCGTCGACGCCGGGGATTCCGGGGCCGGGCTGCGGTGCCGTGCCGCCGAACAGCGTTCCCCACCGGTTCTCGACCTCGCTGCGCGGAAACGTCGCGAAACACAGATGCGACGGCGCCCATGGCGTCCCGGCGTTCGGGTAGAGCTGGTGATGACTTGCGGCCTCCACAGCGGCAATGGTCACCCTGTGTGCGTGGACGTGGTCCGGATGTCCGTAGGAACCGAAGGCGTCGTACGTGACGACGACGTCGGGACGGAAGTCCCTGATGTGGCCGACGACTTTCCCGACCGCCTCGTCGAACGGCGCGGAACAGAACTTCACCCCGTCGTCGAACGCGTTGTCGGTGTACCCGAGCAGGCGCGGCTCGCCGGCGCCCAGAATGTCGAGCGACCGCCGAAGTTCCTCGACCCGGCCGCTTCCCTCGCTCCACGTACAGGTGACGACGCCGGTCCGTCCGCCCCGACGAGCGGTGCGGGCCAACACGCCCCCGGTGAAGAGCGCTTCGTCGTCGGGGTGCGCGTGGACGCAGAGAACGCTGGGAACACGATCGTCGTCGGTGGTGCGAACGGGCATGGCAGGTACCTTCCGGTCGGCAGTCGACAGCAGAGTAGTGCAGAACCCGTGCGTTCGCCCTCGACTCGTTCGCCATGGCGTCTACAGTCGGAGCGCAGTACCGGCGGGGTGTGGATGAGAAGGGGTGGACATGGTCGTTTCCAAGGCGGATGTCGTCGTCGTGGGGGCGGGCCTGGCAGGCCTGGTCGCGACGGCCGAGCTCGTGGCGTCGCGCAAGCACGTGATTCTGGTGGATCAGGAGAGCGAGGCCAATCTCGGTGGTCAGGCGTTCTGGTCGTTCGGTGGCTTGTTCTTCGTCGACAGTCCCGAGCAGCGCCGCTTCGGCATCAAGGATTCGCACGAGCTTGCCTTGCAGGACTGGATGGGCACGGCCGGGTTCGACCGCGAAGAAGACCGGTGGCCGCGTCGCTGGGCGGAAGCCTACGTCGAGTTCGCCGCAGGGGAGAAGCGAAGCTGGCTCCGGCAAAGAGGATTGAAGATCTTCCCGCTCGTCGGATGGGCGGAACGAGGTGGATACGGTGCCACCGGACACGGCAATTCGGTTCCGCGGTTCCACATCACCTGGGGGACAGGGCCTGCGCTCGTCGAGATCTTCGCCGATATCGTGCGCAAGGGCGTCACCGACGGGCTGGTCACGCTCGCGCACCGCCACCGTGTCGACGACATCGTCGTCACCGACGGCGCCGCTACCGGCGTGCGCGGCACCGTTCTCGAACCGTCGAGCGCGCCACGCGGAGTCCCGTCGTCGCGTCTCGGCATCGGAGAGTTCGAGTTCGACGCGCCCGCGGTCATCGTCACGTCCGGAGGCATCGGCGCGAATTGGGACCTGGTCAAGAAGAACTGGCCCGAGCGCATGGGGCCTGCGCCCAAGCACATGCTCACCGGTGTACCGGCGCACGTCGACGGCAGAATGTTGCAGATCACCGCCGACGCGGGCGCGAGCGTCATCAATCCGGACCGCATGTGGCACTACACCGAAGGAATCACCAACTTCGACCCGGTGTGGCCGAACCACGGTATCCGGATCCTGCCCGGCCCGTCGTCGCTGTGGCTCGACGCGCACGGACAACAGTTGCCCGCACCGCTGTTTCCCGGATTCGACACCCTCGGCACACTCGAACACATCGTCCGGACCGGATACGACTACTCGTGGTTCGTGCTCGATCAGAAGATCATCGAGAAGGAGTTCGGGCTGTCCGGCCAGGAACAGAACCCGGACCTGACGGGCAAGAGCGTCCGCAAGCTTCTCGAACGCGTGCGATCCGGAGCACCGGGACCGGTCGAAGCCTTCAAGCGTCGCGGCGAGGATTTCGTCGTCGCCGACTCGATCGGCGAACTGGTAGCCGGCATGAACCGGATCGGCGAGGTCGAACTGAAAGCAGGCGACATCGAACGACTGGTCACCGCACGCGACCGGGAAATGGACAACGACTTCAGCAAGGACCTCTCGGTGTCGGCCATTCATGCGGCCCGTAGATACAGGGGCGACAAGGCCGCACGGATCGCCACGCCGCATCGGATGTCCGATCCTGCATCGGGACCCTTGATCGCGGTCAAGCTCCATCTTCTGACCCGGAAGACACTCGGCGGGCTCGAAACCGACCTCGATTCCCGAGTTCTTCGTCGCGACGGACAACCGTTCGACGGGCTGTTCGCAGCCGGTGAAGTGGCCGGGTTCGGTGGAGGCGGAGTCCACGGTTACCGGTCGCTCGAGGGCACATTCCTGGGTGGATGCATCTTCTCGGGCCGAGCTGCAGGTCGCGCCGCGGCGCGTTGACCGGAGCCGGTGTTTCGACGCCCCGTCTCGGTAGAGTGAACCGCACCGTTCAGCCGCAGACGAGGAGTGTTCGATGGCCGATTTCAACGAGCAAGTCATCGCGGAGTTCCGCGCGAATCACGGCAAAGTGGGAGGGCCGTTCGAGGGGGCGCCACTGCTGCTGCTTCACAGCACGGGGGCCAAGTCCGGTGCTCGGCGCATCAGCCCCGTGATGTACCTGCCCGACGACGATCGTTACGTCATCTTCGCGTCGAAGGCAGGGGCCGACACGAATCCCGACTGGTACCACAACCTCAAGGCCAACCCGGATGCCGCGATCGAGGTGGGGGATTCGACGGTCGACGTCGTGGCTTTGGAGATCACCGGCACCGAGCGTGACGAGTTGTATCGCAAACAGGCAGAGCTGTACCCCGGCTTCGCGGAGTACGAGAAGAAGACGTCGCGGGTCATTCCCGTCGTCGCGTTGTCGGCGAAGTCCTGACAGCGAACACGGCGGACGCGTCGGGCGCCGGTGAACCGCCCGACTACCGACTCGAACGCTCCGACGTCGTCGCTGCTCTCTCGTCGTTCGTCCCCACGACGGTCCCAGCCCGGGCGAAGCGGGCCGCGTCCGTGGCGCTGGCGATCGGTGGCACACCGGGACACCGACGACTGCTTCTCACCAAACGGCCGTCGCGCCTGCGTGCACACCCGGGGCAGTTCGCGTTGCCCGGCGGCAGTGTGGATCCGGGCGAGTCGTCGGTCGAGGCCTGCCTGCGTGAACTGCACGAGGAGCTCGGGTTGCGGGCAGACCAGGATGCCGTGCTGGGACGCCTCGACGACTACGAGACCAGATCGGGCTACGTGATCACGCCGTTCGTCGTCTGGGTCGGTGACCGCTTGGCCGAACTGAAACCGAGTCCCGACGAGGTCGCCATCGTGTACGAGGTCGGGGTGTCGGAAATCGACATCGATCCGCGATTCGTGACCATCGAGCAATCGGAACGACCGGTGATCCAGTGGCCGTTCCGCGAGTCGCTCGTCCACGCGCCCACGGGCGCGGTGGTTCACCAGTTCCGAGAGGTGGTACTTCGAGGACGACACACACGCGTGGCAGACTTCGAACAGCCGGTGTTCGCGTGGCGCTGACGCATCTGCGTTCGCCAGTTCAGGAATCGAGGTGCGAGTGGTGAGTCCGTCCGAAACTGATCGGGGCGATCGCATCCTGACCGTTCCGAACGTTCTCAGTGTGCTCCGTCTGCTGCTGATTCCGCTGTTCCTCTACCTGCTCCTGGTCCGCCACGCCGACGGTCTCGCACTCGCCGTGCTGCTCGCGAGCGGTGCGACCGACTGGCTCGACGGGAAGCTCGCCCGCGCCCTCGACCAGTCGTCACGGCTCGGTGAACTGCTCGATCCACTGGTGGATCGGCTGTCGGTAGTGACCGCGCTCGTCGCATTCGTCGTGCGCGGCATCATTCCCTGGTGGGTTGCGGCCTTGCTGATCGGGCGGGATCTCGTCCTGGCGGGAACGATGTTCGTGTATCGGCGACGGGGACTCCCTCCGCCGCAGGTCATCTACCTCGGCAAGGCGGCGACGTTCGTCATCATGATGGCGTTGCCCGTCCTGCTGATCGCTGCAGGGGATTCGACCGTCGCCGACGTGTGCTCGCCGATCGGATATGCACTCCTTGTCTGGGGGACGGCGTTGTACACGTGGACCGGCATCTTGTACACGTACCAGGCGATTCTCGTCGGCATGACGACTCCGACAGCCGAAAGCAGGCCGACTCCTCATGCGTAGGCCGGCGCAGCGCAATACCCAGTCCTCGCTCCTTCGGTCGCTGACGTCGGAGCATCTGGACCCGGGTTACGCGGCCGCGTCGGAATCTCGCCACGCGAAGAACAACCGCTCGCGACGGTCGGCCGCCACCTGGACGATCGCAGGAACGCTCGCGGTCGGGGCAGTGTTCGGCGTCGCCGTCGGCCGCACAGCGCTCGACCCGTCCGATGCTCCGGGGGTGGGACGAGATGCGCTCGGTGCAGCTCGCGAGGCGTCGCATCGCGCCGACGAGCTCGATGCGCAGCGCGCCGAACTGGTCGTCGCGGTCGACGAGGCACGACGAGAAGCCTTGCAGAGCGACGATGCGGGCAACGACGTACTCGGCTCGCTGCAGTCCGTCGCGGACGCGGCAGGAACGACGCCCGTGACGGGCCCCGGCATCAGCGTCGTCGTGTCCGAGCCGCCGGCCGCGGCAACCCTGTCCGACGCGTCCACCCGGCCCCGCGGATCATCCGCCGCGACCGTGTTGGATCGAGACCTGCAAGTCGTCGTCAACTCCCTCTGGGCCAGCGGCGCCGAAGCGGTTGCGGTCGGCGGCATCAGGATCGGTCCTGGTGTCACCATCAGGCAGGCGGGAGGGGCGATGCTCGTCGACAATCGGCCGGTGCCGTCGCCCTACACCGTGTCGGCGATAGGGTCGCCGACACAGCTGCAAGCTCGATTCTCGGTCAGCGACGCGTACCTCCGGATGTCGGCGCTGTCGCAGCTCTACCGCGTCGGATTCGACGTGCGAGCCGAGTCCGAGATCGATCTACCCGCAGCGGCCAGCCGCCCGATCGCCCTCGCACACCAGGACGGCCCACGATGACCGACGAGCGCACGCACAAGGACGTCGACGATTCTCCGCACGAACCGCCGGAGCACCGGCGACGCGGTGGCAGCCTGATTCTGTTGGCCTTCGTGGCACTCGCGATCGGTGTCGTCATCGGGAGCGTCGCGAGTCCCGAGGTGCCCGACCCCGTGGCCCCGTATCTGCCCATCGCCGTCGTGGCCGCGTTGGACGCCGTGTTCGGCGGTCTTCGTGCCTACCTCGACGAGATCTTCGACGCGAAGGTGTTCGTCGTCTCGTTCGTCTTCAACGTGCTCGTTGCCGCGTCGATCGTGTGGCTCGGCGATCAGCTCGGTGTCGGAACCCAACTGTCGACCGCGATCGTCGTCGTCCTCGGTATCAGGATCTTCGGAAACGCTGCGGCACTCCGGCGCCGCCTGTTCGGAGCGTGAGACACGGTGTCGCAGGAAGGTCGCCATCAACGCCGCGGTGAGAACCGTCGTCGGTCGGTCGTGTTCGGATGCCTGGCTGTTCTGCTGATGACGGTCCTCGGAATCGGCCTGGCCGCGCAGGTGCGAGTCAACGACAACGAGGACTATCTCGACTCCGCGAGGCCGGCCGATCTGCTCGTCGTGTTGGACAACCTCGGCCGCCGAGAGGCAGCCATCCGGGAGGACATCGCCACCCTGCAGAACACGTTGACGACGCTGCAGAACGAGAGCGGGGGATCCGGCGCGGCGCTGGACGAGGCTCGCGCCGAGCTCGACGCACTGTCGATCCAGGTCGGGTCGGTCGCAGCGACCGGGCCTGGCGTCGTCGTCACGGTGACCGATCCACGAAACGGCGTCGGGTCCGAGGTTCTCGTCGATGCAGTACAGGAACTTCGAGCAGCCGGTGCCGAAGCGATGCAGATCGCCGGTGCCACAGACGAAACGGTTCGCATAGGCATCGATTCCTGGATCGCCGGTCCGGCGGGTAACACGGTGGTCGACGGCCGGGAATTGAAGGCGCCCTTCGTCATCACCGCGATCGGCGACCCGCCGACGCTGTCGGCCGCGCTGGACATCCCCGGTGGCGTCGTCGACACGGTTGCGAAAAGCAGTGGGGAGTGCGCAGTGTCTCAATCTCAGCAGGTCACCGTGTCTGCCTTGCGAGACCCGCGATCACGTCAATACGCTCAGCCCGGAAACTAGGTCGAGCCCGCTCGACTACCACCCGAAAGGACCGCCGAGTTGAGTGACAACGCGCCATCCGCCGAATTGTCGTACACGCCCGAGCACGAATGGGTTCTGCGGACGGGACCGACGACGGTCAGGATCGGCATCACCGACTTCGCCCAAGGACAACTCGGCGACGTCGTCTTCGTTCAACTTCCGTCCGTCGGCGACGAGGTCACAGCAGGAACTTCGTTGGGCGAGGTCGAGTCGACGAAGAGCGTGTCCGACGTCTTCGCGCCGTTGACGGCCAAAGTCGTTGCTGTCAACGAAGATCTGGATGCTGCGCCCGAGAAGGTCAACTCGGGTCCGTACACCGACGGGTGGTTGGTGGAGTTGGAAGTCGACACCGAAGCGACACTGGACGCGGCGGTGTCACAGATGCTCGACGCGGACGGATATGCTGCCATTACGGCCGGGTAACTTCGCGGGAGCGGACCGGAGAAACGGTCTACACCCATGCTCGTGTGCAGGGTACGGTCGTGGGTATGTAGATGCCGTGTCGGGGGCACAGGTCCGCACAAAGAACTGAACGTGAAAGCTGTCTACTGCGAGACCCGAGGTGTACGTCGCCCGGGTGATCGGACTGAGAAGGAGAAACGGTGAGCGAGAACGACAACGACGGCATCTACGGAGAGTCGCCGGCGGAGACCACTTCGGTCTTCCGTGCAGACTTCCTGCAGGAGCTGGACAACTCGGCGACGAGTCAGACGTCCGAGGCTCCGGTGTCGGGTGTGGAGGGCCTTCCGGTCGGGTCCGCGCTTCTCGTGGTGAAGAGAGGCCCGAACGCCGGCTCCCGTTTCCTGCTCGACCAGCCGACGACGTCGGCCGGCCGCCACCCCGACAGCGACATCTTCCTGGACGACGTGACCGTGAGCCGTCGCCACGCAGAATTCCGCCAGGACGAGGACGAGTTCCAGGTCGTCGACGTGGGCAGCCTGAACGGCACGTACGTCAACCGTGAACCGGTCGACTCTGCCGTTCTGGCCAACGGTGACGAGGTACAGATCGGAAAGTTCCGCCTGGTCTTCCTGACCGGGCCTCGCGGCGGTGCCGGTACTCAGGTCGGCGAGTCGTCTGCGGGTGCGGGCAGCCAGTGACCGCCGTCGGGCAGCGGTCTCCCGGGGGGATGTCGATTGGCTCCGTCCTCGATCGACTACGGCCCGACTTCCCCGACGTCACCATCTCCAAGATCCGATTTCTCGAAGCAGAGGGATTGATCTCGCCGGAACGTACGCCGTCCGGCTATCGGCGGTTTTCCATCGCCGATTGCGAACGCCTGAAGTACGTCTTGACGGCGCAGCGAGATCAGTACCTGCCGCTGAAGGTCATCAAGGAGCAACTGGAGGCCATCGACAGTGGCGCGGCGCGTGTCGAGCGTGCCGAGCCGACCTCCCGCCGGCCGCGCTCGCTGAGCGTCGCGCCGGGGGAGGTGTCGCCGGAAGAGTTCCTCGCCGACCGTGAGGTGCGTCTGAGCAAGAGCGATCTCTTGGAGCGCGCGGGAATCGAGGATTCGTTCCTCACCGAGCTGATCCGCGCCGGCCTGATCACGCCCGGCCAGGCCGGGTTCTACGACGAAGGCTCGGTCGTTCTGGCCAAGACCGCACATGCGATGTTGCAATTCGGACTCGAAGTTCGGCACCTTCGCGCGTTCAAATTGGCCGCCGACCGCGAGGCGGGTCTGGTCGCGCAGATCGCCGGGCCCGTTGCGAAGAGCCGAGACGCCGGTGCGCGAGACCGCGCGGAGGAGATGATCCGCGAACTCGCGGCGTTGTCGCTGACTCTGCACACGTGTCTCGTGAAGGCAGCGGTGCGCGGGGCACTCGATCGTTGATGTACGGAGGAAAGTCGGCGGACACCACTACGACCGCCGACTTCCCATAGACTCGAATGCAGTGGACGGACCCAGACCTGCGGCCCGATTTCAACGCGTGTGGGAGGCAGTCACCATGAGTGAGATGCGAGTCGTCGGTATCAGGGTCGAGCAGCCGCAGAACCAGCCGGTTCTCCTGCTGCGGGAGTCCGATGGAGAACGGTATCTGCCCATTTGGATCGGGCAGACGGAGGCGGCAGCCATCGCGCTGGAGCAGCAAGGCGTCCAGCCGGCCCGACCGCTGACCCACGACCTGATCAAAGACCTGATCGGCGCCCTCGGGCACACCCTGAAAGAGGTTCGAATCGTCGACCTCCAGGAGGGCACGTTCTACGCCGATCTCGTGTTCGACAAAGAGGTGCGCGTCTCGGCTCGACCGTCCGATTCGGTCGCCATCGCGCTGCGCGCAGGAGTTCCCATCTACGCGGAGGAGCCGGTCCTCGCCGAAGCGGGCTTGCTGATGCCCGACGAACGCGAAGACGAAGTCGAGAAGTTCAAGGAGTTTCTCGAGTCGGTATCCCCGGATGATTTCAAGGCCACCGGCGGGTAGAGCGCCCGATTCGATAACGGAAGAGTCTCAACCTCAACTTTAGGTTCAGTGTTACGGCGCGTTGCGTTGATTCGCCCTCACTCGGGTCCTAACGTTCCGCCTGTGAGTTCCGCTCGGCGATCCCATGTCGTCGCTGCGTGCCGGGGAGTACTCTGGCCTCGTACGCGGAATGGACCTCACGCGGCAGGAAGCCGGGAATTGAGCCCGGCCGGATCGAACGAAGTTGGCGATCCGTGCGCAGTGTCGAGACATCCGAAGAGGGAGCAGTCAGTGGGAGATCAGCCGCAGGAACGCCGCCACGGTTCAGCGTCCGACACGCCGGACACCGCTGAACAGGACGCGGTGGACACGGCGTCGTCCGACACCGCCGCATCGTCCGACACCTCCGCGGCCGAGGCGACCCCGGCGACTTCCGTCCCGGACTTCCAGCCAGGCTTGTTTCCGGACGATTCGGTCCCGGACGAACTTGTCGGCTACCGCGTTCCCAGCGCGTGCCAGATCGCGGGCATCACGTATCGGCAGCTCGACTACTGGGCTCGCACCGGGCTTGTCGTCCCGTCCATCCGGAGCGCGGCGGGTTCGGGTAGTCAGCGTCTCTACTCCTTCAAGGACATGCTCGTCCTGAAGATCGTCAAGCGTCTCCTGGACACCGGAATCTCGCTGCAGAACATCCGTGTCGCCGTCGATCATCTGCGTCAGCGCGGTGTCGGCGACCTGGCCAACATCACGCTGTTCTCCGACGGCACGACGGTGTACGAGTGCACGTCGGCCGAGGAGGTCGTCGACCTGCTGCAGGGCGGACAGGGTGTCTTCGGAATCGCGGTGAACGGCGCCATGCGTGAACTGACCGGCTTGATCGCGGATTTCCCGGCCGAACGCGCCGACGGCGGCGATTTCGAGACGACGCCCGAGGACGAACTCGCGTCGCGACGCAAGAATCGCGCCAGCCGAAAGACCGGTTAGACTTTTCGCACGTCGCGCTTACGCGGGAGAGTTCCGGGACAGCCAGTCTCGGGCGCCGAAGGAGCAACACCTCCCCGTCAATCTCTCAGGCACACGGACCGTGTGAGCCTCGACGTCTCTGGAAAGTGATGGGAGCACCCATCCGCCCAAGGGGAAAGGCCGGACGACGTCGTCGTCGCCCCGGCTGAATCTCTCAGGCGCCCGCGTCGGTGGGCATGCGACAGAGGGGGAGGGCCCTGTCGCACGCACCTGGAGTGGCTCGTGATCGATCCGACCGTCCCCACCGACTCTTCGTCGACGCCGAGCGAGCGCGTGTTCGCCGATCGGCATATCGGACCCAGCGCCGACGAACTCGAACGAATTCTGCACGTGGTCGGGGTGCCGACGCTCGACGACCTCGCGACCAAGTCCGTGCCGCAGGCGATCCTCGACGACGCACCGTCAGGAGTCGGCGCCGGCCTCGACGCGTTGCCGCTCCCGGTCGGCGAGCACGACGCGCTTGCCGAACTCGCGCAGCGCGCGGAACAGAACACGGTCGCGGTCTCGATGATCGGACTCGGCTACTACGACACACTGACGCCCCCGGTCATCACCCGCGGCATCCTGGAGAACCCGGCCTGGTACACCGCGTACACGCCGTATCAGCCGGAGATCAGCCAAGGTCGGCTCGAGGCGTTGCTGAACTTCCAGACGATGGTGGCGGATCTGACGGGCATGGAGGTCGCGAACGCGTCCATGCTCGACGAGGCGACCGCTGCAGCCGAAGCGATGACATTGCTCCGACGAGCGAACCGGGCGTCGACGTCACCGAGATTCGTCGTCGACACCGACGTCTTCCCACAAACGCTTGCGGTGCTCGAGACGCGCGCGGCCCCGCTCGGGATCGAACTGGTGCGGTGCGACCTGTCGCACGGTCTTCCGGACGGTGAGTTCTTCGGGTTGCTGACGCAGACACCCGGTGCGAGCGGCGTGGTACGCGATCTGTCGGACATCGTTGCCCGCGCGCACGAGCGGGGTGCGCTCGTGGCCGTCGGCGCCGATCTTCTCGCGCTGACACTCGTGACTCCGCCCGGGGAGGTGGGAGCGGACGCCTGCTTCGGAACTTCTCAGCGCTTCGGTGTGCCGATGGGCTACGGCGGCCCGCACGCCGGCTACCTGGCCGTTCGATCGGCGCATTCGCGGCAGCTGCCCGGACGGCTCGTCGGGGTGTCCGTCGACGCCGACGGCGACGTGGCCTACCGTCTGGCGCTGCAGACCAGAGAGCAGCACATCCGTCGTGAGAAGGCGACGTCGAACATCTGCACCGCGCAGGTGTTGCTGGCGATCGTCGCGGCGATGTACGCGAGTTACCACGGCAGCGACGGCTTGCGTTCGATTGCGTTGCGGGTCAATGCGCGTGCAACTGCTCTCGCGGCGGGGTTACGCGGTGCGGGTGTCTCGCTGGCCGGTGACGCGTTCTTCGACACCGTGACGGCGACAGTTCCGGGGCGTGCCGGCGCCGTCGTGGCCGCCGCCAAGGAGGCGGGTATCAACCTGCGCCTCGTCGACGACGACACCGTGAGTGTGTCCTGCGACGAAGCGACGACGGACGAGCACGTCGACGCGGTGCTCGCGGCGTTCGGTGCCGAGCGGTCCGATGCGGAACGCGTCGACTCGCTTCCTGCATCTGCCCGACGCACGTCCGAGTTCCTGACGCATCCTGCCTTTACCCGGCACCGCACCGAGACCTCCATGCTGCGATATCTACGCATGTTGTCCGACAAGGACATCGCGCTCGATCGCAGCATGATTCCGCTCGGTTCGTGCACGATGAAGCTCAACGCGACCGCGGAGATGGAATCGATCACGTGGCCGCAGTTCGCGAGGCTGCACCCGTTCGCGCCCGACGATGACACAGCAGGCATCAGGTCCATCATCGCCGACGTCGAGAAGTGGCTCGTCGACATCACCGGCTACGACGCGGTGAGCCTGCAGCCGAACGCCGGCAGTCAAGGCGAATACGCTGGGCTGCTTGCCATTCGGGACTATCACATCGGTCGCGGCGACGGTCATCGGAACATCTGTCTCATTCCGTCGAGTGCGCACGGCACCAACGCGGCGTCCGCGGTCATGGTCGGTATGAAGGTCGTGGTCGTCGCATGTCGCACCAACGGCGACGTGGACGTGGACGATCTGCGCGCGAAGATCGATCAGCATGCCGACTCGTTGGCCGCGATCATGATCACGTATCCGTCCACCCACGGTGTGTACGAGCATCAGATCGACGACATCTGTGCCGCGGTCCACGACGCGGGCGGCCAGGTGTACGTCGACGGCGCGAACCTCAATGCACTTGTCGGACTGGCCCGTCCGGGAAAGTTCGGCGGAGACGTCAGCCACCTCAATCTGCACAAGACGTTCTGCATCCCGCACGGCGGTGGCGGCCCGGGTATCGGACCCATCGGCGTCCGTGCCCACCTGCAGCCGTACCTACCGGGACATCCGCTGCGCGAGGGACTCGGAGGCGGCGCACCGGTCGCCGCTGCGCCGTACGGAAGCGCGTCGATCCTGACGATCACGTGGGCTTACATTCGGATGATGGGTGCGGTGGGACTGCGACGTGCGACGCTGACGGCCATCGCGTCGGCGAACTACATCGCCCGTCGCCTCGACGAGCACTTCCCCGTGCTCTATACGGGCGACAACGGCATGGTCGCTCACGAATGCATCCTCGATCTTCGTGAGCTGACCAAGCGTACCGGTGTGACCGTCGACGATGTGGCAAAGAGGTTGGCGGACTACGGTTTCCATGCACCGACGATGAGCTTCCCGGTCGCCGGAACGCTCATGGTCGAGCCTACCGAGAGCGAAAGTCTCGAGGAGATCGATGCATTCTGCGACGCGATGATCGCCATCCGCGTCGAGATCGATCGCGTCGGCTCGGGCGAATGGCCCGTCGACGACAACCCGTTGCGGGGCGCCCCGCACACCGCGCGCAGCCTCGCGCGAGAGTGGTCTCATCCGTACACGCGCGAGGAGGCCGCATTCCCCGACACGGGCGCCGGGCGAGCCAAGGTGTGGCCTGCCGTGCGGCGAATCGACGGAGCGCACGGAGACCGCAACCTGGTCTGCTCGTGCCCGCCGATCGAATCGTTCGCCTGAACGGTCAGGACGACACGAGTCGCAGCATCGCGATCTCCGGCGGTGCTGCGACTCGCACCGGAGGACCCCATGCGCCCGCACCCCTGGTGGTGTACAGCGTCGTGTTTCCGACCCGATCGAGGCCCTCGACGCTCGGCTGCTGCAGCGGCACGAGGTACCGCAACGGCCAGATCTGCCCGGCATGCGTGTGGCCCGACACCTGCATGTCGACTCCCATCTCCGACGCTTCCTCCGCCTGCAGCGGCTGATGCGCGAGCAGCAGCGAAAATCGTTCGGGGTCACGACCTTCGAGAGCGGCTGCGAGGTCGGGCTCGTACGGTGCAGGTGCGGTCGCGTCGTTGATTCCGACGATGTCGATGTCCTGGCCTCCGCGG
Organism: Rhodococcus sp. BP-261; assembly: GCF_019835205.1. Classification (NCBI taxonomy): domain Bacteria; kingdom Bacillati; phylum Actinomycetota; class Actinomycetes; order Mycobacteriales; family Nocardiaceae; genus Rhodococcus; species Rhodococcus sp. BP-261. Next base: position 279,451 of record NZ_JABUCO010000002.1, on the reverse strand, counting down.
CTGACGGTGGCCCGCTCGTTGCGCAGCACCGTCACCCCGAGCGACGACCACAGATCGAGCCACTTTCCGCCGTCGTCCGCGTAGAACTCGTGGTTCCCGCTCACTCCGAACACGCCCAGAGGCGCCGACAGTTGGCGCAGCGGCTCCAGATCCGAACCGACGAGTTCGACGGTGCCGTCGATGAGGTCACCGTCGAGCACGACGACGTCCGGCGCTTGCGCGTTGACGTCGTCGACGATCTTCTGCACGAAGTCCCGGCCGCGCGACGGGCCTGCGTGGACGTCGGAAACCAATGCAATTCGGAGACCGGCGAACTCGTCGGGTAGGCGGTCCAGCGCGATCGTGGTGTCGGTGATGCGGGGATGCGCGGCCTCGACGAGACCGTACCCGACGGCAGCGACGGACGCCGCCGCGACCACTGCGGAACCCACGCGTGTCACCCGCCGACGGGTGGCAACGGAGTCGCGGCCGCGTGCGGCCGCCGCGATGCGGATCGCGAAGGTCGCCAGACCGACGAGCAGGGTACCCAGTACGAGGTAGAGCACCACGGCGAGCCAGCTGAGACCGACGAACGCCGGAATGCGTGCCCATGCGGGGTCGAACAGTTCACCGGAACCGATTCCGATCAGGGCAAGGGCCCACATGACGACCAGTACGACGTCGACGACGAGGGAGTAGGGGCGAGGCAGTCGAGTTGCTCTGACGTAACGCAGATGCAGCACAAGTGCGACGAGCGCGAGGAACGTGCCGAACACGAGCAGGCGTGTCATGTTTCAGTACAGCAACTTTCGGAGAAGGTTGAGGAGTTCGGGCCCGTCCGACGAACCGACGGTGGTTGTCGAACCCCCGGTCGTGTCGGACATGGACTGCAACGTGCGAATGTCGGAATTGGTTCCGATGGACACTACATCGATGGCCACCGGCTTGTCGGGCACGGCGAGGTCGGACAGCATGCGCAGGAATCGATCCGACGATATCGACGCGTCGTCGTTCGGTCCGTCGGTGACGAGAACGACGCTGTTCGGCCGGCCCGGCACGTAGTTGTCCACGGCGTCGACATAGGCGGCCACGACGGATTCGTAGGTCGACGTCGACGTCTCGGGGCGCAGCGCGCTCGCCGCCGAAACAAGAGCATCGCGTCGCGTTCCCGATGCGATCTGCTCGTCGAGGGGGCCGGTGGGCACCGCTGTCCGGAACGCCCGCTGACCGTCGAGATTCGCGCTGTAGACCCACAATCCGAGATCGGACGCGCCGACGACGGACTCGAACTGCTGGTTCAGCGCGTCGACCGTGTTCTGCAAGCGCGTCCTGGCACCTTCGGCCGTGTCCATCGAACCGGACACGTCGAGCAACACCGTCGCTCGACGCGGCGTCGCAGGGTCTCGAACCGCGTCGATCAACGCTTGCCGCGTGTCCGACGCGGTCGCAGCAGCATCGGTTTCGATGTCTCCGACGTCGAAACCGGCGTCGGAGAAGACCGTGGCGTTGGCGGGCTGCCGTACGAACTCGACGAACTGAGCGGCTGCCCGGTCGAGTGTGTCGGTCGAGAAGCCGCTTCCCAGAATCGCAGCGGGATGGTCCGCGACGGGCGTCGCGCCGACGGGCGCGTACGTGGACAGTCCTGTCTGGGCGGACGCGCGCAGCTGCTGCGCGGTGACGGGGACCGTGTGCACATCCGAGTTCGGGGAGGGATCGGCACTGATCCGTGCGAGGACCGCATCGGTCGAGTCGACGGAGACGGCGCTCTGTCCTCGATCGGTGGTCGCAAGCGCCGACATGGCCGACACGACGGCCCCGCTGCGTGCCTGTTCCAACGACAGCGATCCAGTCGGTGATTCGACCGTCGTGGCTGCCACCGCGGCCAATGCAGGGGAGGTCGACGCCGCATCGGGCCCGGTGGGCAACTGCAGGCGGAGTCCACCCCAGCCGGGTAGCCCCAGTGCGTCGAGCCCGTCCGACGCGCGTTGCAGGCGAGGCAGATCCGCCCATCCGACGCTGCCGGCAGACAACGCGGACGTGACAGCGTCCGGGCCTGCGAGCACGATCGGAGAACTGGCGACCGATCGGGGCGTGCCGTCGATCGTTCCGGGGGGAACCCCCTGCAGAGCGTCGGACGAGCGCGGAATCCACAGTGCGGGAACAGCGCCGAGAGCGGCGGGGTCCCAGTTGTCCGGGCCGGCTGCGACGGCACTGGCCATCGCAGCCGTGGGCGTCGTCGCGACGTCGACTGTGACGCAATGGTCGCGCACGATCGGTTTGGTGGCGTCGAAACGCGCGGCCAATTCGGTGACCATGGGCGAGATGTCCGGATCGACGGTCACCGGCAACGTCAACGGACCCTCGACGCACGTAGTCGCCGCCTGCACGCCCTGGTCCGCGATTCGATCTCGCAATTGAAACCATCCGAACACGGCGAGCACCACCACGATGATGATGCCCGCCGCGATCACCGGTCCCTTGCTGATACCCCGGGAGCCCCCCGACGTGCGATGTTCACCCACGTGGAAAGACTACAAGCGCTGTGCGACAGCAGAGCTTGCGGACCGACCCATGGGGTCCGGGATATCGCGTCCGCTCCTACTTGGCGGCCGCCTTGTACTCGCGACGGCGGCGGTGCAGGATCGGCTCGGTGTAGCCGTTGGGCTGGCCGGCGCCCTGGAAGATCAGGTCGCTGGCTGCTTGGAAGGCGATGTTCGAGTCGAAGTCCGGTGCCAGGTTCTTGTACGCCGGGTCTCCCGCGTTCTGGCGATCGACGACCGGTGCCATGCGCTGCAGCGATTCACGGACCTGGCCCTCGGTGACGATGCCGTGCCGAATCCAGTTCGCGAGGAACTGGCTCGAAATACGCAGCGTTGCACGGTCTTCCATCAACGCGATGTCGTTGATGTCGGGCACCTTCGAGCAGCCGACTCCGTGGTCGATCCACCGCACCACGTAGCCGAGGATGGACTGCGCGTTGTTGTCGAGTTCGCGCTGCTTCTGCTCGTCCGACCAGTCGGTGGCCGGTGCCAACGGGATCTCGAGGATCTCGTCGACGGTGGCCCGCTTGGCTTTCGCGATCTCTTCCTGCCGGGCGAAGACGTCGACCTTGTGGTAGTGCAGGGCGTGCAGCGTCGCGGCGGTCGGCGACGGCACCCAGGCGGTGTTCGCTCCGGCCTTGGGGTGGCCGATCTTCTGCTCGAGCATGTCGTGCATCAGATCGGGCATGGCCCACATGCCTTTTCCGATCTGCGCCTTACCTTCGAGGCCTGCGGCGAGTCCGGTGTCGACATTGAAGTCCTCGTAGGCCTTGATCCAGGTCTGTGCCTTCATCTCGCCCTTGGGGACGACCGGCCCGGCCTCCATCGAGGTGTGGATCTCGTCGCCGGTGCGGTCGAGGAAACCGGTGTTGATGAACACCACGCGTTCCTTCGCGGCCTCGATCGCGGCCTTGAGGTTGACCGTCGTACGACGCTCTTCGTCCATGATGCCGACCTTGAGCGTGTTCTCCGGCAGGCCGAGGACCTGCTCGACGCGCCCGAACAGCTCGACGGTGAACGCGACCTCGTCGGGGCCGTGCATCTTCGGCTTCACGATGTACAGCGAGCCCGTGCGCGAGTTCTTCAGCACGTTGTCCTCGGTCAGCGAGTGCAGACCGGTAAGCGAGGTGAAGAGAGCGTCGAGGATGCCTTCGGGGACCTCGTTGCCGTCGGCGTCCAGAATGGCATCGGAGGTCATCAAGTGACCGACGTTGCGCACGAACAGCAGCGAACGTCCGTGCAGCGTCAGTTCGCTGCCGTCGATCGCGGTGTAGACGCGGTCCGCGTTCAGGGTGCGGGTGAAGGTCTTACCGCCCTTGGTGACTTCCTCGGCGAGGTCGCCGCGCATCAGTCCGAGCCAGTTGCGGTAGCCGAGCACCTTGTCGTCGGCGTCGACCGCGGCGACGGAGTCCTCGAAGTCCATGATCGTGGTGACCGCGGACTCGAGCAGCACGTCCTTGACACCCGCGGCATCGGTCTTGCCGATCGGGCTGTCGGCGTCGATCTGGATCTCGAGGTGCAAACCGTTGTGGCGCAGCAGGATTGCCGACGGCGCATCCGGGGCGCCCTGGTAGCCGAGGAGCTGCGAGGGATCCGCCAGACCGACGGTCGAGCCGTCGGCGAGCGTGACCGACAGAGACGCGGCATCCACGACGTACTTGGTCGTGCCGACATGGCTACCGGACGACAGGGGCGCTGCCTCGTCGAGGAACTCGCGGGCGAACGCGATGACCTTGTCGCCGCGAACCTTGTTGTAACCGGTGCCCTTCTCGGCGCCGCCCTCTTCGGAGATGGCGTCGGTGCCGTACAGCGCGTCGTACAACGATCCCCAGCGGGCGTTCGATGCGTTGATCGCGAAGCGCGCGTTCAGGACCGGAACAACGAGCTGCGGGCCCGCGGTCGAGGTGATCTCGGTGTCGACGCCCGCGGTGGTGATGTGGAAGTCGGCCGGCTCGTCGGTCAGGTAGCCGATGTCCTTCAGGAACGTCTTGTAGGCGGCGCGGTCGTAGTTCGGTCCCGCATGTTCACCGTGCCAGGCGTCGACCTTGCCCTGGATTTCGTCACGGACGGCGAGCAGCGCCTTGTTCTTCGGGGCCAGGTCGGTGATGACGGCTTCCGCGCCCGCCCAGAACTTGTCTGCGTCGACGCCGGTACCCGGAAGTGCCTCGTTCTGGACAAAGTCGTACAGCACCTCGGCAACCTGAAGTCCGCCAACAGTTTTGCGATCGGTCATGAATCCCTCGCTCTTTCCGGTCACGGGCGACTCCATGGCCGCCCCAACGACATCGTGGACGATGTTACTCGGCAGTAGGTCGGGCGGGATCGCCGCCGCTCACGAGTAGGTTCTCACACCGTGTGATCAAGGCGTGTCGGAGAGGTGTTGCCCTGGCCGTCAGGGCGGCTTGCGCGCGCACATATTCGGACCGACCACCGGGTGTCTCGATGGCGATCGGAGCCAGGCCGTAATCCGACAGGTCGTACGGACTCGCCCGCATGTCGACAGTGCGTGCGGCAAGGGCCAATTCGAAGCAGTCGGTGACGAGATCGGAATCGATCAAGGGTGCGAGTTTGTAGCTCCACTTGTACAGGTCCATGCTCGCGTGGACGCACCCCGGTTGCTCCGTCTCGACCCGGCTCGACGGCGCGAGCTGCAACAGATTACGGGGAACGGCGTCGTCGGTGAAGAAGCGGAAAGCGTCGTAGTGCGTGCACCGAATCGTCATCGACTCGACTACGGCATCGGTGCCGTCGTGGCCCAGCCGAAGCGGCACCGAACCGTGTCGAAGCGCCTCGTGCCCGCCGCGGTAGACCATCGCCCACTCGTGCAGTCCGAAGCAGCCGTGGTGGGGCGGTCGCGCTGCGGTCGCGCGGAGAAGACCCAGGGTGAATTCGACGGCGGACCGACGAGAGTCCAGCACCGACTCACGGACTCGCATGCCGCCGTCCGGACCGACGTGTCGCTCGTACGACGCGAAGCCGGCGTAATCACGCGCGGCGTCGCCCGCGAGCACGACACCGTAGCCGGGGTTCCAACGACGGAGATGCCCAGGCTTGAAGCTGTAGTAGGTGAACAGGAAGTCCAGGACCGGGTGCGTCGCGCCCCGAGCACGCTCCGCGAGATAATCGCCCACCAGCCGATCCACGCGGTCCAGGTGAGCGGCCCGCATCGCCGTCCATTCCTGTTCCGGCAGAACCGAACGTGTGGCGATCAGGACGAACCACTCCCGCGCGCCGGATGCCCGGGCGTCGGGTCGGCGACCCGGTGGGTACCGTCGCGCACCGTGCCGACGAACTCCTCGACGAGGTCTTCGAGAGCGACGATCCCGACCGTGGCTCCCGTGGCGTCACGAACTGCCCCGAGGTGACTGCTCATCCGACGCAGCCGCGTCAATGCGTCGTCGATCGTCGTCTCGGACGCGATGACGGGCAGACGTCGGACCTGCGCACGGGGTATCTCGGTGTCCGGTCCTGCGGTGTCGTCGAGCATGTACTCGAGGACGTCCTTCAGGTGCAGATAACCGACGAGCGAACCGTCCGCTGTTTGCACCGGGTACCGCGAGAAGCCGGTGGCGACGACGGCGTCCTCCACCGAACCCAGTGTGGGTCCCGACGTCGCACTCGCCGAGCGAACGGTCCTCACCTCCGCGAACGGAATCAGAACTTCGGCCACCGTGCGTCCGGAGATGTCGAGGGCTTGCGTGAGGCGACGGTGTTCCTCCTCGTCGATCAGGCCCTCGGATCGTGACTCGCCGATCATCTGAGACAACTCGTCGGCCGACACCGACGACTCCAGTTCGTCCTTCGGTTCGATACGCACAGCACGCAGGGTGAGGTTGGCGCACAGGTTGTAGAACGAGATCAGCGGCTTGGCGACCTTGATGAACATCAGATGCACCGGAACGAGCAGCATCGCCGTGCGCTCCGGGCCCGCGATGGCGATGTTCTTCGGAACCATCTCGCCGATCAGGATGTGCAGCACGACGACGAGAGCCAGCGAGATCGTGAACGCGATCGGGTGTAGCAGTGCTTCCGGGACGCCGAGCAGATCCATCGGCTTCTCGAACAGGTGCGCGACGGCAGGTTCACCGACGCGCCCGAGCAGAATGGAACAGATCGTGATGCCCAGCTGCGCTGCCGCGAGCATGAGGGACAGATTCTGGCCGGCCTCGATCACCGACTTCGCACGTTTCTTGCCCTGTGCGAGCTGTGATTCCAGCCGGTCGCGTCGTGCCGAGATCAACGAGAACTCGGCGCCCACGAAGAATGCGTTGCCGCCGAGCAGTAGAACCGCCAGCAGAACGGCGAGTACGTCACCCACGGGCGTTCTCCTCCGCGCTGATCTGTGCCACCGTTTCGGCGGCTACGGGCTGGAGCATGATTCTGTCGATTCGTCGACCGTCCATGCGGGTGACTCGAGCGACCCAACCGCCGTTGGAGTCCGCCGGATCGTCGGACGCCAAGCGGGGGAGCACCACCTTGTCGCCTGCGGTCGGAATTCTGCCCAGTTCGGACAGAACCAGGCCGCCGATGGTCTCGTACTCGCCTTCGGGCGCCTGATACCCGGTCGCGGCGGCGACCTCGTCGATCCGAAGCAGGCCGGAGCAGAGCCAGCCGTCGCCGAATCTCTGCACGTCGATTTCCGGTTCGTCGTGCTCGTCGTGCACGTCTCCGAGGATCTCCTCGATGAGGTCTTCCATGGTCACCATTCCTGCGGTGCCGCCGTACTCGTCGACGACGAGTGCGACCTGCATTCCGTCCGCCCGCACCCGTTCCATGACCGAGTCGCCGTCCAGGCTGGACGGAACGACGGGCACATCCTGGGCGAGCGTGTCGAGGAGGGTCTCGCGTCGCCGACCCGCGGGCACGGCGAACGCATGTTTCAGGTGGACGACACCCACGGTGTCGTCCAGATCGCCGTCGACGACGGGAAATCGGGAGAAGCCCGTGCGCGACGCCGTCTCGATCAAGTCGGACGCGGTGTCGGACACCGACAGCGATTCGACTTTCACCCGGGGCGTCATCAGTTCCTCTGCGGTGCGCTCGCCGAACTGCAGAGATCTGCCGACGAGACGGGCAGTGCTCTCGTCGAGCGAACCGTGCTGGGCCGACGTCCGCACCAGCGAGCTCAACTCACGTGGTGAGCGGGCGGACCGAAGTTCCTCGGCCGGCTCGACGCCGAGTCTGCGAACCAGCCAGTTGGCCGAACCGTTCAGGCCGTTGATGGCCCACCGGAAGACCGCCGAGAACCCGGACATCAATCCGGCCGTGGCACGCGCGGTTGCCATGGGTTCGGCGATGGCGATGTTCTTGGGCACGAGCTCGCCGAAGATCATGGAGAACGACGTCGCGACGATCAGAGCGACCGCGAGGGACAGACCCGACGCCAGCGACTCCGACGCTCCGAGCGCCGTGGCGACGGGCACGAAGAAGCCGGCCAGGACCGGTTCTGCGAGATAGCCGGTGATGAGGGTCGTGATGGTGATGCCGAGTTGCGCGCCGGACAGCTGGAACGACAGCGTTCGGTGCGCGCGCTGCACCTGCCGAGAACGGATGTCACCCGTTGCGGCAGCAGCCGAGTCGACCGCGCTCTTCTCGAGCGCCGTCAGCGAGAACTCGGCTGCGACGAAGAGGGCAGTGCCTGCGGTCAGTGCCACGAATCCGACGAGGCTGAGGATGCTCAGGATCAAGTCCATGGCTCATCGCCGCCGTAGTTGAGACAGGCGCATGGCGCCATGAGGTTCCGGCTGCCGCGAACGGCGAGGCAGTGTCGATCGAGATGGTGAGGGTGATCGAGAGGAAGTGAGATCGCCGGGTTCGTCACCCGGCTCGATAGAGGAGCCCTCCGAAGTGGAGCCCTCGTCGCCCTGGTCGCTGGACGCGACGGCGGCGCTGGTGATGACGGGTGCCTCAGGCACCTTGTTCCTTTCCGTTGTTCCACCGAACCCTGTCCACGCACGTGACGTCCGTGAACCGGGCCGAAGGATGTTCGATGAATCGCGAAGCCATCAGTCTAACGTCTGGGGCCGACGACGCGCCCGTGTGCCGCGGTGGACGTCACCATCCGCTGGGCAGCGGGCGTCCCTCGGCGAAGCCGGCCGCGGACTGAACGCCCAGGACGGCGCGTTCGTGAAGTTCCGGTAGCGTTCGCGCGCCCGCGTAGGTGCACGTGCTTCGGACCCCCGAGCAGATGTGGTCGATCAGATCTTCGACGCCGGGACGATCGGGGTCCAGTCGCATCCGCGAGCTCGAAATGCCTTCTTCGAAGAGACCCTTCCGTGCGCGGTCGAAGGCGCTGTCGGTTGCAGTCCTCGCCGCCACGGCACGCTTGGACGCCATGCCGAAGCTCTCCTTGTAGGCGTTGCCCGCGGGATCGAATCGCAGATCACCCGGTGACTCGTACGTCCCGGCGAACCACGAGCCGATCATCACGTTCGCCGCGCCTGCAGCGAGCGCCAGGGCGACGTCGCGCGGGTGCCGCACACCGCCGTCGGCCCAGACCGACGCGCCGAGTTCCGCCGCGGCGGCGGAACATTCAGCGACGGCGGAGAACTGAGGCCGCCCCACACCGGTCATCATGCGAGTCGTGCACATCGCGCCTGGGCCGACGCCGACCTTCACGATGTCCGCGCCTGCCTGCACGAGATCGCGTGTACCCGCTGCCGAGACCACGTTTCCGGCGGCGAGGGGGACCGGCAGGTCCAACGCCTTGATGGCGGACAGCGCTTCGATCATCTTCTCCTGATGGCCGTGCGCGGTGTCGACGACGAGCAGATCGGCGCCCGCCTCGACGAGTGCCTTCGCCTTCGCGGCGACGTCGCCGTTGATGCCCACCGCTGCTGCGATCCGAAGCTTGCCTGCGGCGTCGACGGCCGGTGTGTAGATACCGGTCCGGATCGCGCCCGTGCGAGTGAGGACGCCGGCGAGGCTTCCGTCCGGAGCCACGAGAACGGCCAGGCCCTCGTGTGACGCCTCGAGCGACTCGAACACCGCGCGAGGAGTGGCGTCCGAGGACACCGTCACGAAATCGGTGACGGCCACCGAACTGAGCCGTGCGAAGCGGTCGACATCGGTGCAGGCGCTCTCGGTGACGACTCCGACAGGCTTGCCTGCCTCGACGACCACGACGGCGCCGTGTGAACGCTTGTGCATCAACGCGAGTGCATCCGACACCGACGCGTCGGGACCGAGGACGACGGGGGTGTCGGCCACCAGATCGCGGCTCTTGACGAATGCGACGGTGTCCGCCACGGCTGCGACCGGAAGATCCTGGGGAATGACCGTGATTCCACCGCGTCGCGCGACGGTTTCCGCCATACGACGACCGGCGACAGCGGTCATGTTGGAGACGACGATCGGGATGGTGGTTCCGGATCCGTCGACGGTCGAGAGGTCGACGTCGAACCGGCTCGTCACGTCGGTCCTGTTGGGCACCAGGAAGACGTCGTCGTAGGTCAAGTCGTACGGGGGCTGCTGGCCATCGAGGAACTGCACGGTGCGCCAGCGTACCGGTCAGACGGCGTCCGCGTGTGCGGCGACCTCCGCCTGCGAGCGTGACAAGGTGATCGTCGCGTAGATCATGACGGCGACGGCCGCGGCGATGACGGTCAGCTCGAAAGCATCGTGGCGCACGCGCTCGTCCAGAACCGTGATGCCGAGGAAGGCCGCTCCGAAGGGTTCGCCGATCGTGACGGCGGGGAGCGAAGCAGACAGCGGCCCGGACTGGAATGCGCGTTGCTGCAGGTAGAAGCCTGCTATGCCGCAGAAGACCAGTGCGTAGGTCTGCCACGCAGTCACTGCGGTCGTCGCATCATGCTCGACCAGGTCGGTCACGAACTTCGTGAACGCGACGGCCATGCCGAACAACAGTCCACCCGCGGCGCCCAGAAGCAGCGCACGGGACCCGGGTCTTCTCGACATCGAGCCCGCAGCAATACACGCCAGCACGACGCCGAACGCGATCACCAGAGGCACGATCCATTGCGACAGCGGTGCATTCGCATGTCCCTCGGTGGGATCGCCGACGACGATGAACACCGCAAGCGCGAGAGCGAGCGAGATCGCGAGAACCCATGTCGTCCGCGTCATTCGGTAGCCGGAGAACTTGGCCGACAGCGGAAGCGCGAACAACAGCATCGACACCAGCAGTGGTTGAACCAGCAGCACGGATCCAGCCCAGAGCGCCGCGACCTGAACGGCGTACCCGCCCACGTCGCCGAGGACACCGGCCCACCACCGCGGACTGCGAACGAGCGAAGCGACCAAGGATTCGCCCTCGGGTACCGCAGCTGCGGCACTTTGTTGCGCCACCGACGCGCACGCGAACAGAAATGCTGCGACGAGAGCGAGGACGATCGCCAGCACGGGCATCTCGCCCGTCACCTCACGTCGTCGAACGTACGAGGGTGCGTCATAGCGGAACAGTACCGCTGTGGCGGGTTTCTGTCGGTGCCTCGAGTCAACATGCGCGGCGAGAACATGTGTTCGATCGATTGTCGAGCACCACGTCGAGAACTTGGGGGAGCCATGTGCGCTATGTGTGAGGGTCGATCGTTTCCGGAGTACCTACGCAGTATTGAAGAACTGATCGACAAACACGGGTGGGCGTTGCAGTACGTGGAGTCCGACACCCGAGGATCGCTCGCCGACCTGCCGCACGGCAGGATCGATCCCGCGTTCTGTTACACGATCGGTTTGACCGCCCACGGTCACCCCGAGATCGTGGTGACCGGCCGGGACCCGTCGGATTCCGCCGCGATATTGAACGCCCTGGCGCGACGCGTGGTCGTCGGTGGAGATCGTCTGGGCGCCGGAATGCACGTCTCGGCAGCGGGTTTCGACTTCTATGTCGTCGACGTCGACCGTACCGACGAGTGGTTGGCAATGGCGAACGGCATCTATTCTCCAGCTTCGGTACGGGCCGTCCAGGCCGTCTGGAGAGACTGCGAGGGCGTCCTGCCGTGGGAGGGTGACGCCCCGTCGACCATCGTCCAACCGGTCCTCGGTCCACCGCCGGGGTGGTACGACGCCGGCGAATGGTGACAGCGAGCCGCCGGTCACGACATCTCTGCGAGTGTCGTGACCGGCGTCTCGTCGCGGCGGTGGCTTACTAGGCCTGCACCTCGGAGCGGTCGCCGCTCCACAGTGTGTGGAACTTGCCCTCGGAATCGGTGCGCTCGTAGGTGTGCGCCCCGAAGAAGTCCCGTTGTCCCTGGGTCAGCGCCGCCGGTAGACGCTCGGCGCGAAGCGCGTCGTAGTACGCGAGCGACGACGCGAACGCAGGCACCGGAATGCCGAGCGACGCAGCCGTGATGACGACGCGGCGCCAGCTGTCGATCGCGTTCTCGATCGCCTCGCGGAAGTACGGCGCCAGGATCAGGCTGGGAAGCTCGGCATTGTCGTCGTACGCGTCCTTGATGCGGTCGAGGAAACGTGCACGGATGATGCAGCCACCGCGCCAGATCGTCGCAAGGTCACCGGGGTGGAGGTTCCAGTCGTATTCGGCACTGCCTGCGGCGATCTGGTCGAAACCCTGCGCGTACGCGACGATTTTCGATGCGTACAGCGCGCGGCTGATGTCGTGCGTGAACTGCTCGGCATCGGACGGCTTCTCCGACAACGTGCCGGACGCAAGGCCGACGGCGGCTTTCCGCTGAGTGCGCGAACCGGACAGTGCACGAGCGAAGACAGCCTCGGCGATGCCGGTGACCGGTACGCCGAGGTCGAGTGCGGCCTTGACGGTCCACCGCCCGGTGCCCTTCTGCTCTGCAGCGTCGACGATGACGTCGACGAGCGGCTGGCCCGTCTTCGCGTCGACCTGCTTCAGCACCTCCGCGGTGATTTCGACGAGGTAGCTCTCGAGGTCACCGTTGTTCCATTCGGTGAAGACGTCGGCGATCTGGGCCGGGGTGAGGTCGAGTGCGTCGCGGAACAGGTTGTACGCCTCGCCGATCAGCTGCATGTCGGCGTATTCGATGCCGTTGTGGACCATCTTCACGAAGTGGCCCGAACCGTCGGGACCGATGTGGGTGCAGCACGGAGTGCCGTCGACCTGAGCGGCGATCGACTCGAGGAGGGGGCCCAGAGCCTTGTACGACTCGGCCGGACCGCCGGGCATGATCGAGGGGCCGTTCAGCGCGCCCTCCTCGCCGCCGGAGATGCCTGCACCGACGAAGTGCAGTCCACGCTCCTTGAGGGACGCCTCACGGCGGATGGTGTCGGTGTACAGCGCGTTACCGCCGTCGATGATGATGTCGCCCTCTTCCATCGCGGACGCGAGCTCCTCGATGACGGCATCGGTGGGGTCGCCTGCCTTGACCATGATCAGGACTCGGCGTGGCTTCTGCAATGCGGCGACGAATTCCTCGATCGTCTCCGTACGGACGAACTTTCCTTCGCTTCCGTGCTCCTCGAGCAATGCGTCGGTCTTGGCGATGCTGCGGTTGTGCAGCGCGACGGTGTGTCCGTGGCGCGCGAAATTACGGGCGATGTTCGAGCCCATCACGGCGAGTCCGGTGACGCCGATCTGGGCGAGTTCTGACGAGTTCACTGCTGAGGTCATAGGTACAGCTTTTCATGCCGGGCGCGCGAACGTACGACAAGCGAAGCGGTCCCCGTTTCAGGCCGAGGATCCCATCGTTTCGCCGGTTGTCCGACGCACGGAAAGCACGATGGCTGCCACCTCGGAAGAGGTGGCAGCCATCGGACGATCAGGAATTCCGAACGGAATTACCGGGCGCGTGCAGGCCCGTCGAATCCGTCGTAGGAGCGGCGCTCGGTGCGGCTGCGGAAACCGCCGGCCTTCGCGTCGTCCTGGGCGTAGCTGGGCCGGGTACGAGAGTTGTCGCCCTGGTAGCCGCCCGTGCGAGGGCGGTCGCCTTGGTAGCCGCCGGTGCGGGGCCGGTCGCCTTGGTAGCCGCCGGTGCGGGGGCGGTCGCCCTGGTAGCCGCCGGTGCGGGGGCGGTCGCCTTGGTAGCCGCCGGTGCGAGGCCGGTCGCCTTGGTAGCCGCCGGTGCGAGGGCGGTCACCCTGGTAGCCGCCGGTGCGAGGCCGGTCGCCTTGGTAGCCGCCGGTGCGGGGGCGGTCGCCTTGGTAGCCGCCGGTGCGGGGGCGGTCGCCTTGGTAGCCGCCGGTGCGGGGGCGGTCGCCTTGGTAGCCGCCGGAACGAGGCCGGTCGCCCTGGTAGCTGCCGGAACGAGGCCGGTCGTCACGTCGATCGCGCACACCGCTGCTGACCGCGCGCAGCGGCTCGCCCGACGGCTTCTGTGCGCCGGTGATGTCGGTCAATTCGGCGGACCCCGGTGCGACGTTCACGGAGGTGGCCTTGACCCCGGCCATTCCGGTCAGACGCTGAATCTGTCGACGCTGGTTCGGCAGAACGATCGCGACGACCGTTCCCTTCTCGCCGGCACGAGCTGTACGGCCTGCGCGGTGCAGGTAATCCTTGTGGTCGGCCGGGGGATCGACGTGCACGACGAGATCGATGCCGTCGACGTGAATACCGCGGGCAGCGACGTCGGTGGCGACCAGAACCGGTGTGCGCCCACTCTTGAAACGCTCGAGGACACGGGTGCGCTGGTTCTGTGCCTTACCGCCGTGCAGGGACTCCGCAGCGACGCCCACTGCGCGCAGGCGATCGGTGATGCCGTCGCACCCGAGCTTGGTACGCGCGAACATGATGGTGCGGCCACCCTCGCGAGCGCCGATCTCGGACAGCACGAGGTCTTTCTGGCCACGGTCGACCATCAGCATGTAGTGGTCCATGGTGCGGACGCTCGCCTTGCCGTCCTGCGTCGAGTGCTCGACGTGGTCGGGCAGGAACTGGCGAACGAGGGACTGCACCTCGCGGTCGAGTGTCGCCGAGAACAGCATCCGCTGTCCGTCGGACGGGGTCTCGGCCAGCACGGCGCGAACCTCGGGCAGGAAGCCCATGTCGGCCATCTGATCGGCCTCGTCCAGGGCCGTGATCTCGATGGCGTCCAGGACGCACGTGCCCTGGCGGAGGTGGTCGGCAAGCCGACCGGGAGTGGCGACGAAGACGTCGATGCCGCGTCGCAGCTGCTCGACCTGCTTGTTGAACGGCGTGCCACCGACAGCGGCGCGCACGTTCAGTCCGACTGCTCCGGCATACGGAGACAGCGAGTCGACGACCTGGAATGCCAGCTCACGGGTAGGAACGAGGACCAGCGCACGGGGTCGCTTCGCAGCGGGACGATCCGTGTGCTGTGCGAGGCGCGCCAGAATCGGCAGGCCGAAGGCGAGGGTCTTACCCGAGCCGGTCTGAGCGCGACCGAGAACGTTCTTGCCGGCGATGGCGTCGGGAAGCGCCTTGGCCTGAATCGGCGACGGCACCGTGATGGAGTTGCGCGCGAGTGCGGCGACGACGGGCTCGGGGAGGCCGAGCTCAGCGAATGTGACGGTCGCGTCGTCGGCGTCCGCGGTAGGAGAAACGGATGTACTAGATGGAACAGCGTGGGTCACGCAGTTGAACCTCTCCGGATTACGGGCACGCCACGAAGCCACAGCCGTAGAAAACGCCGATCGAAGACGTGGGCACAGCCAAAACAGTGAGACGAGCCAGGGCACTGTCACCTGGCCATCGATGAGCGAACTGAAGTCGCGCAGAATGGAGCTGCTTGTGCCTTTTCGAATTTCTCGGCCGCGATGGCGACCTCGATCGAGTGTACGCGACAACTGTTCGATTCCTCGATTCGAACAGTTGTGAGCTGGCCGACTGCTAGCGGTGGCCGAGCAGTCGGCTGAGCTCCTCGAGCCACGGCATGGCGACGAAGATGGTCGGCACGACGAGAATCACCGCCGCCGCTGCGTACGCGGCGACGCTGAGCGGCATGTCGCTGCGGGGACCCGCCAGCCTCTGCACTCGAATCAAGGTGCTCGGTCCACCCGCGGCCAGCGCGCCTCGGGGAGCCGTCGAACCTGCACACGTCACCAACGCGCGGGCGAGTGGAGTCGGACCGGTCACCTTGACTGCCGAATCGTCGGCGAGCAGTTCGACCAGCAGTTGGACGCTGCCTAGAGCCGACTTGCTACGGACGATGCGGGGAAACGCTTCGTTGACCGCGGTGAACGCTTCGAGGACCAGGTCATGACGCGACCTCAGGTGGGAGCGTTCGTGAGAGAGGATGGCCTTGACCTCGGAACGAGAAAGATTGGTCAGAACGCCTTCGCTCAGTACGACTCGCTGTCTCAGTCCCGGCAGGCAGTACGCGATGGGTTCGACCGCGTCGAGCACTCGGACATCCGCGTCTCGGACTCCGGGGAACGGCCGACCGTCGTCGCTGCTGCGGTCGAGCAGGTCGACCAGAACGCGGTGCCGCGCGCGACGGCGACGCGTACGCACGGCGACCTGGACCACGGAGAAGATCAATTTCGCGCCGATACCCAAGGTGATCGCGAGAACGACGACGTACAGAAGCCACAGCGGCAGGCCGAGGGCATCGATTTCGTCGGTCGGCGCCGTCGTCGGGCGGCCGTCGGGGCCAGGGACCAGCAGCAGTCCGCCGATGGCGAGGCCGGAGGAGAACGCAGAGAACACTGCGGCGATGGCGATCGCCTGCCACAGCACGAGAGCTGCACGGGGAGCTCGATACGGCCACGTAGCCCTGCTCAGGACGGCAGGAACCGGCCCGGCAAGCAGCAGAGCAAGTAGTGCGAAGACCAGAGCTGTGGTGGAGTTCATTTCCTCACTAACCGAGGGCTGGGGTCAGTCCGATTGTCGTCCGGCTTCGGCCGCGCCGGCACGTCCACCCGATTGTGCCACCTCGAGCGCGGCGAGAGCGTCACGGAGAGCTGCCGCTTCGTCGGCACCCACCTGTCCGACGAAGTGAACGAGTGCTGCTGCACGGCCTCCGGACTCTGGAGCCTGCGCGAGCGCATCCACCATGAGACTCGCCACCAGCTCGTCTCGCCCGTGCAACGGGGCGTAGCGGTGTGCGCGGTCGTCGCGTTGCTGCTTCACCAACTGCTTCTTCGCGAGACGCTGCAGAACCGTCATGACGGTCGTGTAGGCCAACTCACGGTGTGCGGCGAGCGCTTCGTGCACCTGCCGAACAGTCTGTGGCTCCGCGGAGTCCCACAGATGATCCATCACTGCGCGTTCGAGTTCCCCTAGACCTGCCATTCGTCCGAGTTTACGGGTAGTCCGACAGGAATGCGTACTACTGGTGGTAGTAAGCGTCGCCACTGCTTGTGTGATGTGTCATAGTCCATTGCACACGCGCCTGTGTCGGCTTCGGGGCCCGGTGGTGAATGCGCCTATTCTGCAGAAGCATCTCGACGACGAGACAACTGGAGGCACCGCGTGAACTGGTTCGTCTCTCTGTCGCTCGTCAGTAGCGCCACGACGACGGTCCTGTCCGTTCTCGGTGCCCTCGGAGGCGTGTGGCTGGTCGTGTCGAAGCGGCGTTGGTATGTGCTGCGGGCACTGCCGATCGGCGCGACCGCGGCGTTCGTGATCGGTGTGGTGCTCTATTACGTCGTCGAGAAGGTGTGGCGTCCGTTCCCCGACCCCATCGAAACGGAGATCTACGTCTGGATCGGCATCGGGCTCGCCGCGGTGCTGCTCGTCGTACCGCGCACCATCGCTGCCCGGGGAGTGCTGGCGAAGGCGGCATCGGTGATCG
Source organism: Rhodococcus sp. BP-261 (assembly GCF_019835205.1). Lineage (NCBI taxonomy): Bacteria > Bacillati > Actinomycetota > Actinomycetes > Mycobacteriales > Nocardiaceae > Rhodococcus > Rhodococcus sp. BP-261. The sequence goes on along the minus strand of NZ_JABUCO010000002.1, from coordinate 262,293 downwards.
CGGCCGTTCTCGTCGTGCTGGCGGCGTCCGCACACGTCAACCTCGTGTTCTCCGCGTATCCGACGGTCGGGACGCTGTTCGGGGTCGAGGACGTCGACAGGATCTCGATCGCCGACATACCGGGGCCGCAGGAGCAGGTCGTCAGCGGCAATCCGACGTCCGACGCATGGCAGCCGCCGTCGTCGATGCCGTCGGCCGGCAAGTTGACGTCGGTCACCATTCCTCCGACGGCGTCGTCTTTCTCGGCCAGGCAGGCCGAGATCTATCTGCCGCCGTCGTACTTCGCGAATCCACGTCCGCTACTGCCGGTCCTCGTTCTCCTCGCCGGACAGCCGGGTGAGCCGGACGACTGGCTCAAGGGCGGCAAGCTGGCCGAGACCATGGACGCCTTCGCGCGGGACCACGGCGGTCTCGCGCCGGTCGTGGTCGTGGCCGACGCGACAGGGTCGACACTCGCCAATCCGTTGTGCGTCGACTCGCCTCTCGGCAACGTCGCGACGTACCTCTCTCAGGACGTGCCGGCGTGGATCAAGCAGAACTTGCAGGTGTCGACCGATCCCCGGAGCTGGATCATCGGTGGCCTGTCGTACGGCGGTACCTGCTCGATACAGATGGCGACGAATCATCCCGACGTCTATCCGACGTTCCTCGATCTGTCGGGCCAGGTCGAGCCGACTCTGGGTGACCGGACCCGCACGGTCGACGAAGCTTTCGGCGGGAACGATGCGGCGTTCGTCGCGGTCAACCCGCTCGATCTGCTGAAGTCCGAGCAGTTCCCGAACTCGGGTGGAGCATTCGTCGTCGGCGCCGACGACAACGACTACAAGCCTGGCCAGCAAACGATGTATCAAGCGGCGAAGGCTGCTGGAATGGACGTGCGCTACGACGAGGTTCCCGGGGGCCACAGTTTCGCCGTGTGGTCGCAGGGACTGGAACTCGAGCTGCCCTGGCTGATGAAGAGAGTGGGGTTGATCTCGTGAACGAAGCCGTCGAGGACACCACGGACGACGTGGTCTCCGAGCCGAGTTGGCTGGAACTACGCCGCATTCGTGTGGCCGCCGGTCTGAGAAACACCGGCCGTCAGCTCGTACGGCTGCGCTCGCTGATCGTGTACGGCGCCAAAGGGGCTCCGGTCAGTTTCGGTGCTCTCGCCGTCATCCTCGCGCTCGGCATCATCGGTGTGGCGGTCGGCGGAAACACTCTGCACCGAGACTTCGCGACCGGCATCATGGCGTTCCAGGATTTCCGCGTGTGGACTGTCCTGACGGCCGGACTCTTCGCGCCGAACGTTCTCGGCTACATCGTCGTCGTGGTGGCCGTCGTCGTCGCGGCGGCACCGATCGAGCGACGCATGGGGTCGGGCAAGTTCGCGCTTGCGGCCGTCGTGACCCAGGTGCTCGGTGCGTTGCTCGGACTCGGGCTCGCGGCGCTGGCCAAGATGTTCGACGCGGACTGGGGTTTTCGTCTGCACGTGGGAACCGCCATCGGGCCCACCACCTGGATCGTCGGTGTCGTCATGGTGGCGAGCGCCCGCATGGACACGTTGTGGCGCCGACGCATTCGCGTCGGGCTTCTTGCGCTTCTCATCACGTCGGCGCTCTTCAGTGGCCACCTTCAGGACGTCATTCGGCTGGCTGCGGCGATCGTCGGGCTGATGCTCGGGCCGGCGTTCGTGGGCCGATCTGCACGCGGTTCGCGGCTTGCAGGCACTCAGCGCGAAGGCCGCGTGTTGGTGGCGCTCGTGGTCGCGGCGAGTGCACTCGGCCCTGTGCTCGCCGCGCTGAGCCCCGATGCGGTCGGCCCCTTCGCAGTTCTGCGTGAGGTCGTACGCGGCGTGCCGTACACCGCCGCCGAGGTACGCGAGATCTGCGCCGATTCCGCGACCGATCCCGAATGTCGAACGGGTCTTCTCGAATTGCGTCTCGGCGGTGTCGGTCCGACGATCCTGTCGTTGATGCCGTCGATCTTCTTGCTGTTTCTCGCCGACGGCCTTCGCCGGGGTCGTCGCTTCGCATGGGGGGCAACGGTCGTCGCTCAGGTCGTGCTCCTCGTGGTGTCGGTCGCCAACTTCGCCATCCGATACCTCGAGTCCGGCGACGACGAGTCCCTGTTCTACGGTCTCGAATCGCCGACGGTGTACCGCACCGTGATTCCGTTCCTCCTTCCACTCGTGGTGCTCACGATCCTGGTGGCGACCAGAAAGTTCTTCGACGTGTCGGCCCCGAAGGGAACCTATCGGCGATGGACCCTGTCGGTGATCGGCACCGGTGCGGTCCTGGCGGTCCTGTACGTCCTGGGCGGGCTCGCGGCGCGAGGTGGATTCGACAACACCCCGACTGCGCTTCGATTGCTCGCGGACTTCCCCCAGCGACTCATCCCACCCGTGTACCTCCAGTGGCTCGAACCTCGGTTCCTGCCCGAGGACATTCCGACCACGCTGCTGTTCGAATGGACCGGGGTGGTTTTCTGGGTCGCGGTATGCGTCCTGACCTTCGGAACCTTTCTGACGCCCGCCTTCGGAGCCGAGTCCGACGCGGCCGAGCGGGCACGTGAGGTATTGACGTCGAGCTCCGGCAGCGCGCTCTCGTGGATGACGACCTGGCGAGGGAACACGTACTGGTTCTCGCCGGACGGCAGCGGCTACGTCGCGTACCGGGTCATCTCCGGCGTGGCACTGACGACGGGCGATCCGGTCGGTCCCCGAGAACGGCTGCGCGAGTACGTCGTCGGATTCGCGGAGTATGCGTCGGAGAACGGGTGGATCCCGTGTTTCTACTCGGTGACGCCTGCTGTCCGAGAGATCACCGACGGTCTCGGCTGGGGCGGAATCCAGGTCGGGGAGGAGACCATCCTCGACCTGGAGGAATTGGCGTTCACCGGCAAGCGATTCCAGGATGTGCGGACCGCGCTGAACCGTGCCAAGAAAGCCGGCGTCGATGCGGAATGGATTCGTTTTCCTGATGCTCCCCTCGCGATCACGGATCAGATCGAGGCGATCTCGGAGGAGTGGGTCGCCGACAAGGGGATGCCCGAGATGGGCTTCACTCTCGGTGGCCTCGAAGAGGTGGACGACGCGCAGGTGCGGTGTCTTATCGCGGTCGACGAGCACCGGACCGTGCACGGCGTCACGTCGTGGATGCCGGTATACGAGAACGGCGAGATAGTCGGGTGGACACTGGATTTCATGCGGAGGCGGTCGGAGGGATTCCGGCCGACGATGGAATTCCTGATCGCGTCGGCGGCAATCCTGCTGAAGGAGGAAGGGGTCCGTTTCCTGAGTCTGTCCGGAGCGCCACTGGCCAAGGTCGACGACGAGAGTTCCGAGAACGGCACACCGGAAGAGCTGACGTTCTCGCGTCTGCTCGACCGTTTGCTCGACGTGCTGGGCAGGACGCTCGAACCGGTCTACGGCTTCCGGTCGTTGCTGGCGTTCAAGTCGAAGTTCCAGCCGCGGTACGAATCGATGCACATGACGTACGCCGACCCTGCCGCGCTACCGAGCATCGGCAACGCCGTCGGTCGTGCGTATCTGCCCGAGGTGTCTCTCGGTCAGGGTTATCGACTCGTGCGCACGATGATCGAGCGCTAGGCGTTCCCGCGTGTCACGGTCTTGCGAGGCCCGCCGGTCGCGCCGTACACGTGCCGCGTGCCGATCGGGACGATGAGCGGCCTGTCCGACACGGGATCCTCGATGACCGTCGCCTCGAGACCGAAGACGTCGAGCAGCAATTCTTCGGAGATGACGTCCTGCGGTCGACCGCTCTCGACGATCTTGCCCTTGGACATGACGATCAGCTGATCGCTGTAGCGCACGGCCAGATTGAGGTCGTGCAACACCATCACGACCGTGCGACCCATGTCCTCGTGCATGCGGTCGACGAGGTCGAGGACCTCGACGGAGTGCGCGAGGTCGAGGTACGTCGTCGGCTCGTCGAGGAGCAGGATGTCGGTGCCCTGCGCCAGAGCCATCGAAATCCAGGCGCGTTGCCGCTGGCCGCCGGACAGTTCGTCGACCGGTCGGTCGGCGAGGTCGCCGACGCCGGTCAGTTCGAGTGCGTTGGCGACCTCGGATTCGTCGTCGGAACTCCACTGCCTGATCCACGACTGATGCGGGTGGCGGCCGCGCGACACGAGGTCGGCGACGGTGAGTCCCTCGGGAGCGGTCGGCGCCTGGGGGAGCATTCCGAGCACCCGCGCGACGTCCTTGGTGCGCATCGACGAGATCGCCTTGCCGTCGAGGACGACGCGACCGGCCTTCGGCTTGAGCAGGCGGCCGAGGGATCGCAGCAGCGTCGACTTGCCGCACCCGTTCGGCCCGATGACGGTGGTGATGACACCGGTGTGCACTTCGAGGTCGAGATTCTCGACGATGGTTCGGTCGCCGTAGCCGAGGGTGAGGTCTTCCGCGACGAGGCGCAACGGGTCGATGGTTGTCATGCGGAGACCTTTCGATTGCTGCGGACCAGGAGGTAGAGCAGGAAGGGGCCACCCAGCGCGGACGTCACGATGCCCACGGGAAGTTCGACGGGAAGGATGGTGCGCGCGATGAGATCGCTCCCGACGACGAGCAGACCACCGAGGATGGCCGACGCGATGATCGGCGGCCCCGGAGTCCGCAGCAGCCGGAGTGCTATCTGCGGTGCCGCGAGGGCGACGAACCCGATCGGTCCTGCCGCGGCGGTGGCGATCGCCGCGAGTGCGACCGAAGCGAGCAGGAGCGTCGCCTGACCCGATTGCAAGCGGACACCGAGTGACTTGGCGTTGTCGTCGCCCAGTCGAAGCGCGCCGAGTGTGAACGTCGAGATGATCGTCAGCGTGCCGACGACCAGGACGGCCACGGCCACGGGCCACACCTTGCTCCAGTCCGCGCCGTTGAGCGAGCCGTTGAGCCACAGCTGCGCTCGCGAGACGTCGTTGATGTCGGCGCTGATCAGCAACCAGCCGATCGCGGCGACGAGCATCGCGTTGATCGCGATGCCCACGAGAATCAACCGGAAGCCCTCGACGCCCCGCTTCCACGCAAGCGCGTAGATCAACACGGCGGTGACGAGGCCACCCACCAGGGCAGCGAGGGGCAGGCCCAGCGTCGCGAGCACACCGACGAACGACCCGCCGCCGCCGAGCACGATCAATGCGACGGCAGCGGCACTTGCGCCCGACGTGATGCCGAGGATGTCCGGGCTGGCGAGAGCGTTCCGCGAGATCGACTGCGTGACAGCGCCGGACATACCGAGCGCCATACCGACGAGAAGGCCGGTGAGAGACCTCGGGAGTCGCAGGTCCATCACGATGAATCGATCGATGCGGGAGCCGCCGCCCAACAGCACGTCGACGACCTGCGCGATCGACAGAGGGAAGTCGCCGCGCCCGATGTTGATGCAGACGACGAAGAACAGTGCAACGACCAACATCAGGGTCACGACGACCATGAACGTACGACGGACCAGAGACAGAGGCCCGAAGCGGAACGCAGGCCTGGACGGAACCGTGGACGCGGGCGTATCCGACTCGGACAGCGGCGTTTCGAGGTGAGCGGTCACAGGCTTGCCAACTTCCGACGACGGACGAGAGCGATGAAGAACGGCGCGCCGAACAGTGCGAGCACGATGCCGACCTGCAGCTCGCCGGGCCTGACGACGACGCGGCCGATGACGTCGGCGATCATGAGCATCACCCCGCCCATCAATCCCGCGTAGGGCACGAGCCATCGATAGTCGGGGCCGGTGACCACACGCGCGACGTGCGGTACGACGAGACCGATGAACGCGATGGGGCCGCACGCGGCTGTGGCGGCACCGGTGAGCAGAGTGATCGCGACGATTCCGACGGTGCGCGTCAGGGCGATGTTCGTGCCGAGCGACCGAGCGACGTCGTCACCGAGGCTCATCACGTTCAGTCCAGGAGTGCTGGCCAACGCGATGAGGACGCCGATGACGAGGAAGGGGAGGACCGTCCAGAAGATGTCGAGCCCGCGGCCTGCAACGGACCCGACGGACCAGAAGCGATAGCCGTCGAGACTTGTCTGGTCGAGCAGCACGATGGCGTTCGTCATGGCCGACAGGAAGAACGCAACCCCCGCGCCTGCGAGCGCCAAGTTCAACGGGCTGGCTTTTCCGTTTCCTATCGACGACAGCCCGAACACCACGACACTTGCGATGGCGGAGCCCGCGAAGGCGAACCACAGGTACTGACTCGGAGAGTTGAAGCGGAACAGGTAGATCGCGAGGACGACGAGGAACGCGGCTCCGGCGTTCAGTCCGAGAAGTCCCGCGTCCGCCAATGGGTTTCGGGTGTGCCCCTGAATCAAGGCACCTGCGATACCGAGCGCGATTCCCACGACGAGAGCGAGCACCGTACGTGGAACTCGTAGCGTACGAACGATGATGTCGGTGTCCGTGCCGGTGGAATTCAGCAGCGCGTGGCCGATCTCGGCGAATGTGAGTGGCCTTGCCCCGATCGCGATGCTGGCGAGTATGGCGGCGGCCAGCGCCACGACGAGCACGATCAGTCCGAGAATTCGTCGCTTGCGTATTCCCGCCACCGAGTTGTCACGGGGGATGGGCTCGAATTGTTCGTCCAGCGCGGTCTTCTGGCGTACTACCTCGGTGCGTCCCCGGCCGACTCCTGCCGCGCGCAGCAGTGACCGCTTCGGACCGATCGGATCCAGGGTGTCGGCGTCGCGCACGACGAGGTCGGTCCACCGCATTCCTGTGCTCTGGCCTTCGCGACCCTCACGAAACCCCTGATTCCACACCAGAAGTCCGATGGCGACGGCAACCGAAATCGCGCCGAACACGAACCTGTCGGCTTCACCGCCGCCGTTGTCGTCCCGAAGCGAGTCGACGATGGACCACCCGATGCCCAGTGGAAGCAGCACGATCGCGAGATCGACGACGGTCGCAGCGATTCTGGGACCCCACGGCGCAGGTCCGCGGGGGATGTCCTCGGTGGCGAAGTCGTCGTCGGGCGTCGGGTGAGGTGCTCCCGGACCGAGCAGGGGGGCCGTAGTCACTGTCGTTCCTGATTCCTCACTGTGTTCGAAGGTCCACGCAGTTAGGTTACGGAACCCTCTGCTTCAGCGTGCGTCCAGGTAAGGCTAGCCAACGCATTCCAGTGATGCAGGAGACATGGCCTGATGGACCGCTACCGTGTGGCATTGGTTAGGCTAGCCTATGCACAGCGGCCGTGGGCCGAGGGAACAACAGAGGGAGTGTTTCGGTGTCAGTTGCGACTACGACGTCCGCCGCATGGGCCGAGGTGCATCGATCGATCACCCGCATCGACGACGGTGGTGCGCTGTCACGCTCGTGTATCGAACTTCGAGCGCTGAACCCCGATTACCCCCGCATGTACGCGATCGCATCCATGGCGCAGGAGGCCAAGCGGCGCTGGTGGCAGCTAGGCGTGGGGCTCGAGGACGGCCGAACCGATCAGATGCTCGCGAGGTCGTTGGAAGACCTTCGGCTACCCGAAGCTGCGGCCGCGCAGGTCGCGACCGCGCTCATTCATGCGGTCGTCGGGCGCGTGGCGGCGCTGATCGTGCTCGAGGGTCGTGCCTGGGACCCCGGCATCGACAACCTGTGGATTCACATGGACAGCGACGGCGGAATCGATTGGGCGGGAGTGTCGTCGCCGATGCTCCGCGTCCTGCCCGGAGACCACCTCGAAGGCCAGCCGGGTGCGGTGACCCTTCCGTGCGAGGAAGCCCTTCTCGTCTGGACGGCCCACCGATGCATCACCTCGCTGCATGCAGTACTGCGCTCGATCGGAGCACGTGCGCCGTTGGATGCGCGGACATTCTGGAGTCTTGTCGGCGACGCCGTGCTGGGTGCGTCGACCTACGTTCCGGTTCTGGCCGGCGCCCGGGTGTCCGACGGGGCGCGTCGTGGTCAAGCATTGCTCGACGCGTTCGTAGCGGCCGGCGCGCCGGTTCGGTCACGCCTGTCGACAGCGGCGCGACTGCGCTCGCGAGCCTCCTGAAGAAGGACGCCGGAAGCCCTTGCCAATCAGGTAAGGCTTGCCTATTCTAGATCTCAGACGAACGGACCGCGCCGGAGTCCTGAGGGCTGCAGTGACTCCCGGTCCTTGCCACGGCGGGCCTTACATCTCTCGATGTGAGGCCCGCCGATCCATGTGCAGATGTCCTCGTGTAGTTCTGGATTCGTCGGTGTTCGAACCGTCGTGACACCAGGACCAGCTTGAGGAGATTCGATGAGCGAGCCAGGACCCACCGTCGACGCGGCCGTGATGGCGAGCGGCGATGTAGCTGCGATCACCGAAGTGAGTTCGCGTGGCTTCGACGGTGCGATCGGGTTGGAGTACACCGAGGTCACCGCCGACCGCGTGCGTGCGCGCTGGGACGTCACGCCGAGCCTGCATCAGCCTGCAGGAATCATGCACGGTGGAGTTCTCTGTTCCGTGGTCGAGTCGCTGGCCAGCATCGGCGCGAGCGTATGGCTGGGGGATCGTGGCCACGTCGTCGGCGTGAACAACAACACCGACTTCCTGCGTGCGTCACGTTCGGGCACGCTGTCCGCCGAGGCAGTACCGGTGCATCGCGGTCGTACGCAACAACTGTGGCGGGTCGACATCGTCGACGAGGCAGGAAAGGCCGTCGCGCAGGGGAAGGTCCGTCTCGCGAACATCGTGGACACGGCAGTTCTGGGACACTAGGGCGCGTGACGAGAGACGCCGAATATTTCGACACCAGGCTGGACGGTGCAGCCCTCGGCCGCATCGAGTCGATTCTCCGCCCCGTCGACGAGCAACTCGCCCGTGACTATCCCGGTGACCGTATCGGCGGTCAGCCGATCCACACCGTGTACGTACCCGCGTCGGTCGCCGACGTCGGCATCCCGCAGCAGTGGGGTAGTCAGGCAGCCCGTCTCGTCGACGCGCACGCCGACGTCGTCGAATCCCTCGACGCCGCAGGGGTTCTGACGACGGTCCGCGATGTCCTGCACACGTCGCCGATCCAGGATCTTCGGCTCGATTTCGAGGACGGTTACGGCTGGCGTTCGGACGAGGACGAGGACCGCGATGCACGTCACGCAGGGCAGGTTCTTTCCGCGCTGGCGGCGGATCCGACGGGTCCTTCGTGGGTGGGCATCCGGCCCAAAGGACTTGCCGCCCACGAACGGCGACGTGCCGTTCGCACACTCGAACTGGTTCTCGATGGTGCGGGCGGTGTCCCGAACGGCTTCGTCTTCACGGTTCCGAAACTGCGTGTGGCCGAACAAGTCACCGCGGTGGTCGCACTGTGCGAGGAGCTCGAACGTGCGCACGGGCTGACGGATCACGCGCTGCGCTTCGAGTTGCAGATCGAGAGTCCCCAGGCCGTCGTGGGTCCCGACGGTACGGCGACCGTCGCGCGGGCACTGCGCCTGACAGACGGCAGATGCACGTCTCTGCACTACGGAACCTACGACTACAGCGCCGCGTGCGGAATCACGTCCGCTCAGCAGTCGCTGGCGCATCCGGTGGCCGATCACGCCAAGAACGTGATGCTCGCGGCGGCGGCGCAGACCGGCGTCTGGGTGTGCGACGGATCCACTCAGGTGGTCCCGACCGGCTCGCAGGCCGACATCGAGGCGGCGTTGCGCAGGCACTTCGGTCTGGTCACCCGTTCGCTCGAGCGTGGGTTCTACCAGGGGTGGGACATGCACCCGGGGCACCTCGTGACGCGGTGGGCGGCGACGCTCGGATTCTTCCGTGACGCGATGCCGACCGCTGCGTCACGGGTGGCGGCCTATCTGAGTCGACAGGACAGCGGCATCATGGACGAGCCCGCGACCGCACAGGCACTCGCGGGAGTGCTCGTTCGCGGCCTCGATTCCGGGGCGGTGACCGAACGGGAGTTGTCGGACGTGTCGTCGTCGATCACGCGGGCGTCGCTCCGCAGCCTTCTCGATCGGTCCGACGGTACCGCCGGCGCTCCGGCCGGTCCTGTTTCGAGCGTGTAAAACCTGGGTTTCCACCGCGAAACACCCTGGCGTTCAGCATCGCCCGCGCGCCGAGTGGGTCTGCGTCGGTACTAGCGTGGACGCCCGACGGTGTTCGCGTGAGAGGGATGGAGATTCGATGCGGCTGACTCCGCACGAGCAGGATCGCCTACTGCTCAGCTATGCAGCCGAGCTGGCTCGAAAACGCCAGGCTCGCGGGCGCAAGCTCAACCATCCCGAGGCGATCGCTCTGATCACCGATCATCTGCTCGAGGGGGCGCGTGACGGTCGCTCGGTGGCCGAACTGATGGTGTCGGGTCGTGAGGTTCTCACGGCAGACGACGTCATCGGCGGTGTACCGGAACTGCTTCCGGAAGTGCAGGTGGAAGCGACGTTCCCGGACGGAACGAAGCTCATCACCGTGCACGAGCCGATCTCGCCGAAGCGTGGTGACGGCCATGTCGTTCCGGGGGAGATCATCACCGAGGACGGAACGATCGAGATCAACGAAGGCGCCGACGTGGTGACGATCGACGTCGTCAACACCGGGGACAGACCCGTCCAGGTCGGAAGCCACGTGCACTTCCCGCAATCGAACGAGGCACTGGACTACGACCGCGCCGCCGCGTACGGGCGGCGACTCGACATTCCCGCAGGCACGGCAGTGCGGTTCGAACCCGGCATCGCGATGACGGTGCAGTTGGTCCCCCTCGCCGGCGGACGAGAAGTGCACGGGCTGAGCATGAACCCTCCCGGAAAGTTGGATGCCTGATGGCGCACCTGAGTCGAGCCCGCTATGCGCAACTGTTCGGACCGACGACGGGTGACCGAATCCGGTTGGCGGACACGGATCTTCTGATCGAGATCACCGAGGATCGCAGTGGCGGACCCGGTCTGGCCGGAGAAGAGGCCGTGTTCGGTGGCGGCAAGGTCATTCGCGAATCGATGGGACAGTCCCGCGCGTCGCGTGCCGACGGCGCACCCGACACCGTCATCACCGGAGTGGTCGTCGTCGACCATTGGGGCATCGTCAAGGCCGATGTCGGAATTCGCGACGGCCGAATCGTGGCGCTCGGCAAGGCGGGTAACCCGGACACGATGTCCGGGGTGCATCCCGATCTCGTGATCGGGCCGTCGACGGAGATCATCGCGGGCAACGGCAAGATTCTCACCGCAGGCGGAATCGACTGCCATGTCCACTTCATCTGCCCGCAGATCATGGACGAGGCACTCGCAGGCGGCATCACCACGGTCATCGGGGGTGGCACGGGGCCTGCGGAGGGCAGCAAGGCGACGACCGTGACGCCGGGCGCGTGGCACCTGTCGCGCATGCTCGAGTCGCTCGACGACTGGCCGATGAACATCGTGTTGCTCGGCAAGGGCAACACGGTCAGCCGCGATGCGATGTGGGAGCAACTGCGCGCAGGCGCTTCGGGGTTCAAACTGCACGAGGACTGGGGATCGACGCCCGCGGCGATCGATGCGTGCCTGTCGGTGTGCGAGGAGGCAGGGGTCCAGGCGGCGCTGCACTCGGACACTCTGAACGAAGCAGGGTTCGTCGAGACGACGCTCGCCGCGATCAAGGGTCGCGGCATCCACGCCTATCACACCGAGGGCGCAGGCGGAGGGCACGCGCCGGACATCATCACCGTCGCGTCCGAGGGGTACGTGCTGCCCAGTTCCACGAATCCGACGCGGCCGCACACCGTCAACACCCTCGACGAGCATCTCGACATGCTGATGGTGTGCCATCACCTCAGCCCGTCCATTCCGGAGGATCTCGCGTTCGCGGAGAGCCGGATTCGGCCGTCGACGATTGCTGCCGAGGATCTGTTGCACGACATGGGCGCCATCTCGATGATCGGCAGCGACGCGCAGGCGATGGGTCGTATCGGTGAGGTCGTACTGCGGACGTGGCAGACGGCGCACGTCATGAAGAAGCGTCGCGGCTACCTGTCGGGCGATGTCCGCGCCGACAACGCCCGCGTCATGCGCTACATCGCGAAGTACACCATCTGTCCTGCGGTGGCTCATGGGCTGGATCACGAGGTCGGCTCGGTCGAACCGGGCAAGCTGGCCGACCTCGTGTTGTGGGATCCGGCGTTCTTCGGTGTCCGGCCCCACCTGGTGATCAAGGGCGGCATGATCGCGTGGGCCCAGATGGGTGACGCCAACGCATCCATCCCGACCCCTCAGCCCGAACTGCCGCGTCCGATGTTCGGTGCCTCCGCGAAGGCAGCGGCCGCGACGTCGGTGCACTTCGTCGCCCCGCAGGCCATCGAGGACGGTTTGGCGGACCGGTTGAACTGCGACCGCAGGCTCGTCCCGGTCGGTAACGTGCGCGCTGTCGGAAAGGCCGACATGCCGCACAACGACGCGCAACCGCGGATCGAGGTCGATCCCGACACGTTCACCGTGCGTATCGACGGTGAGGTCTGGACCGAGCAGCCGGCCACCGAGTTGCCCATGGCGCAAAGGTATTTCCTGTTTTGAGTGCAGTGACAGCTCAGGTTTCGACGCTTCTCACCCTGGCCGATTCGCGCCTGCCCACCGGGGGCCACGTGCACTCCGGCGGCGTCGAGGAAGCCGTCGAACAGGGTGTGGTCCGCGACCTGCCGACGGTCGAGGCATTCCTGAACCGTCGTCTCCGTACAAGCGGTGCCGTGGGTGCGTCGATCGCCGCTTCGGTCTGCGCCGGGCTGCTCGACCCGACGACCGCGGACGCCGAGACGGACGCGCGCATTCCGTCGCCTGCAGCGCGTGGTGCGTCACGGGCGCAGGGGAGAGGTCTGCTCAGGCTCGCGAAAACGACGTGGCCCGAACATGATTGGAACGGCGTGGCCCGCCGACCGCACCTACCGGTCGTGGCCGGACTCGTCGGCCGAGTCGCCGGCCTGTCGTATCGCGACATCGCGGCGGTTCAGATCTACACGACGATGACCGGGTCGGCGATTGCGGCACAGCGGCTGCTCGCCCTCGATCCATCGGACGTGGCCGCCTGCACGCTGCGACTGGCACGCACGTGTGACGAGGTCACCGATGTCGTCGTGTCGACGCATCCTGAGTTGGTCGACCTGTCCGATCCACTGCTCGACGTCCTGTCCGAGTCCCATGCCCTTCGCGAACGACCTCTGTTCGTGTCCTGACCGATCGGCACACCACAAGAAAGGCGGAAAACCCATGCCTCCGCATCTGATCGACGGCGAACCGCACGACCACAGCCACGACCGACCGCGCCGGACCCGCATTCCCGGGGAGGCGCTGCGCGTCGGAATCGGCGGACCCGTCGGATCCGGCAAGACCGCTCTGGTGGCGGCGCTGTGCCGGGAACTACGTGACGAGCTGTCGCTCGCGGTGTTGACCAACGACATCTACACGACGGAGGACGCCGACTTCCTGCGGCGTCATGCCGTGCTGCCCGACGAGCGCATCACGGCCGTGCAGACCGGTGGGTGCCCCCACACCGCGATCCGCGACGACATCACCGCCAACCTCGATGCCATCGACGACTTGGTGGAGGGCAACCCGCCGCTGGACCTGATCCTGGTCGAGTCGGGTGGAGACAATCTGACCGCCACGTTCTCCTCGGGACTGATCGACGTGCAGATTTTCGTCGTCGACGTCGCAGGCGGCGACAAAGTTCCGCGCAAGGGCGGACCTGGCGTCACCTACTCGGATCTGTTGGTGATCAACAAGACCGACCTGGCCCCGTTCGTCGGCGCCGACCTGACCGTGATGGAGAACGACGCCGTCCGCGTTCGGGAAGGCCGCCCTACCGCTCTCGTCTCGCTGACCGAGGATCCGTCGGCGTCGCTGGTGCTCGAATGGATCAGAACGCAGCTGCGGGAGTCGGCCGCGGCCGATGCGCACTGAGCTCACCATCGTCGCGTCCGCCGATCGAAGTCCGAGGATCGACGCAGTCGGTGGGTTGGCCGCGCGTCTGACGGGTCCGGACACCGTCCACATGATCGGTACTGCCGCAACGCCTCTCGGCGGCGACACTCTGTGCATCAGGATCGTCGTCGGGGCCGGTGCCACGCTGTCGCTGCACAGCGTGGCCGCGTCGGTCGCGCTTCCCGGCCGGTCGGTCGTCGAGTCGAATGCGGAATGGCTCGTGAGCGTGGACGAGGGAGGCGTCCTCGTCTTCGATCCCGAGCCGATGGTCGTCGCGGGCAACGCGATACATCACACTCGCACGCGGATCGAGTTCGCTGCGTCGTCGCGAATCGAGTATCGCGAGCGCGTCCAGATCGGGCGTGTCGGCGAGAACCTCGGTCGGTGGATCGGAACGATGCACACCGATGTGGACGGACACGCTCATCTCCGTCACCGCGTCGAATTGGGCGTCGGCACGGTCGGACACGACGTGTTGTCCGCGCCGCGGTCGTTGTCCAGCATACTCGTGTATCCGGACGATCGACCGGCCGGGGCCGTCGGCAGTTCCGCCGTCCGTATGCCGTTGGCCGCGGGAGGGAGTTTGACGACGAGCACCGGTCCCGCGCTCGACGCACTAACGTTGGTGCCATGACCGACCCGTCCACTGCCGATCCGGCATCGACCGACTCGACCGAAGCCTTCGATCCGGAACACGTAGCGCAGGCCAGAGCCGCACTCGATGCCGTCGACGACATCGGAGACTGGGTTCAGCGTTTCGACCTTCTGGGCGACCTGACGAGGCTGCGCATTCTGCTGTGCATGCACCGCGCGCCGGGGATCTGCGTGTCGGATCTGTCTGCGGCGCTCGGCATGTCGGCGACGTCGGTGTCCCACGCACTCCGACTTCTCCGGAACGAGGGGTGGGTGGCGGTTCAGCGCGACGGGAAGAAGATGTCGTACCGGCTCGACGACGACATCGTGCACTCCATGTTGCACGAACTCGGCGCCACCCATGCCCATCACGGGCACGAGTGACGCCGAGTTCGGTGCAGCGTCGGGCGGGCTAGCCGGCCGCTTTCTCCTCACGACGGTTGCCGTCACCGTCGACCGCCGGAGGTGACGGCTCCAGCGAGTTGAGTTGCTCGATGGCAAGTCGCGCGAACACCTGCTGCTCGGTCGACGCCATCTGCGCGCGACCGCGGCCGAGGAACGTCACGAACCACGAGATGACGGTCGTGATGCGGCTGCGGTATCCCACCAGGTAGTACAGGTGCAGAGCCAACCACATCAGCCAGGCGATGAAGCCACCGAATTCGAGCTTGCCGACCTTGGCGACCGCGTTGAAGCGCGAGACCGTGGCCATGGATCCCTTGTCGAAGTACTTGAACGGCTCGCGCTGCGTCGCGTCGGCGCCCTTCAACGATGCCTTGATCTGCTTGGCTGCATACGTCGCACCCTGGATGGCGCCCTGAGCCATACCGGGAACGCCGGGAACCGACATGAGGTCGCCGACGACGAAGACGTTCGGATGACCCTTGACAGTCAGGTCGGGCTCGACGATGACGCGACCGGCACGGTCCGTCTCCGACTCGGACTGATCTGCGAGCTGCTTGCCGAGGGGGCTGCCCTGAACTCCCGCGGACCACACCTTGCACTGCGCCTCGATGCGACGCGTCGTGCCGTCCTTTTCCTTGACGGTCAGACCGTCGTTGTCGACGTCGGTGACCATCGCGTTCAGCTGGATCTCGACGCCGAGCTTCTCGAGCTTGTCCGCTGCCTTCTTGCCGAGCTTCTCGCCCATCGGGGGCAGCACGGCAGGAGCGGCATCGAGGAGGATGACGCGTGCGTCGCGCGGATCGATGTTGCGGAAGGCACCGTCGAGGGTGCGGTCCGCGAGCTCGGCGATCTGACCTGCCAGCTCGACGCCGGTGGGGCCTGCGCCGACGACCACGAAGGTCATCAAACGGTCGCGCTCTTCCTGGTCGTTCGACAGCTCGGCCTGTTCGAACGCGCCGAGGATCCTTCCGCGCAGCTCGAGCGCGTCGTCGATGGTCTTCATGCCGGGTGCGAACTCGGCGAAGTGGTCGTTTCCGAAATAGGACTGCTGGGCGCCCGCCGCGACGATAAGGCTGTCGAAGTGCGTCACCGTCTCACGCTCGAGCAGCTTCGACGTGACCGTCTTCGCCGTGAGGTCGATGTCGAGAACCTCACCCATCAGAACTTCGGCGTTCTTCTGGTTACGCAGAATCACTCGGGTGGTCGGCGCGATCTCGCCGACGGAGAGGATGCCCGTCGCCACCTGGTAGAGAAGCGGCTGGAACAGGTGGTGGGTGGTCTTGGCGACCAGCGTGATGTCGACGTCGGCCTTCTTGAGTGCCTTGACGCCGAATAGTCCTCCGAATCCGGAACCGATGACGACGACATGATGACGCTTCGATTCGACCGGTTGGATGCTCATTACCTGCTCCCTAGAGATTGCGATGTCTCACGCAACGGTAGTCGCCATCGGATTCGTCGTCGCGGCAAGGTTCCCATGCGGCAGGCATTTTAGCTGCTGACGACATGCCGCAGGGCCACTGACCTGGGGCGGCGTCTTCGGCGCGGTCGTCGATGGTTGCGTCGAAGCTACTGGATCGCTTCAGAACGACACGTGCGGTGACCACCGGACATACGACCGGCGGGTGGCGTCGAGCAATACGACGAAACTCTGGTTTTTCGAGCAGAGGCGGTACATACTCTGACCATGTTCGAGATAAGTGTTACCGCGAGTAACCTCAACGCGGCGCCGACGACCGTCGTCGCTCAAGGTAGCGGCGGGCAAGGTGGAGGTGCGGCGCTCGACCAGGTCTTCGGCATGAGCGCGGCAGCCGGAGTGATCTCGTTGGGATTGCTCTATCTCGCCTTCTTGCACCGTACTCGGCGGATCACCTGGCTGGGACGCCTTGCCGATTTCGCCGGCAGCAAGGCCAACCTGCCGGGCTGGGCCGCGCTGCCGTTGGTGATGTTCGTATCGACGATCCTGACGGCGTTCCTGGGCTTCATCTGGGATGTCAGCCTGCACATCGGGAAAGGGCGCGACGAGGGACCCCTCGCGAACCCAGCGCACTACTTCATCCTCGTCGGGCTGTTCTTCCTCTTCATCGCCGGCGCACTGGCGATGATCCTCCCGCTCGACGAGAAGCCCGGCCGTGCGGCGATCAAGCTGACGCGAACCTGGTACGTGCCGACCGGTGGTGTCCTCATCGCCGGGGCAGGGTTGTATGCACTGATCGGCTTCCCGCTCGACGACATCTGGCACCGCATCTTCGGCCAGGACGTCACGTTGTGGGGTCCGACGCACCTGATGTTGATCGGCGGTGCGGGGCTGTCGCTCGTCGGCGTGATCCTTCTCGAACACGAGGGCCGTATCGCGATGGGGTCCGACGCCGACGGCCCGGATCCCCGCTGGCACAAAAGTCCTGTCGTCACCTGGCTTCTGCGGAGCTCCGCGTTCGGCGGCCTGGTGATCGGTCTGTCGGTGTTCCAGATCGAGTTCGACTTCGGAGTCGAACAGTTCCAGTTGATCTTCCAGCCGATGCTGATCGCGGGAGCGGGTGCGTTCGCGCTGGTTGCCGCTCGTCTCATGGTCGGCCCCGGTGCCGCGCTCTTCGCCGTGGCGTTCGCGGCCGTCGTTCGCGAGATCACGGCCCTGCTCGTCGGGCCGGTGTTCGGCCAACCGCACAACGTGTTCGCGTTGTATCTGGGTGCTGCGATCGTCGTCGAACTGATCGCGTTGACTCCGTTGGTCAGGCGTCGTCTGCTGTTCGGAGCCGTCGCAGGCCTCGGCGTCGGAACGATCGGCATCTGGGGCGAGTCGCTGTGGGTCGACGCCGTCTACATCTTTCCGTGGACGTCGAGCATGTGGGCGGACACGCTGCTGATGACGGTCCCGGTGGGCATCACGACCGGACTCTGCGCCGGACTGTTCGCCCAGGCGCTGAGCGGCGACGGGTTACCCCGCGCGGCGGTCCGTCGCAGCATCGTGCTGGCGATGATTCTGGCGCTCGCCGGCACGACTGCGAATGGTCTGATGTTCGACGTCCCCACCGACGCCACCGCGACGGTCCGCCTCACCGACGCGCCGCCGGTCGACGGCTACCGCATGGTCACCGCGGACGTCACGATCGACCCGCCCGACCTCGTCAGCGACGATCCCGAATGGTTGGCGATCCTGGCGTGGCAGGGCGCGGGTGACACGTTGCGGGGCCTGGTCGTCGACAAGCTCGAGCAGACCGGCCCTGGGACGTATCGGTCGACCAAGCCTGTGCCCGTCGACGGAACGTGGAAGACGGTGCTCCGCGTCCACGACGGCCGATTGCTCACCGCCGCACCGGTGTTCATGGCCGCGGACCCGGGCATCGGCGCGCCGGAAGTGTCCGCGGACGCCGAGTTCACACGCGATCTGGTCTCGGAGATCACACTGCTGCAGCGTGAACGCAACTTCGATCACCCGTCGTGGCTGTTCGGCGCGGCATCGCTGGTGGTTCTTGTCTGCACGCTGGCGCTCGTGTGGGCGCTGGCGTGGGGCACGGTCCGCATCAGCGAGGTCACCCCACGCAACTCACTTCGTAACGCACGGACCGCGAAGACACCGAGCCGAACATGACCGCTTTCGCGACGACACCACCGGACAACGTCGTCTACCTGGCCGACCATTCGGTGGTGCTCGCTCTACCAGCCCTGATTCCGGCGTTCGTCATCGTCGCGGTGGTCCTGTACGTCGTCGCCAAGGACCGCCGCGCCGAACGCAACGAACAAGCAGAGGGCACGCCACGAGGCGAAGGACCCGCCGGGCACGATCACCACGACGAGGAGAGTTCATGAAGTACGTCCGCTGCGCCGCGATATCGGGCGCCGCGATGCTGTGTCTGGCGGTCGGATGCTCGTCCGGCCAGTCGAACGACGATGACGGGGCCGTCACCTCGACGTCGGCGTCCGCCGCCACGTCTGCGGTCACGGCCGAACCCGATTCGCTGACCATCGACGTCGTGATCGCGGACGGTTCGGTCACGCCCACGAACGAACGCGTCGACGGGTCGGTGGGCGAGAAGGTCACGGTGCGCGTCGACAGCGACGCCGAGGACGAACTACACGTCCACTCGGTGCCCGAGCACTCGTTCGACATAGCGCCGACGAAGGGACAGCTCTTCGAGTTCACCGTCGACGTTCCGGGACAGGTCGCTCTCGAACTACACGACGCAGACCGGACGATCGCCACACTCGTCGTCAGGCCGTGATCCTCGCTCACGGCCTCGGCGGATCCACCGACCTACCGCTTCCGGTCACTTTCGTTCTGATCGGCGGCGCGTGGGCGTTGTCGATCTCGTTCGCGGTGTTGATCTTCGCTTGGCGCACACCACGATTGAATCCGTCGCGTCGGTGGGCGACGATTCCGGCGGGAGTCACCCGAGTCGCCGACGCGACCACTACTCGGGCGGCGATCCGACTCGTAGCGCTGGCATTCACGGTCTTCGTCGTCTGGATCGCGATCACCGGCCCGGACGACGCGTCCAACGCGCTGCCGGGAGTCTTCTACGTGCTGCTTTGGGTGGGCGTTCCCGTCGTGTCGGCGTTACTCGGACCGGTGTGGCGAATGGTCTCGCCGGTGCGGACGGTGCACACCCTGGCATGCCGAGCGATCGGACGGTCGCCGGACCGCATGCTGGTGCCCTACCCGAAACGGTGGGGCGCCTGGCCTTCCGCTGCCGGACTGTTCGCGTTCGTCTGGCTCGAGCTGGCGTCCGCGGACCCCGGATCACTCGGCGCGATCCGAACCTGGTGTCTCGCATACGTGTTCGTCATGATCGTCGGCGGCGTCGTGTTCGGACGTGTGTGGTTCGAGAACGCAGATCCCTTCGAGAAGTACAGCGATACGATCTCCAGGCTCGCGATTCTGGCGCGTAGCCCGGCGGACAGGGCACTGATTCTACGAAATCCGTTGAACGGCTTGCCGTCTCTGCCGGTCCTTCCGGGTTCGGTTGCAGTCGTCGCAGTATTGCTCGGGTCGACGGCGTTCGACAGCGCGTCGCAACTCCCCGCGTGGCGCAACCTCGTCGACGACATGTCGTCGACGAGCACCGAGGCAATGCTGTGGCGGACCGGGGGATTGCTGGCGCTGGTTTCGTTCGTCGGTGTCTCGTTCTGGCTGTGCAGCCGGGCGACGGGAGGCGTGACCTCCGCGCAGCGCGCGACACTGCCGGGGCTGCTGGTTCATTCGCTGGTTCCGATCGTGTTCGGCTACGTACTCGCTCACTACTTGACCTACCTCGTCGAGAAGGGGCAGGCGACCGTACTGCTCCTTGCGGACCCCTTCCATCGGGGATGGAACTTCGTCGGTCAGCAGGGTTGGGAAGTGTCGTACGTCCTGTCGGAACACCCTGGCGTCGTCTCGACGGTCAAGGTCCTGTGCGTGCTTGCGGGACACATCGTCGGGGTCTCCGGGGCACACGATGCGTCGCTCAGGATATTGCCGAAAGACCACCGTCTGACCGGCCAACTTGCGCTGATGGTTCTGATGGTCTTCTTCACGTTCGGAGGTTTGTTCTTGCTGTTCGGAGGCTGAACGGCACCGCGGCGAGACGGGCGTCGGAACGCGAGAGTTTTTAATGTCAGGACAAATGCTTGACATTCGGCTGTGATGTGGCTTACATATTGATCGCACCATCGATTGATTCACCACCGGGCCATTAGGTCCGGCGTCGAGAAAGAGAATTGATGACACTTCACACGAGTCGCGGCACTGGCCGTCCGGGTTCGCTCCGCAGGCTGCGCTCTTCGGGCGCCGCCATCGGGCTGGCGCTGTGTGCCACCGTCGTCGTGGCGGGTTGCTCGAGCACCGGCGGTGCGCCGGAAAGCTCCGGCGGCGGATCCAACGCCGGAACGGCCGACACCCCTCGCGCGACGATTGCCATGATCACCCACGAGGTTCCCGGTGACACGTTCTGGGACCTGATCCGGAAGGGCGCCGAGGCTGCAGCGGCGAAGGACAACATCGAGCTCCGCTATTCCGCAGACCCCGAGGCTCCCAACCAGGCCAACCTCGTTCAGAGCGCGATCGACTCGGACGTGGACGGGATCGCTGTCACCCTCGCGAAGCCCGACGCCATGGCGCCTGCCGTCGAAGCCGCAACCGCCGCAGGCATTCCCGTCGTCGCATTCAATTCGGGCTACGACTCGTGGAAGGACCAGGGCGTCCAGCAGTACTTCGGCCAGGACGAGACCATCGCAGGCCGTGCCGCCGGAGAACGTCTGACTGCCGACGGTGCACGTAAGACGCTGTGCATCATCCAGGAGCAGGGACAGGTTGCCCTCGAATCCCGTTGCGCCGGTGTGACGCAGGGCTTCACCGGTGGCACCACCGAAATCCTCAACGTGAACAGCAAGGACATGCCGTCCGTCGAGGCGACCATCACGGCCAAGCTGCAGCAGGATCCGAGCATCGATCACATCGTGGCTCTGGGCGCACCGATCGCACTTACCGCGGTGCAGTCCAAGGCCAACGCCGGCAGCGACGCGACGATTGTCACCTTCGACACCAACTCCGCTCTGGTCGACGCCATCAAGGCAGGCGACGTCGAGTGGGCGATCGACCAGCAGCCGTACCTGCAGGGCTACCTCGCAGTCGACTCGCTGTGGCTGTACCTGAACAACGGCAACACCATCGGTGGCGGCACCCCGGTCCTGACCGGTCCTGCGTTCATCGACTCCTCCAACATCGACGCAATTGCCGAGTACGCCAAGAACGGAACTCGCTAGGACCGTCGGTGGCCCGGCTGTCGCCGGCCGGGCCACCTTTCGTCCAGCGCGAAAGGGAAATCTTATGAGTACACAGGCCGATTTGGATCTGTCGAAGCACACTGTGGTCACCGATGAGCGGGTGAAGAAGCAGAAGCCGTTGCAGCGGTTGCTGGTTCGTCCGGAGATCGGTGCCCTGTTCGGTGCGATCGCTATTTTCGTGTTCTTCTGTATCGTTGCGCCGCCGTTCCGGTCTCCTGAGGCGTTGGCGACGGTGTTGTATGCGTCGTCGACGATCGGGATCATGGCGATCGGTGTGTCGTTGTTGATGATCGGTGGCGAGTTCGATCTCTCGACCGGTGTCGCGGTGACGTTCTCCTCGATCATGGCCTCGATGATCGCCTACAACCTGCACCTGAACGTGTGGCTCGGCTCGGCCCTCGCGCTGGTACTCGCCCTCGCCGTCGGTTTCTTCAACGGTTATCTGGTGATGAAGACGAAGATCCCGTCGTTCCTGATCACCCTCGCTAGTTTTCTGATGCTCACCGGTATCAATCTTGCGGTGACCAAGATGGTCACCGGTCAGGTCGCGACCCCGTCGATTTCGGACATGGCCGGCTTCGATTCGGCGAAGAAGGTGTTCGCGTCCTCGTTCACCATCGGCGGTGTGTCGATTCGGATCACGGTGGTGTGGTGGCTGCTGTTCACCGCGATCTCGACGTATGTGTTGATGAAGACCCGCATCGGCAACTGGATCTTCGCCGTCGGCGGCAATCAGGATTCCGCCCGCGCGATCGGTGTGCCGGTGACGAAGGTGAAGATCGGGTTGTTCATGTTCGTCGGGTTCTGTGCCTGGTTCGTCGGTATGCACCTGTTGTTCGCGTTCAACACCGTCCAGTCCGGCCAGGGTGTGGGTAACGAGTTCTTGTACATCATTGCCGCGGTCATCGGTGGCTGCTTGTTGACCGGTGGTTTCGGCACCACCGTCGGTGCGATGATCGGTGCGTTCATCTTCGGTATGGCCAACCAGGGCATCGTTTATGCCGGCTGGAATCCGGACTGGTTCAAGTTCTTCCTCGGTGCGATGCTGCTGTTCGCCGTCATCGCCAACAACAGCTTCCGTAATTATGCAGCGAAAAGGTGACCGGTCATGACCACACATGCTGAAACTCCTACCAGCACTCCGCCGTCGGGTGGGAAGACCCCGTTGATCGAACTCAAGGGTGTCGGTAAGTCCTACGGCAACATCATTGCTTTGAAGGACATCAATCTGCGCGTGGGTGCCGGTGAGGTCACCGGTGTGCTCGGTGACAACGGTGCGGGTAAGTCCACGTTGATCAAGATCATGGCCGGTCTGCACCAGCAGACCGAGGGCGAGTTGTTGGTCGATGGTGTCGACACCAAGTTCGATTCTCCGAAAGATGCTCTGTCGAAGGGCATCGCGACGGTGTATCAGGATTTGGCTGTGGTGTCGTTGATGCCGGTGTGGCGGAACTTCTTCCTCGGCCAGGAATTGCGGAAGGGTCCGTTCAAAACCCTGGATGCGGCGGCGATGCGGGCGACGACGATCGAAGAGCTGCACAAGATGGGTATCGATCTGCCCGACGTCGACGCCCCGATCGGATCGTTGTCGGGTGGTCAGCGTCAGTGTGTGGCGATCGCGCGGGCGATTTTCTTCGGTGCGCGGGTGTTGATTCTGGACGAGCCGACCGCCGCGTTGGGTGTGAAGCAGTCCGGGATGGTGTTGCGGTACATTTCCGCGGCGAAGGAACAAGGGTTCGGGGTCGTGTTCATCACCCACAACCCGCACCACGCCTACATGGTCGGTGACCACTTCGTCCTGCTCAACCGAGGACGCCAGAAACTCGACTGCACCTACGACGAGATCAGCCTCGATGATCTGACCCGTGAAATGGCAGGCGGCGACGAACTCGACACCCTCACCCACGAACTACGGCGGTAGTGCGCTGACGCGCCCGTGCGCGGATAGTTACACCCCACTACAACTATCCGCGCACGGGTCGGAGGCCACGTCTTTGAGTCGTCGACCCGTCGGTGACACACTCGAGGAATGACGTCGTTTCCTGTTCTCGACCTGACACCCGACGAGCTGCTGACTACCACGAGGACCGTGCGTAAACGGCTGGACCTGTCCAAAGAGGTTCCCGTCGAACTCATTCGCGAATGTCTCGAGATCGCCCTGCAGGCTCCGTCGGGTTCGAACCGTCAAGGCTGGCAATGGATGGTGGTGACCGACAGATCGCTGCGCGCTCAGCTGGGCGAAATCTATCGCGAGGAAGTCGAGAAGTACCTCGACTCCCGCGGTTCTGCAGCGAAGCTGTTCTCCGACGACCCCGACCGAGCTCCGGTCCAGCGGCGGGTCGGAGACAGTGTCGCGTGGCTGGGGGAGCACATGGGCGAGGTTCCGGTCCTGGTCATTCCGTGCATCCGCGGAGCTGTCGAGTTGCCCGCAGGCAATCAGGCGGGACTGTGGGGATCGCTACTGCCCGCCGTCTGGAGCTACTCGCTCGCTGCGCGTGCGCGAGGTCTGGGAACGGCGTGGACCACACTGCATCTGTCGCGTGAAGCCGAGGTGGCCGACCTTCTCGGCATTCCGCAAGGCTTCCACCAGGCAGCGTTGATGCCGACGGCGTACTTCACCGGCGAGACGTTCAAGCCCGCGCCCCGGGAACCGATCGACTCCGTTCTGCACATCGACAAGTGGTGAATGCGTTCATCCTCGCGCGCGTCGAGCCAATTCGACTGTCGCCGAACGAAGCTCGTCGATCGCATCGATGGGGTGTGCATATCCGACGCGCGTCGTCGCATTGCCGCGCGGCGTCCGCACGCTGAGATCGAGACCGTAGCGGTCGGCCGACGTGCAGGTTGCCGCGGTCGCGTCGGGGTAACCGCCGAGACGTTGCGCCATGGCGAGCAGTGAATCCGCGTGGTCGTCGTTCAAATGCGTGATCGCCGACGCGGCGTGCGGCGAAACGGGATCCGCGGCTGCGGCCGCGTAGTCCTCGGCGGTCGCCGAATCCATGCGGCCGTACCCGCCGACCCACCGCGCCCGGTGGACACGCAGAATCCAGAGCGTGAAGTCGCTGTAGTCGATGTAGTACTTCGCTGCGGGTACCGCCGCGAGGTGGGCTTCGCGGGCCGCGTCCAGTTCGTCGTCACGTGGCGACTCGACGACGCCCGCCAACGTCACCCGAGAGACGGACAGGGGATCGCTCGCGGACTCGGGAGCAACGATGGCCAGGCTCGCCCGCGCATCGTGCAGAAGGTTGCGCCCGTGCTCGGCCATCCGTGACACACACAGGACAGGGGAGCCGTCCACGAGCCCGTAGGTGATGTACGACGCCCATGGGTCGCCGTCTGCCGTCAGGCTCGCGAGGGTCGCGATGTTGGTCGACGCGGCAACGGTTCGGGCTTCTTCGGCCGCGGTGGGCCGTCGCACCGTTTCGGTCTCGGTCAGCGGGGGAGGAGTCGAGGGTGCGTCACCGGGATCACCGTGGTCGAGTGCCATGGACGAAGTGTACGTACTGCACCTGCCGGAATAGGACCGGCTCCGCGACGCGAAACCGTACCCATGTTCCTCGAGCCGTCACTACGCTGGCCTGGTCGTCACTGGTCGTCACGAGGAGAGCCGATGCGAGTGCGTAAGATCGTCCCGAATCTTGCAGTCGGGAACATCGAGCAGTCCAAGAGCTTCTACGGCGAATTCCTCGGTCCGAGAACAAGGAGTTCGATCTCGGCTGGGTGGCCCGCTTCACGACGCCCGACGGGAAGTCGAGCGTGCAGGTGGTCACCGGTGACGCAACCTCACCAGCGGACTCCGTCATGTCGGTGATGGTCGACGACGTCGATGCCGCGTACGAGGAAGCCGAACGCCTCGGCTACGACATCGTCCACCCGCTGACGACCGAAGCGTGGGGAATGCGGCGATTCCTCGTCCGCGCCCCCGACGGCAACGTCGTCAACATCGTTCGGCACCACTCGTAGTCAGCACGACGAGCTTCTGCGTCGCACGGGTCATCGCGACGTACCGATCGACGGCACCTTCGATACCGGATCCGAACGACTCCGGATCGACGACCACCACCAGATCGAACTCGAGTCCTTTCGCCAGTTCCGGCGACAGCGACGAAATCCTGTCCCTGGCGCGAAAAGCTGGGCGTCCGATGACACACCCGATTCCGTCGGGATTGCTGTCGGTCCATGCGTCGACGATCTGGTCGAGCTGGACAACCGGCGCATGGACGACGGGAATTCCGCTGCGACGGATGGACTTCGGAACGTTGGCGTCGGGAAGCGCCGCCTTGATGACGGGCTCGGCCACGGTCATGACTTCTTCCGGCGTCCGGTAGTTCATGCTCAACGACGCCATCTGGACGCGCCTCAGTCCTGTTCTCTCCAATCGTTCCTGCCATGTCTCGACGAACCCGTGACGTGCCTGCGCCCGGTCTCCGACGATCGTGAAACTGTGAGAAGGGCAGCGCAACAACAACATCTGCCATTCGGCGTCGGTCAGTTCCTGCGCCTCGTCGACGACGACGTGAGCAAACGGCCCGGCCAGGCGGTCGGGGTCGACGTCGGGAACCGCGGCGCCGTCGACGAGCGCGTCGCGAATGCCGTCCTGACGCAGCTGGGCCATCAAACCGTCCTCGTCGTCGAGTTGAAGAAGTTCGTCGACCACCCTGTCCATCCGACAACGCTCGGCTGCGGCAGCCGCGGACCGACGGCGTTGTCTCCGTGCGGTTTCCGGGTCACCCAAACGTGCACGCGCAGCGTCGAGCAACGGAAGATCGGCGGTCGTCCACTTGTGCGCATCGACGCGGTACAGCGTGCGAACGTCGGTCGCCGACAGCCAGGGCGCGCAGTGACGCAGATAGGCCGGCACCGACCACAGATCGCCGACCAGGTCGGCCGCCTCGATCAGAGTCCACGCGTTGTCGAGCGCGGTACGCAGATCGTCGTTCTCCTGCAACGACTTCCGCACCGACGATATCGGCTCGTCGCCTGCGTACTTGTCCATCAGAATGGCGATCAGTGCGTCCCAGATGATCTCGCGTGCCTCGTTGTGCGGGGTACCGGGGTCGGGAACATCGAATGCCTCCTTCCAGTCGTCCGGGGTCAATCGGATGTTCGCCCACTCGGTCTCGACGGTCATGCCCGTCTTCGGCGACTGTTCGTAGAACGCAACCGCCTTGTCGATCGCACGGACGAGTTCGACGGAGGATTTCAGCCTGGCCACCTCGGCATCCGTCTCAGGGACGGCTCTCTCGCCCTCGGACACGAGGTCCGCGAGCGTACAGGTGGTGACGCCTTCCTCGCCGAGACTGGGTAGGACATCGGACACGTATGCGAGATAGTGCTTGTGCGGTCCGACGAACAACACGCCGCCGTGGCCCCGCCCGAGACGTGGATCGGCGTAGAGCAGATAAGCCGTACGGTGCAGCGCGACGACGGTCTTGCCCGTCCCCGGCCCACCGTCGACGACGAGCGCTCCGGACGACCCGGCCCGAACGATCGCGTCCTGATCGGCCTGGATCGTGCCCAGGACGTCGCGCATCTTCGGCGACCGCGAACCGCCGAGACTCGCGATGAACGCCGATTGATCGTCGAGCGCTGCCTTGCGCGGACCGTCGTATCCGTCGGCGGTGAAGACCTCGTCCCAGTAGTCGCTGATCCGGCCCCGGGTCCAGCGATAGCGTCGACGTCGTTCGAGGCCCATCGGCTGTGCATGCGTCGCGCCGAAGAACGGTTCGGCGGCGGGGGAGCGCCAGTCGATCAGCAACTGGTCGCCGTTCGAGTCCACCAGGCCGAGTCGCCCGATGTAGACCGTCCGGCCGCTCCCCGCTTTCACGATGTGGCCCAGGCAGAGATCGAGGCCGTACCGACGCATCGTCCGGATACGAGCGTTCAGCCGATGCACCTCCATGTCGCGTTCGAGCGCTTCTCGACCTATCTCGACGGGCGCTTTCCTTGTGGCGTCGAGCCGAGCGAGCAAGTCCGTGATGGAGCGCTCGAGACTCGCGGCGACGGATGCGAAGAAGGCCTCGTCGTGGGCGATCAGAGTCGGGTCGTTCTTGTGGCGCAGGTGCGCGGGAAGGTCGAAGGCACTGTCGGCAGTCTGCGGTTTCCCACTCATGTGTTCTCGTTTTCGCTGGTCGAAGCGTTGGATCCACGAGTATGAGGGACGGACGGGGTCTTGCCGCAAGGCCCCGGGTGCGCTATAGATTGACAGTGGAAGGACGAGATACGTCGCTTCCTTCATTCCTCGGCCGACGGTTCCCGTTCGCTCTGTCGACTCCGATATGCCGCTACTGCGGTGCGGTTGCCACATGCCGTGCTGCAGAACTTGCGCGATCGGTTCCGCGAGAGGTCGAGGACGATCCCGTCGCAGTCGGCGGCGCAGATCTGCAGTCTCGACATCTCGTTCGACCGGATGACGTCGATCATCGCCATAGCGGACTCGACGGCGATGCGTTCCGCGAAGGGACGGTCGTCGCCGACCGCGTGCAGATGCCAGTCGGTGTCGCCATGTCGCACGAGACGCGGGAGAGCATTCGCGTCGGCGAGGATGTGATTGACGACGTCGACCGCAGAGTCACGGTCGCTCGTCAGCAACTGCCTGAGCAGTGGTCGCAGGTTGCGCACTGCAGCCAGCTCGAGCTCGTCGCCGTCGAATCGGCCCGTGTATTCGTGGCTCCGGTAGAACTCGCGCAGGTCGGCTCGAGTCTCGAGTGTGTCGGGATCCTCGGCCGAGTTGGCCAGGGCGACCGCTGACACCAACGCGCTCTCCGTGTCATGAGCGAAAACCATATTGACACCTTACATCTTCACCTTCTACCGTCATGACTCATGACCTCCTTGACTGATGACATCGCGGTCCGACGCCCATCTCGTCTCGCGTCCGGTCTGGGACTGGCGCTCGTGTCGTCGGCATCGTTCGGATTGTCGGGCCCGTTGGCCAAGGGTCTGCTCGACGCGGGGTGGAGCGCAGGCGCAGCCGTGACAGCGCGAATTCTGATCGCCGCCGCCGTTCTGCTCGTTCCAGGCCTGCTTGCACTGCGTGGACGATGGAACGTGTTGTCACGCAACATCGGTGTACTCGTCGCGTACGGGGCCATCGCCGTCGCCGGTTGTCAGCTGGCCTACTTCAACGCGGTGGGGTACATGCCGGTCGGGGTAGCCCTGTTGATCGAGTTCACCTCGCCTGTCGTCGTCGTTCTGTGGATGTGGTTGCGGCACAAGCAACGTCCCACTCTGCAGACCGTCGGCGGCGCTGCACTCGCAGCTGTCGGCTTGGTGCTGGTGCTCGACCTCGTCTCGGGTACCTCGCTGAATCCGGTCGGTGTTCTGTGGGCCTTGGGTGCCATGGCCGGTGCGGCCGTGTACTGGATCGTGTCAGCAGACGAGTCGAACGGGTTGCCGCCGTTGACGCTCGCGGCCGGCGGGTTACTGTGCGGCGGAACGATTCTCCTTTTCGCGGGGCTGGTCGGCATCGTGCCGTTCACCGCGACGACGCGTTCGGTGGTGCTCGCGAGCGCGAGTGTGCCGTGGTGGGTCTCGATTCTGGTGCTGGGCGTCGTGACGGCCGCAGTGGCGTACGTATGTGGAATCGCTGCCGGCCGGCGGCTCGGCTCGCGACTGGCGTCGTTCGTCGGACTGACCGAGGTGGTGTCGGCATTGGTGTTCGCATGGCTACTGCTGGGTGAAGTTCCACGGGCGGTTCAAATCGGCGGTGGTGTGCTGATCCTCGCCGGGGTCGTCGCTGTGAAACTGGGGGAGAACCGTGTGCGGAGGCGGGCTCAGGCTGGTTTCTGACGAAGAACCTTTACTTGAACGGGTTGAGTGTCCGTCCGAGGAAGTAGCCGATACGGCCAGGGATGGGCCGCATGGCTGCCGCGGAGACCTTGTTGACCACGCCGGGTATGCACACGGGCTTTCCTGCGGTGACTGCTGCCCATCCCTCGCGGACCACGGCTTCGGGGTGCTGCCACATGAATCCCGGTAGGCGGTCTGCGGCGTCGCGGGTGCCCATGACGTCGTGAAATTCGCTGTAAGTGAAGCCCGGGCACAATGCGGTGACGTGAATGCCGTGGGGCTTCAGCTCCATGTCGAGCGATTGGGACATGTTCAGGACGTAGGTCTTTATTCCGGTGTAGAGCAGGCCTTCTCCCGGCGGAGACACCGCGGCGAGGGACGAAAGATTCACGACGCGGCCCCACCGTCGCGTCTTCATTCCGGGTATTACGCGGTGAGTCAGTTCGGTCACCGCAGTCACCATGAGCTGAATCTCGGCAGCGACCGACTCCCAGGGTGTATCGGAGAATTTGGTACTCGAGGACAGCCCTGCGTTGTTGACGAGGATGTCGATCGGCATGCCCAGTTCGTGTGCACGGTCGACGATCGCGGCTGGAGTCGACGGGTCGCTCAAGTCTGCCGCGACGATCTCGGCGCGTACCGCGTGTTGCCGACGCAGTTCGTGTGCGAGCGTCTCCAACCGGTCTGCGCGTCGGGCGACCAGAACGAGGTCGTGACCCTCTGCCGCGAGATGGCGGGCGAATGCGGTTCCGATTCCCGCGGAGGCGCCCGTGACGAGGGCTGTACGTCGAACGGTGTCGGTGGTCATCGTGGGTCTCCCAAGTGGTGGTCGAGGAAATCGATTTGCTCGGCGACGATGGTGTCGAAGTAGGGATCGAGGTACGGCTCGAAGTGGCCGATGTCGTAGGTGTGGACTTCACCGTTCGGAATTCGGCGAGCGACGGCCTGGGCCTTCTCGATCGGTGTGACGTCGTCTTTCGCAGCGAGTTGGACCAGGACGGGGGCGCTCACGTCGCGTGCGTAGCGCCCGGGGGAGTAGAGCGGGACGCGTAGAGCGATCCGGGCGGCGACGTCGTTCTCCGCCAGGAGTTCCTCACGCATGTCGCCCATGCGTTCGACCAGCTCGTAGGCGCCGGGTGAGGTCATCATCGCGATGTCGCCAGGCCGTCCCACCGCGGCCATGCGGTAGGGCGCTCGCCCCGTCCATGCCCGGACTTGGTCACGGATTCCACCCAGGATCAGTCGCGCCACCAACGCCGGAGATTGGGAGAACGCCGACGCAGGTCCGCTCACGTGAGGAACTTGGATGATCGCAGCGGCCAGGCCGGTGTCTCGGGCGGCCAGCTTCAGGACGTGGCCACCGCCGAACGACGACCCCCACGCCACCACTCGCCGTGTGTCGATGCCGTCGAGGCTCCGAACATAGGCGAGTGCAGCAGCCCAATCGGCCTGCTGCTTGCCGATGTCGAGAATGCGGCGCGGCATACCCTCGCTGGCACCCCAATGGCGATAGTCGAAGACGAATGCGGCATAGCCGGCTTGGGCGAACCGCGCGGCGTACGCGTCGAGCCGGAGTTCACGGAACGCCGCGAAGCCGTGCGCGAGCACGACGATCGGCGGGTTCGCGACGCCGTCCGGACGGTAGAGCCAGGCTGCGCACGACGCGTCGCCGGATCCGAAGGTGACATCGGACCGAACGTAACTGCGCTGAGACGTCATAGAGAACCTCCACGAGGTATCTTGAATGGTATTCAACAAGCTAGCAGGCTCTTGAATGCCATTCAAGAGCCAGTGACCAATCCAGAAACATCGTCGTGGAGGTGAACGTCGCCGTGGCGCGGAACAAGAAACCGCAAGCTGCCGATGAGAAGCGCGAAGAGATCGTCGCGGCGGCGCGCAGGTTGTTCGTCGAGGGCGGGTTCGACGCGACGTCGATGAGCAAGCTGGCGAAGGAAGCCGGGGTAGCAGCCAACACGATCTACTGGTATTTCGGGGACAAGGACGACGTACTCGTCGCGGTCGTCTCGGCTGTCATGGCCGACGTCTGGCCGATGTATCAGGCAATTTCGGGTGAGCCGATTGCGGCTCGGGTGCTGTGGATCGTGCGGCGTTTGACCGAGATGAGCGGCCTGGTGACGACAGTCCATGCTCGCGTGGCGCATTCACCGGCGGTAGCGGAGTGGCACAACAACTTTCATCTACTCACAGGCAGTCTGTTCCGTGCCGAACTGGAAGCAGCCGGCGTCTCCGCGGAGACCGTCGACGCCGAAGTGATGATTGCGGTGTTCACCGTCGAAGGGCTGCTGATGCACACGCACGACGAGGGAGAGCAGCGTGCCATCTGCGAAGCGCTGGCTAGTCGATGGCCGGTCGCTTAGTTGACATAATGTAGATTATCGGCAAAACGCCGACATGGGCGCCGAGTCATGAACTGGCTGTACACGGTGCACACGCGTCACGCCTCGACACATCGGAACGCTCTGTCTCACACCGCTCGTAACGTCGATCTCCACGCGGTTCGCGCACTCGGTCCAGCCGGCATCCGCCGGGACGTCGACGGCCCACGATTGTCGCGGTTCTCGCCCCACGATCGTCGTTCACCTCATGGAGTCTCGGCGGCACCGCAAAGCCACGGGACCCCCGACTCACCGACCCTGCCCACACCTATAGAAACGTCACAGTGACGTTTCTATAGGTGTGGAGTTCGTCGCCGGGATCTAGCTCACTGTGACGCTGCGTCGAGAAATTCGAGAACCTGTGGGGTAACCGGGTCCACGATGTCCTGGACCTCCGTGTGCTTGCCGACGTACTTGGCCACCAGCGGACAGACGGCGACCACTCGCAGGCCCTGTGCACGCACGTCGTCGAGTGCGTTCTTCACCAGGATCGAACTGAGGCCGTGGCCCGCATAGGCGTCGTCAGTCTCGGTGTGAAAGAACACCCTCCGGCCGTCGTGGTCGCGGTACTCGGTGAAGCCGATGACGGAGTCGTCGATTCCGAGGGTGTAGCGCTGCCCGGGAGCATCGTGAGCGACGGTGACGCGGTCGCGGATGTCGTCGTTCGAAGCGGTCATCGTGTGGCCTTTCTACTGTTGAGGTCGCACCGTGTGTCGGCTGACGATCGATATGCGGTTGAAGGCATTCATGGCGATTGCTACCCAGCACAATGCCGAAATCTCTTTGTCGGACAACACCTTTCGGGAGAATGCGTAGTCGCGATCCTGGCTGGCGCTGTCGGGCAGCGTGGTGACCGACTCGGCGAGCGTCAGAGCGGCGCGTTCACGATCGTCGAACAACGTCGTGTCCCGCCACGCGGGCAACACCGAGAGCCGCTGCGGCGTCTCCCCCGCTGCCACTGCGGCTGCGCCATGGACGTCCAGACAGTATGCGCACCTGTTGATCTGGGAAACACGGACGTTGACCAGCTCGACGAACCGGCGATCCATACCGGCGTCGTGCGTGGCGGCGCGGACAGCCTTGGCCACAGCGACTTGCGCTTTGAACACTTCGGGATCATGTTTGTCGATCAACACCCGCAGCACTGGAGAGTGTGCATCGTCGGAATCGCTGTGGGTCACGGAAGCCTCTCGGGTCGTACGGAGGGGATCGAACACGTTCTCGCGCATCGACATTACTCGTCGACCGACGGCAGTTCCCACCCCGATCCGGCGAGGTGCGCCGGTGAGGAGGAACATGAGCACATGAGCAACCTCGAAACCCGGCCGTCCGAGATCGACTGCCGGTCGGACGCGGACGCAGGTACTGCTGGTGACGTCGGCGACATCGTCGTGGAGGTGCTCACAGCGCGCGATGTGCCGCTCGGTGGACCGCGTGCGATGACGGTGCGTCGCACACTGCCCCAGCGTGAACGGTCGTTGATCGGCGCCTGGTGTTTCGCCGACCACTACGGTCCCGACGACGTGTCGACGACGGGTGGCATGGACGTACCACCGCATCCACACACCGGTCTGCAGACGGTCAGTTGGCTGTTCACCGGCGAGATCGAACATCGCGACACGATGGGCAATCACGCGATGGTGCGGCCCGGTGAGCTGAACCTGATGACGGCAGGCCACGGGATCGCGCACACCGAGGTGTCGACGTCGAACACCACGATCCTGCACGGCGTCCAGCTCTGGGTGGCCCTTCCGGCCGACGCCGCGGACACGCCGCGCGACTTCGCGCACTACGTGCCGCCTGCCGTCGAGCGGAGCGGCGTCGCCGTTCGCGTGTTTCTCGGCGAATGTGCGGGTGATCGGTCGCCGGTGCACACCTTCACGCCGTTGCTCGGGGCCGAGCTGACGTTCGCGCCGGGTGCCGAGATCGAGCTCGACGTGGACCCCACGTTCGAACACGGTGTCCTCGTCGACGACGGAACAGTGCAGGTCGTCGAGTCCGCAGCCGAACCGCTCGTTCGAACCGAGATGGGATACATCGGGGTCGGCGCGACGCGTCTTCACCTGCGCAACGTCGGCGCCGACGTTGCGGCCCGTGTCGTGTTGCTCGGTGGAACGCCGTTGAACGAGGACATCATCATGTGGTGGAACTTCGTCGGCCGCACGCACTCCGAGATCGAGCGCTACCGCGAGCAGTGGCAGGCGCACAGTGACAGGTTCGGCCAGGTGCAGGGCTACGAGGGGGATACTCAACATCTGCCCGCGCCGACGCTGCCGAACAGCAGCCTCAGGCCGCGAGAGAACAAGGCCGGGCGCGCTTTTCGCGATCGATAGCCGAGTAGCCCAGCCGGGGAACGATTCGCGGGGCGGAATCCATCGAACGGCGGCCCGGCCCGGGATAGCATCGCCCGGTGGAATTCGCCGAATACGTGTCCAACGACGCCACGTCTCTGGCCGAGCTGGTTCGAACCGGCGAGGTCAAGCCCCGCGAACTGCTGAATCTGGCGCGCACGCGGGCGGACGCCGTCGACGGTGGCCTCAACTCCATCGTCATGCGAATGGACGCTGCTGCCGACGAGCGTGCCGACAGCGGCGAATTGACCGGGCCGTTGGCCGGTGTCCCGTTCCTGATCAAGGATCTGGCGCAGGAGTACAAGGGTTACCCGACGTCGTACGGTTCACAATCACTGAAGAACGATGTCGCCGCAGAACATGCACTGGTCACACAGCGGTTCCTCGATGCCGGTCTGGTGATCTTCGGAAAGACCAACACCCCCGAGTTCGGCGCGAAGGGCGTCACCGAATCGGAACTGTGGGGCCCCGCCCGTAATCCGTGGAACCCGGAACGCACGCCGGGTGGATCGTCCGGTGGTGCCGGCGCCGCAGTCGCCGCCGGTATCGTCCCTGCAGCGGGCGCCAACGACGGCGGTGGATCCATCCGCATCCCGGCTGCCTGCAATGGACTGGTCGGGTTGAAACTCGGTCGCGGTCTCTCGCCGTACGGACCACAGACCGGTGAGGTCCTGTTCGGGATGGTCGGGCAAGGTGTGGTGAGCCGAACCGTTCGCGACAGCGCAGCACTGTGCGACGCCATCGTCGGCCCCGACCCGTACGCCGACTATTCGGCGCAGTTCCCGACCACGCCGTTCGCGTCCGATCTCGACCGCCGTCCTGCGAAGCTGCGCATCGGCTGGTCCATCTCGTCGTCGGTGAACCCGAACCCCGACCGTGAAGCCGTCGCGGCGGTCGAACGGGCCGCGACGCTGCTGACCGGGCTCGGCCACCGCGTCGAACAGGTGGCTCCCCCCTACGACGACCGGTCCTTGTCCCGTGACTTCCTGACGATCTGGTTCGCGCAGGTGTACGCCCAGGTCGTCGACATCAAGGCCCGTCTCGGTGCGAAGAACTCGCAGTTCGAACCAGACACGCTGGCGATGGCCGAGTTCGGCCGTCACAGCGGGATGAACGCGATGATCGCCGCTCTCGAGAACACGAGGACCTACGTACGGTCCCTCGCCGAGTTCCACACTCGGTTCGATCTGTTCCTCACCCCCACGCTCGCAACTCCCCCACCGCGGCTCGGCGCAACCGCGACGTCGCCTCTGGTCCAACTTGCAGCACGCGTCATGAACGCCATGCGTGGCGGGCGCGTCATGGCACTGAGCGGCTTGCTCGACGACGCGATCGAGCAGAACCTCGGTTGGGTGCCGTACACCCAGCTGGCCAATCTGACCGGCCGCCCCGCGATCAGCGTTCCGTTGCACTGGACCGACGACGGCCTCCCCCTCGGAGTGCAGTTCGTCGGACCTCTCGGCTCGGAGCGTCTCCTGCTTCAGCTCGCGGCGCAGCTCGAGGAAGCGCAGCCGTGGATTCAACGGTTCCCGGCCCCGCACGGCGTCGTTTGAACAGCGCAACGCACGGATATCCGACTCCCGACACGACGTCAGGAGGAACCATGCCGAAGAATTCGTCGAGCGACTCGAAGCCGCAGCTCAAGGACCAGGACATGTACGAGGAGCTCCGCAAGGAAGGCAACTCGAAAGAAAAAGCGGCTCGCATTTCCAACGCCGCGGCGAACAAGGGTCGGTCGTCCGTCGGCGCGAAGGGCGGTCATTCGGGTTCGTACAAGGACTGGACCGTCGACGACCTGAAGTCGCGGGCCAAGGAACTCGGCCTGTCGGGCTACTCGAATCTGAAGAAGGACGATCTTATCGAGAAGCTGCGCGACCACTAGGACGCAGTCGGACCCCTAGAGTCCGATATCCGGGATTCGTCGCCGGAATCCATGTCGCCATGCGCGAGATGGCTACGCGGCAGGACCCACCACAGGCCGATCAGCAGTACCGCGACGACGATCGCAGCACTGACGGCTCCGACGATGCCCAGCACCAGGTCGAACGTCAGAGTCACTACCCCGACGAGCGCCACGGCGAGTGACAACAGCCCGAGAATGGCAAGTCGGTTTCCGACTCGGACCAGATATCCGATGGCCCGCTTGCGGAACAGAAGACGGTGCATACCGACTGGGGCGATCAGCAGTATCGTCGCGACGATCGACGCAGCGACCGTGACCAGATACACGGCCCGGCCAGTCGACGACAGCTGATCGAAGCGGCCTTGGAACGGGACCGTGAGCAGAAATCCGGTCAACAGCTGAACACCGGTCTGCACGACTCGAAGCTCCTGAAGCAGTGCGTTCCTCTTGCGATCGAGTTGCTGAGTCGGGGTCTCGTTCCGCGCCTTGCCATTCCATTCGCGCTGAGCCTCGCCCTCGCCGGTGTTCATTCGACAACACTACTGCCGGACCGGTCCAGATCCCTCCCACCTCACCGAAGTCGTTCGGCGTCCCGTGCTCGCGATACGAGGTCGTCGCACAGGCGCGTCAATTCCTCGGCCGTGGCACCTTCACCTATCG
The DNA here is from genome assembly GCF_019835205.1 of Rhodococcus sp. BP-261. Taxonomy (NCBI): domain Bacteria; kingdom Bacillati; phylum Actinomycetota; class Actinomycetes; order Mycobacteriales; family Nocardiaceae; genus Rhodococcus; species Rhodococcus sp. BP-261. The sequence goes on along the minus strand of NZ_JABUCO010000002.1, from coordinate 225,560 downwards.
CGATCGCCACGTCCTCGGCGGCGCACCGGACCTCGAAGGCTCGATCGATCAGGGCCGACGCCTCGTCCGCGGACAGGACGACCGCATCCTCCGCGATCGACGTGCCCTTGACTGCGCTTCGGTGTTCGTAGGCGCGTTGACGGCACGACTGCCTGCAGTACCGTCGCCGACGCCCCATTCCGGAATCCGCGACTTCGCGTCCACACCATTCGCACGCATGGGCTCGTCGGGACATCGGTGACATGCCCACGAGCCTACGGCGTGCTGCCGGGTAGAATGATGCGTACTTGTGCGCGGATCGATTCGTGTCGCACGCCGAACCGGGAACGATCGGCGTGCTCGGCGCGTTGAAGAATCTGTGAGTGGCGTGGGGATCGTGTACAGCAGGCACGACGTCCGCCCCAGCACGCACTATCGAGGGAGAGGACTTCACAATGGCAGATCGTGTACTTCGGGGTAGCCGACTCGGCGCTGTCAGCTACGAGACCGATCGAGATCACGACCTCGCGCCTCGTCGCGTCGCCCGCTACCGCTGCGACAACGGCGAAGAGTTCGATGTGCCGTTCGCGGACGACGCCGAAATTCCGGGCACCTGGATGTGCCGCAACGGTCTGGAAGGCACCCTGATCGAGGGCGCTGCGCCCGAGACCAAGAAGGTCAAGCCTCCTCGTACTCACTGGGACATGTTGCTCGAGCGTCGCTCGGTCGAGGAGCTCGAAGAGCTTCTCAAGGAGCGAATGGACCTCCTCAAGGTGAAGCGACGCGGAGCCTGATACTCGGGTAGCGCCGATGCGCACCACCGTTCGCGTTCGGACTCCGCGAATCCGAGCGTACGAAATGCAACTGCGCCGAACGAATTCATTCGTTCGGCGCAGTTTTTTCGTCTCGAATGGGCTCGAAGTTTGTTTTTCGGGCGTCGTGCAACGATCCGACGACGAAAACGAAAATGTCGGTCATTGTTCCCCTCGTGGGGCGCGCCGAGATGTCAGAATCGAAGGCTGAGCCGATCGTCGTCGGGGTAACGGTCCAGAAAGTCAGCGCGATATGTTGTGAATACCGTTGAAATCGAGCAATCGCAGCGCTGTGCTGCAGAACGAGGGGGCAGCGAATCGTGAGCGACGAGTCCGACGGATTGTTGAGATCGCTTCGCGGTGAACTCGATGCGATCGACCGGCGGCTGCTGGAAGCGGTCAAGGAACGCATCGACGTGTGCGTTCGCGTCGCACATGTGAAGCGAGACTTCGATATTCCGATGATGCAGCCCGGCCGTGTCGGTGTCGTGCAGGACCGCGCTCGTGAATTCGCGCGGAACAACGATCTGTCCGAGGACTTCCTGGCGTCGGTGTATTCCCTGCTCATCGCAGAGGCTTGTCGCGTCGAGGACGTCATCATCGACGCGGACCCGGTCGCAGCCTCGCTGGAGTCGAACTCGGACGGCGCAGCATCGACGAACGGCGACGGACCCGCCTCGACTCCGCGGCAGCGTTAGGTGGCCGTCATGGCAGTGCGCACTTTGTTGATCGACAATTACGATTCGTTCACGTACAACCTGTACGGACTACTCGCCGAGGTCAACGGAACTCCGCCCACCGTCGTGAAGAACGACGTCGCTTGGGAGACATTGGATTTCGCCCGATACGACAACGTTGTCATCTCCCCCGGCCCCGGCCGACCCGCCACCGCCCACGACCTCGGCATCTCGTCGCGTGTGATTCTCGAGAGTGGTCTACCGGTGCTGGGTGTCTGTCTGGGGCACCAGGCCATCTGTCACGTGCTGGGTGGTCACGTCGATCTCGCGCCGCTCCCGATGCATGGTCGTGTCTCGACGATCACGCACGCCGGCACCGATCTGTTCGACGGGCTGCCGTCGTCGTTCTCGGTGGTCAGGTATCACTCGCTCGTCGCAATCGAGCTTCCCGACGACCTGGAGCCGTGTGCGTGGACGGCCGACGGCCTCGTCATGGCTGTTCGCCACCGCACGCTTCCGATGTGGGGAGTGCAGTTTCACCCCGAGTCGATCAGCACCGAATACGGACGGGAGCTTCTGGCGAACTTTCGCGATCTGAGTCTGCCCGCCGCGACGTCGCAGACTGCGCCTACCCGGTCCGCGTACGCCATCGAAACCCGTTGCGTCGAGGGCGATTTCGATACCGAACAGGTCTTTCGCGCATTGTTCGCCGACGGTCCGAACAAGTTCTGGCTCGACGGGAGCTCGGCGTTGGAGGCGGACTCACGGTTCTCCATCATGGGTGATTGTTCCGGTCCCCGTGCGGAATACGTGACCTACAGCGTCGCCGCGGCGCGCGTGAACGTGCAGCGCAGCGACGGCACCGTCGAGTCGGTGGATTCGACGTTCTTCGACTACCTGAATCGGCAGTTGACGGAACGCGCCGTCCCGCCGCTGCACGACCATCCGTTCGCCTTCGGTCTCGGGTACGTCGGCTATCTGGGGTACGAACTGAAGGCAGACGTGGGAGGTCAGCTGGTCCACACTGCCCCGACTCCGGACGCGTCGATGGTCTTCGCCGACCGCGCGCTCGTGTTCGATCACGACGCCGGGCGGTGCCATGTTCTGGCGCTGGTCGCCGATCACGAGGAGCCGGCGACACTCGACTGGTTCGCATCGATCACCGAGTCGCTGCGGCGTCTCGACGGAGTTCGAGGTCGTTCCGAGCCGGAGCCCGAACAGCCGTTGGTCGCTCCGACGGTGCAAGCGGATCTGCAGCTCCGCCACGATCGCGCGAAGTACATCGGACTGATCGAACAGTGTCTCGCCGACATCCGGTCGGGTGAGACCTACGAGGTGTGTCTGACCAACATGGCGACGTTCCCGGGACCGATCGACGCGCTCGGCACGTATTCGTGTCTGCGCGAGATCAATCCGACCCCGTACAGCGCGTTCCTCGGGTTCGACGACCTGTCCGTCTCCAGCGCATCGCCCGAACGCTTCCTCCGCATCGACGCCGACCGCATCGTGGAGTCGAAGCCCATCAAGGGCACGCGTCCCCGGGGCGCAACGGAGGCGGAAGACGAGTTGCTGCGGGCGGATCTTCTCTCGAACGAGAAGGACAACGCCGAGAACCTCATGATCGTCGATCTGGTCCGTAACGATCTCGCTCGCGTGTGCGTGCCCGGTTCGGTGCACGTACCGAAGCTGTTCGATGTCGAAACCTATGCTCCTGTGCACCAATTGGTGTCGACTGTTCGGGGCCGTCTGCGTGAGGACGCGTCGGCCGTGGACTGCATCGGGGCTGCATTCCCGGGCGGCTCGATGACGGGAGCGCCGAAGATCCGTACGATGGCGATCATCGACAAGCTGGAAGACGGCCCTCGCGGGGTGTATTCCGGAGCGATCGGCTACTTCTCGTTGACCGGCACCGCCGACTTCTCGATCGTGATCAGAACCATCGTCTCCACCGAGCACGAGGTGACCTTCGGTGTCGGCGGCGCAATCGTGGCGTTGTCGGATCCCGAGGAGGAATTCACCGAGACCATGGTGAAGGCCGTCTCGATGCGCCGCGCGTTGGACAACACGAACAACTGACCTACCCATCGAAAAAGATCGGGCCGCAACGGTGACACCGTTGCGGCCCGATCTTTCGTCGTGCCGTCTACGGAGTGTTGAAGTACTCGAACGCCGCAGGCCCGATGTTGGGGTTCGCGTTGTTCGTCCCGATGATCGTGCCCGCCACGACACCGATCGCTGTACCGATGATGCAACCCGCGATGAAATTGGGGAAGATCGACACACACCCGATCGCAAGTCCGAGTGCCGCACCTACGGCTGCTCCTGCCGCTCCCCCGTTGGCCAGTCCGATTCCGGTCTGGCTGAGCAGGTTGTCCAGCGCCTGCTGTTTCGTCACCGGTCCGGCCACGTCGGTGACCAACGCGGCCGGCTGCGGTGTGAGCAGAAGCTGCCGCTCCCCTGTGATCGACGGTGCGATCGAATACTGCGTTCCGTTCACCGTGTACGTCAGCGGCAGGCTCGCGAGCACCGCCCCCGAATCACCGACGACCTGAACCGCCGACGCCGACGCGTCGAGGCGGAAGGCGCCGCCGTCGAGGACGGTCCTCACCGATCCTTCGGGGGTGGCCGACGTTTCGAAGCCGACCGACTCTGCTGCGGGTGCAGCATTCGCAGGGCCGCTGCCGAGAGCCACGGTGACCGCGGTCGTGGCCACGACCGCCACGATGGTTGCTGACACGGACTTGATTCGTTTCACAGGCATCCCCAGACCGTAGTTCGGCGAAATGGATCGTGCGTAGGTCACGATGGTATTCGCTACCGCGCGTTCTGTGACCGAATGAAGCAAAATTCGTCGGAACCAGAAATCATCTGTCGAGATACTCTTCGAGTTCCTTTCCGATTTCCGCGAGAACCTCCGGCTCGATCATTTGATTGTGCGCGCAATCGATCGATCGAATACGTATTTCTCCGGACACGAACGAATTCCACTGCGACGGTTCTCGTCGAACTCCGTCACCGGATCCCCGTGCGGCCGCGAAGAACAGAACATCACCGTCGAACTCATCCGGAACGAATGCATTCATCAAAGCTGTCGAATTCGAGAATCCCGCATTGATTCGTTCGAGGTGACCGGGAGTCAGGCCGGTGTCCTGTCCGAAGGCGTCGTTCAGCAACGTCACGGCACCGTCGTAGGTCAGGGCAGGTTCGGACTCGTCACGCGAGACGTCCACGCCGAGGCCCTCGAGAAGTTCCTCGACGGTCAGTTCACCCGCGGTCGTCTCGGCAGGATCGAGAACGTAGCTGTCCATGATCGTCAGCGACTCGATCTCCGCACCCGTCGCACGCAACTCGACGGCGACGGCATGCGCGATGGCGCCGCCGAGCGACCACCCGAGCACGTTGTACGGCCCGTCCGGCTGAACCGCGCGGATTTCCTCGACGTACCGGTGTGCGAGTTCCTGGATGGACTCGAACCGCCCACCTTCGGAGATACTCGGCAGCTGCAGACCGTAGACGGGACGGTCGTCGTCGAGGTGCCGCACGATTCCCGAGTAACCCCACGACAGGCCGATTCCCGGGTGGACGCAGAACAACGGCGTTCCGTTGCCCTCCGCGCGCAACGGGATCACGACCGAGAACGCGGCGTCGAGCTGGGATGTCGACGTGCCTTCCCCTGCGTCGATCCGCGCGGCGAGACCGCCTGCCGTCGGATCGAGGAACAGCGCCTGCAGCGGAACCCGGACGCCGACGGCCGCTTCGAGTGCGGGCACGATCCTCGTCGCGACGAGGGAGGTACCACCGAGATCGAAGAAGTTGTCGTCGACTCCGACCGTGGTGACTCCGAGGATGTCGGCGAACACCGCGACGACCGCGGTCTCCGTCGGGGTCGACGGCGCACGGTACGGCGTCGATGTCGACCCCAGCTCCGGTACCGGAAGAGCACGGCGATCGAGCTTGCCGACGGGAGTCAACGGAATCTCGTCGAGTTCGACGATCGCCGTCGGCACCATGTGCCGCGGAAGGGATGCGGCGAGGAAGTCGGTCAGCTGCGTCGTCGAGACGCTGTGCTCGTCGTTCACCCGGATGTAGGAGACGAGAACCGTGTCACCCGACGGCGCGGTGTGACCGATCGTCGCCGCGAAGCCGACCGCGTCGTGCTCGGTGAGCGCGGCGTCGATCTCACCGAGTTCGATGCGGAAGCCGCGCACCTTGACCTGGAAGTCGCTGCGTCCGACGAACTCGATCGTGTGACCACTCGTCCAGCGGACGACGTCGCCCGTGCGGTACATACGCTCGCCGGGCTCGCCGAACGGATCCGCGACGAACCGTTCCGAGGTCAACGCGAACCGGTGCAGGTAACCGCGGGCCGTCGCGGGTCCGGCGATGTACAGCTCGCCGGCGACCCCCGCAGGCACGGGCCTGAGTCGCTCGTCCAACACGAGGTACCGGAACCCGATCGCCGGGCTACCGACGTCGATCGAAGCACCGGCCGCGAGCGGGCCGCCGACGCTGGCCTGGATGGTCGTCTCCGTCGGGCCGTACCCGTTGAACAGTTCGCGTCCGGGCGCCCAGCGGGCGACGAGTTCGGACGTCACCGCCTCGCCGCCGAGTGCGAGCACCTCCACGTCGGGAAGCCTGTCGGCGTCGATGGACGCGAGCGCCGCGGGTGTCAGGAACGTGTGCGTCACCCGGTGCGCTTCGAGGTAGTCGGCCAGATCACTGCCGCCGTAGAGGCCGGGCGGGACGATGACCAGAATCGCACCGACGCCGATGGCCATCGTCATCTCGTACACGGACGCGTCGAAACTCGGTGACGCGTTGTGCGAGATGCGCGATTGCCGCGTCGGGTGGAACCGCAGTGTCACCTCGTGCTCGAGGTTCGACATTCCGCGGTGTCGGACGGCCACACCCTTCGGACGACCCGTGGACCCCGACGTGTAGATCAAGTACGCCGGATGGTCGAGTTGCAGAGCCGACGTTCGGTCCGCATCGGTCACCGGATCCGTCGGGTACTGCTCGGCGTCGGCGACGAACTCCGGGTCATCCACGACGAGCCAGGTGACGCTGTCCGGCAACTGATTTCGGAACGCAGACAACGTGAGGCCGATCGGAGACCGGGAGTCGTCCAGCATGTGAGCGATGCGCTCGGACGGGTAGTTCGGATCGACGGGGAGGAACGCGGCGCCCGATTTGGTGACGCCCCATGTCGAGACGACCGATTCGATCGACCGCGGCATCGCGAGCGCCACGTACGTCTCCGGTCCCGCGCCGTAATCGATGAGCATGCGCGCGATCTGGGTCGAGACGGAGTCCAGTTCGGCGTACGTCAGCGTTCGGTCGAGGTACTCGAGGGCGATGCCGTCGTGATTCTCCCGGACGGCATGCGCGAGAATTTCGGGCCACGTCGAGGGTTCTCCCCCGTCGTCGCCGCGCGCAGGCGCGAACAGCGGCCGTTCGGTCTCGGTGAGGATGTCGATGTCGCCGATTGGAGCATCGGGTGCGCCGATCGCCGCATCGAGGATGCGTACGAAGCGTTCGGCGAACGAGTAAACGGTCGACGGTTCGAACAGCGCGGTCGCATAGTCGATCGCACCGTCGATACCGGCGGGTGCGCCCTGTTCGTCGAACGTTTCGGACAGCAGCAGTTGCAGGTCCTGCTTGGCCACCGGCACGTCGATGTCGACGCCTTCCACGACCAGGCCCGGCAGGTCGAGTCGCGCCCGTTCGTTGTTCTGGAACGACAACGCGACCTGCGACAACGGCGCATACGCGGTGGAACGCGACGGGTTGAGCACTTCGACCACCCGCTCGAACGGGATGTCACCGCGCGCGAACGCTTCGAGGTCGTCGTGTACGAGGCGTCGCAGAAGCGCATCGAACGACTCGGCGCCCACGACGACGGTCCGCAGCACGAGGGTGTTGACGAACATGCCGACGATGTCGTCGAGTGCCGCCTCGCCGCGGCCGGCGATCGGAGTCGAGATGGCGATGTCGTCGGTGCCGCTGAGCCTGGACAGAGTCACCGCGAACGCACCGTGCACGATCATGAACATCGTCGCCGGGTGAGTCCGGGCGAACTCGGTCAGCCTGACGTGCAGTTCGGCGTCGATCGTGAATCGGACGCGGCCACCGACGAATGTCTGCGTGGTCGGACGGGGCTTGTCCGTCGGCAACGGAAGCAGCTCGGGCAGACCGCGCAGCGTCGTGCGCCAGTACTCGAGCTGACGTGAGGCGATGCTCGTCGGATCGTCCTCGTCGCCGAGCAGCTCGCGCTGCCACAGCGTGTAGTCGGCGTACTGCACCTCGAGCGGTTCCCACGCGGGAGCCGTCGACTGCGTTCGTGCCAGGTACGCGGTCATGACGTCGCGAGCCAGCGGCGCCATCGACGCGCCGTCGGCCGAGATGTGGTGCACGACGACGGTGAGGACGTGGACGGGCTCGTCGGGCGACGGGACCTCGAACACCGCGAGGCGGATCGGAATCTCGGTCGCCACGTCGAAACCGACGCCGACGAAGCGTCCGACGGCCTCGTGAATGTCGTTCTCCTCCACCGGCGTCACGACGACCGTCGGAAGGACGTCCTCGGTGCGGTGTACGAGCTGCTGCGGTCCATCGGCTCCGGCGGGGAACGTCGTGCGCAGCGACTCGTGCCGATCCAGCAGGTCCGACACCGCCGCCGTCAAAGCGGCCGGATCGAGCTCGCCGGTCAGCCGGACGACGAGAGGCACGTTGTACGCCGGTGACGACGGGTCGAAGCGGTTGATGAACCACATCCGCTGCTGCGCGAGCGACAGCGGAATCTCCGCAGGTCGCGCCTTCGCGCCGAGTACCGGACGGCCGTCCACAGCCGAAGATCCGCGGACGAGTGCGGCGAGCGCCGCCACCGTCGGGGCTTCGAAGATGGCTCGGACACCGAGGCTGCTCGACGTCGTCGCATTGACACGTGCGATCACGCGCGTTGCGGACAGCGAGTCGCCACCGCGGTCGAAGAATCCGTCCAGTGCTCCGACGCGGTCGACTCCGAGGATGTCGGCGAACACCGCGGCGACCGCTTCTTCCTCCGCGTCGCGCGGCGCGACGTAGTCGGCGGTCTCGGCACCGAACTCGGGTGTCGGCAGTGCTCGGCGATCGAGCTTGCCGACGGGCGTCAGCGGAATCTGTTCCAGCGGAACGATGATCGACGGCACCATGTGTCCGGGCAGGCTGGCGGCCGCGTGTTCGGTCAGTACCGACACGTCGAGTTCCGCCGTCCGGTCCACCGGACGAACGTATGACACGAGAACCGTAGTGCCGGAGGGTGATTCGGCGCCCACCGTCGCGACGAAGTCGACGCTCGGGTGCGAGGACAACACTGCGTCGATCTCGCCGAGCTCGATACGGAAGCCGCGCACCTTGACTTGGAAGTCGCTGCGTCCCACGTATTCGACGGTGCGTTCCGGCGTCCACCGAACGACGTCACCGGTGCGGTACATCCGCGTTCCCGGCTTGCCGAACGGATTGGCGACGAACCGCTCCGCGGTGAGGCCGGGACGATCGTGGTAGCCGCGTGCCAGGCCTGCGCCCGCGAGGTAGAGCTCTCCCTGCACGCCGACGGGAACCGGCTGCATCCGGCCGTCGAGGACGACCGCTTCCACGCCGCGGATCGGGCCGCCGATGGTGAGCAGCGAATCGCCGTCGAGCGGATCGCTGATGTTCGACATGATGGTGGTCTCGGTCGGGCCGTATCCGTTGAACAGGGCACGGCCGGGCGCCCACGTCGTCACGAGCTCGGCAGGCACTGCTTCGCCGCCGACGACGACGTTTTCGAACGTGTCGAGCCCGATCGGATTCACCGAGGCCAGCACAGCGGGCGTGATGAACGCGTGCGTGACGCCTTCCGCCGCGATGATGGCCCGTAGTTCGTCGCCGCCGTAGACGGTGGGCGGGACGATCACCATGGTCGAGCCTGCACCGAACGCCAGCAGATATTCGAGTACGGATGCGTCGAAGCTCGGCGACGACACGTGCAACGTCCGTGCGTCCGGCGTCAGCGAGTACCGATCGATCTGCTCGTTCGCGAAATTCTCCAGGCCGCTGTGGGTGACGACGACGCCCTTGGGCAGACCCGTCGAACCCGATGTGTAGATCGCGTAGGCCGCGCTGGACATGTCGACGCCTGCGACGCGTTCGGTCTCGGTGAGAGGCTCGGACGACAACGACGCCAGTTCGGACTCGGTGTCGACGTCGTCGACGACGATCCAGGGCTCACCGCCGACGAGTGCGGCCGGAAGATCGTCGCGATTCGTCGTCGTCGTGATGCCGAATCGGGCGGCCGAATCGGACAGCATGTGGTCGATGCGATCGCGTGGATAACCCGGGTCCACCGGAACGAATGCCGCTCCGGTCTTGGCGACGGCCCACACCGCGACGACCGACTCCACCGACCGAGGCAGGCCGAGCGCAACGAACGTTTCGGCTGCCACTCCGCGGCGCAGCAGCAGGCGTGCCAGCTGCGACGACCGGCGATCGAGTTCGCGGTAGTCGACGGACCTGCCGTCGTAGCGCAGCGCGATCCGATCGGGGTCCATCGACGCCGCACGCTCGAAGACCTGCGCGAGCAACCGCGTCGACCCGCCTTCGAGTCCCGAGACGGGTGCCAGGGCGTCGTGCTCCGCGTCGTCGAGCAGCCTGATGCCTGCGACCGGCCTGCGGTCGTCGGACAGCATCGCGTGGAGCACGCGTTCGACGCGGCCGACGATGCGCTCGACCTCGTTCTCGGCGAACAGATCTGGGAGATACTTCGCCTTCAGATGCAGTCGATCGTCCACCGACGCGACGAGCGTCAGCGGATAGTGCGCGGCGTCCTTGCCCACGACGTCGGCGACGCGCATGCCTGCGATGTCGGTGTCCTCCGACAGTCCCGCGCGATCGACAGGATACGACTCGAACACGGTGAGGGTGTCGAACGCGACGCCGGCGCCGGCGGCACGCTGGATCTCGGTGAGACCCATGTAGTGGTGATCGAGCAGTGACGCCTGCTCCACCTGGATCCGGTCGACGAGATCGCCGATCGGCTCTGCCGGGTCGAGTGTGACGCGGACCGGCAGCGTGTTGATGAACAGGCCGATCATGGACTCGATGCCCGGAATCTCCGGCGGTCTACCCGAGACGGTGGCGCCGAAGACGACGTCGTGACGACCGGTCAACGTGGCCAACACGATTCCCCACGCGCTCTGCACGAACGTGTTGAGCGTCGCACCGCGCTGAGCCGCACGGTCGCGAAGTGCCGCCGTCGTCTCCAGGGACAGCGATCGCGTCGTCTCGAGCGACACCGTCGACAACTGACGGCCGCGGTCCGCGGCGGCCAGCAGCGTCGGCTCCTCGACACCCGCGAGCGCCCGAACCCATTGTGCCGTCGACACTTCCGGGTCCTGCTTCTTCATCCACGACAGATAGTCACGGTATGCAGGCACCCGCGGCAGCATCGAGTCGTCGCCCGCCGTCGCGTACAGCGTCAGCAGTTCCTTGATGAGAAGTGGGGTGGACCAGCCGTCCAGCAGTATGTGGTGATTGGTCAGCAGCAGTCGCCACTCGCCGTCGGCCTTCGTGATCAGGGTGAACCGGAGCAACGGCGCACGATCGAGCACGAACCGCGTGCCCCTGTCCTCGGCCAGGACGGATTCCAACGCGCTCTCGGCGTCGTCGGCGCCGCGCAGGTCGACCTGCTTCCACGGCACCCGAACCCCGGTCTGTACGACCTGCACGGAGTGGCCTGCGGCGTCGTGCACGAACGCGGTACGCAGGTTCGCATGGCGATCCAGCAGCGTCTGAGCTGCCGCCTTCATGCGCGTCGCGTCGACCGTTCCGCGGAGCTCGAGGCCGAGCTGCACCATGTACGCGTCGACGCCGTCGTCGGCACCCGCTGCGACGCCGTGTCCCACCTCGCCCGCGAGGCGCGCGTGGAACAGCAGACCCGACTGCAGAGGCGACATCGACCAGACGTCGTCGAGCGCCGGGAAGCGCTGTTCGAGGTCCACGATCGTCGCCTGGTCGAGATCGACGAGCTCGAGGTCGGACGGGGTGTATCCACCCGCATCGGTACCTGCCGCGTGCACGGTCAGCGCCGTCAGCGCTTCGATCCACAGTTCGACGAGCCGCTCCACCTCGGACGCGGACAACACACCCGTCGGGAACGCGAACGTCGCGTCGAGCACCGGGCCGGCAGGCGTCGAATTGGTGACTGCGTTGATGTCGAGCAGCGCGGGGACCGGCATCGTCGGATTCTGCGCATCCCCGAGGGACGCGTCGGACACCGGAATCCAGCCGACGTCGTCCATGCCCTCGGTCGACGCGGTCGCGAACCGGCCGAGGTAGTTGAAGCTGACCTGCGGACGATCGAACCCGCCCAGTGCCTGCCCGCCCTGATCGGTCAGGTAGCGCAGCAGGCCGAAGCCGATGCCGTGGTCCGGGATGCCGACCAGCTGTTCCTTGATCGACTTGATCGCGTCGCCGGCGGAACTACCCGCGACGAACGCGTCGGCGACATCGATGCCGGCGAGGTCGAGCCGAACCGGGAAGATGGTCGTGAACCACCCGATCGTGCGGCCGAGGTCCGCGCCGGGAACGACGCCTTCCTCACGCCCGTGGCCCTCGAGGCTCACGAGGGCGTCGTCGACGTCCGCACCGCGTTCGCGGCGCCACGCGGTCAACGCCAACGCCAGACCGGTCAGCAGCCCGTCGCTCACGCTGCCGTGGAATGCCTCGGGCAGCGTCGTCAGCAGATGTTCGGTGACCTCGACGGGCAGCGACGCCTTCACACGATCGACGGTGGCGTCGACGTCGACCGCCGGATCGAGCGCCCGCGTGCCGATGAGCGGGTCGTCACCGGTCAGAATTCGAGTCCACAGCGGGAGCTCGGATACGCGACGTTCGGCGACCTCGGCGAGACCGGTGGCCCAGCGCCGCATCGATGTCCCCGTCTCGGCCAGATCGGGATTCTCTCCTGCCACGATCCGTGCCCACGCCGTGGCGAGGTCGGGCACCAGGATCCGCCAGGAGACGCCGTCGATCACCAGGTGGTGAGCGACGATCAGCAGACGGCCCGCGCCCGATTCCGTGGCGAACCAGACCATCTGGATCATTCGTCCGTCGGCGGGGTCGAGGCGGTCAGCGGCGGCGTCGAGTTCGCGCGCGGCGACGGCGGAGAACTCGTCGCCGACGACGGTGTCCACGACGACGCGGTGGATCACCGATGCAGCGGTGATCGTTCCTGCCGGAGCGACCGTTTCGGTCCAGTCTCCGATTTCGTTGCGGTACAACCTCGCTCGCAGCATGTCGTGGCGGTCGAGCACCGCTTGCACGGTGCGATCCAACACGTCGGAGTCGATCGACGGCGGCAGCTGCAGCAAGGCCGTCTGCGTGTAGCGACCGAAGTGCTCGCTCCGCCCCAGCATCCACTGCACGATCGGAGTGAGCGGCAGGTCGCCGACTCCCCCGCCCGGAAGTTCCTCGAGCACGACGACGTCGGTGGCGCTGCCGAACTTGGCGACCTCGGCGAGCGACGCGACGGTCTTGCGCTCGAAGATGTCCCGCGGCGCGATGACCAGTCCGGCCGCCTTCGCACGCGACACCAACTGGATCGACATGATGCTGTCGCCGCCGAGCGCGAAGAACGAGTCGTCGACGCCGACCGCGTCGAGACCGAGCACCTCGGCGAACAGCGATGCGAGCCGCTCCTCGATCGGGGTAGCCGGCGCTCGGCTCTGCGTGACACGCGACGCGAAGTCCGGGGCAGGCAGTGCGCGACGGTCGAGCTTGCCGTTGGCGGTGAGCGGCAGCTCGTCGATCACGAGGAGCGCCGCGGGAACCATGTAGGACGTAAGCGTCGCGCCGACGAACTCGAGCACGGCCGACGGTTCGACGGTGCGGCCCGATTCGGGCACGACGTAGCCGACGAGTCGATCTCCTGCCCCGTCGTCACGGACCGTCACGACCGCCTGGGCCACCCCGTCGAAGTTCGACAGCGCCGACTCGATCTCACCGAGTTCGATGCGGAATCCGTGCAACTGGATCTGTGTGTCGCTGCGGCCGAGGTATTCGAGGCTCCCGTCACGGTTCCAGCGCGCGGTGTCGCCGGTGCGGTACATGCGCGTACCGGTGGCGGACTCCGGATCGGCGACGAAACGGGTCGACGTCAGCGCGGTGCGGCCGAGGTAACCGCGGGAGAGCTGTGCACCCGAGACGTACATCTCACCCGTGACACCCGGCGGAACGAGCCGCAGGCGGTGGTCGCGAACCGACACGGTCAGCCCCGGTAGAGCCTGCCCGATGACGCTCGCGGACGCCGACGCGGCGAAGTCCGCGGTCAACGGCAGGTAGCTGACGTGCACCGTCGTCTCGGTGATGCCGTACATGTTGACGAGGGTCGGAGCATTCTCGTCGTGACGTGCATACCACCGACCGAGCTGGGCCAGGTCGAGGGCCTCACCGCCGAAGACGATGTAGCGCAACGCAAGTCGGCCTGCCTCGGCGGGTGCGACTCGGTCGGCCTCGGCGAATTGGTAGAACGCCGTCGGTGTCTGGTTGAGCACCGTGACCTGTTCGGAGACCAGCAGTTCGCGGAACTTCTCCGGCGAGCGAGCCGTGTAGTAGTCGACGATGACGAGCTTGCCGCCGTACAGCAGCGGTCCCCACAGCTCCCACACCGAGAAGTCGAACGCGTACGAGTGGAACATTGTCCACACGTCGGTGTCGTCGAAGCCGAACTTGTCGATCGTGTTCTCGAACAGCGTCGCGACCGTCGTGTGCGTGACCTGAACACCCTTGGGGCGTCCGGTGCTTCCGGACGTGTAGATGACGTAGGCGATCGAGTCCGCGGACGCTTTGCCGAGGCGATCCTCGTCGCCGAGCACGTCGGACGACAGCCGCTCCAGTGCGGACGCGGTCTCCGGGTCGTCGACGAGCACCGAGGTGATGCCGTCGGTCGGCACCGATCCGATGTCCGCCGTCGTGGAGACGACGCACACCGGGCTGGCGTCGTCGAGCATGAACGCCAGCCGGTCCGCCGGATAGGTGACGTCGACCGGGAGGTAGCCGCCGCCCGCCTTCAGTACTGCGAGCAGCACCACGACGAGGTCGGCGGTGCGCGGCATCGCCACCGCGACGAGTGTCTCGGGTCCGACGCCGACGGAGACCAGATGTCGCGCAAGCCGATTCGCGCGTGCGTCCAGGTCTGCGTACGTGTAGGTCGACGTGCCGTCGACGACGGCGACGGTGTCGGCGAAACGGGCTGCAGCCGTTTCGAATCGGCTGGTGAGCGTGTCCTCGGACGGCGTGCGACCCGCATGGTTCCACGTGGACTGCATCGCCGTGACTTCGGCGGGGCTGACGATGTCGACGTCACCGACGATGCAGTTCGGGTCGGCGGTGACGGCCTCGACGATGGCGGAGAACCGGTCCGCGAACATGCGTACCGTCGACTCGTCGAACAGATCGGTGGCGTACGTGATCGCCGCCGACATGCCTGCGGGAGCACCGGATTCGTCGACGTTCTCCGACATCGTCAGCTGCAGATCGAACTTCGCGACGGCAGCGTCGAAGTCGAGCGCGGTGACGACGAGTTCGGGCAATTCGAGGTGCGGCCGTTCGTTGTTCTGGAACTCGATCAATACCTGGAACAGCGGCGAGCGATCCGTCGTGCGCAGCGGTGCCAGTTCGTCGACCAGTCGCTCGAACGGTACGTCGGTATTGTCGAACGCGGCGAGATCGGCGGCACGCGTCCGTGCGAGCAGGTCGGTGAAGCTCACGTGCGGTGAGACCTCCGTGCGCAGCACGAGGGTGCCGACGAACATGCCGACGAGCTTGTCCAGTCCTGCTTCTCCGCGACCGGCGATCGGCGTACCGACGGCGATGTCCTCGGTACCGCTCAATCTGGCCATCAACAGTGCCCACGCGGCGTGTACCGCCATGAACACCGTCGAATGCGCCTCTCTCGCAATGTCGATCAACGCGCGGTGCACCGACGGCGCGAATTCGAACTTCACCGTGGCGCCGCGCATCGACTGCTGCGCGGGCCGCGGCCGATCCGTGGGCAACGGCAGCAGATCCGGAAGATCGGCCAGCTCACGCGACCAGAACGCCAACTGCGACGACATCACCGACGCCGGATCGTCCTCGTCACCGAGCAACGCACGCTGCCACAACGTGTAATCGGCATACTGCACCGGCAACGGCTCCCAATACGGCGACTCACCGTTCACCCGAGCCGAATACGCCACCATCACATCAGCAGCCAACGGCGCCATCGACGCACCGTCGGCAGCAATGTGATGCACCACGATCGCCAACACGAACTCATCGACCGCAACCCGATACAACCGAGCGCGGAACGGAACATCCACCGTCACATCGAAACCGAGACCCGCATCGGACGCGATGCGCTCGAACAACGTCGACGCCTCCACGTCCACGGGCACGAGCGACACGAGCTTCGACCGCGCGTCGTGGATCGATTGACGCGGAGCCTCGCCGTCCGACGGGAACGTCGTGCGCAACGACTCGTGACGCACGAGGACATCGGCGATGGCCGCGTTCAAGGCGTCGACATCCACGACGCCTGTCAGTCGCACCGCAAGCGGAATGTTGTACGCAGGCGACGACGTGTCGAACTGGTTGATGAACCACATCCGCTGCTGCGCCTGCGACAACGGAATTCGATCCGGACGGGTCATCGGAACCAGCGCCGGCCTCGAGTCGACCGCGGCGAGTCGGCCCGTCCGTGCCGCCAACATCTCGACGGTCGGGGCCTCGAACAGCGCGCGCACGCTGACGTTCGTGCCGAGCGCACTGTTGACTCGCGCCGTCACACGCGTCGCACTCAGCGAATCGCCGCCGAGGTCGAAGAAGTTGTCGTCGAGTCCGACGTCGTCGATACCCAGCACCTCGCCGAACACCTGAGCGACGGTGATCTCGGCGTCGGAGACAGGTTCGCGACGCTCTCCCCCGCTGCGCAGATCCGGTGTGGGCAGCGCCCGGCGATCGAGCTTGCCGGCAGGGGTCAGTGGAATGGCGTCGAGCAGCACGAACGCCGACGGAACCATGTGCGACGGCAACGCCGAGGCGGCCTTCACACGCACGTCGTCGACGTCGATCACGGCACCCGGCACCGGCATCAGGTACGACACGAGCACGGTCGAACCGGCGGGCCCCGGAACGCCGAGTGTGGCAACGAATTCCACACCGGGAACCGTGGCGATGACCGCATCGATCTCGCCCAGCTCGATGCGGAATCCGCGAATCTTGACCTGGAAGTCGGAGCGGCCGACGTATTCGAGCGCGCCGGAATCGTTCCACCGCACCACGTCTCCGGTGCGGTACATCCGTTCGCCCGGTACACCGAACGGTGCCGCGACGAATCGTTCGGATGTGAGTACGGCGCGATCGTGGTACCCGCGAGCCAATCCTGGTCCGGCAAGGTACAACTCACCCGCGACTCCGACCGGAACCGGCTGCAGTCGCGCATCGAGGACGACGACCGCGGACCCGAGGACGGGGCTTCCGATCTCCACCGGGACACCGGGGTGCATCTCGTTGCTGAGAACAGCGACGACCGTCGCCTCGGTAGGTCCGTAGGCGTTGAACATCTTTCGGCCCGGCGCCCACCGCTCGACCAGTTCGGGACCGCACGCTTCACCGCCGGTCGCGACGACTCTCAGCTCGTCCAGGCCCGTCGGATCCACCGACGCCAACGCGGCAGGCGTGATGAACGCATGCGTCACACGGTGTTCCGCCACGAACGACGCCAGTTCCGCGCCGCCGTACACGTCGGTCGGCGCGACGACCAGCGTCGCTCCGCTGCCGTAGGCGAACAGCAGCTCGAGCACACTGGCGTCGAAGCTCGGGGACGCGAACGCCAGCACCCGAGAATCGGCCGTGACCTCGAAGCGCCTGCGCTCCTCCTCGGCGAAGTTCTTCAGGCCCGTGTGCGTCACGACGACGCCCTTCGGCACACCCGTCGAACCGGACGTGTAGATGAGATACGCAGCGTGGGACGGCCGGAGTCGGCAGGTCCTGTCGGCGTCGGTGACCGGGGTGTCGGGCAACGCTGCGAGCGTCGCCCCGATCTCGTTGTCGTCGAGGAATACCCAGTCGACTGTCGTCGCGGCGTCGCCCAACACGGAGCGATGTGCCGACACGGTAACGCCCACGCCGACACCGGAGTCGGTGAGCATGTGCGCGATCCGGTCCACCGGATACGACGGATCCACCGGCAGGAACGCAGCACCGGCCTTCGCCACCGCCCACACCGACACGACCGACTCGACCGACCGCGACAACGCCAACGCCACGAACGAACCAGGACCCACACCACGCGAAATCAACAGACGCGCCAACCGCGTCGACGCCGCATCCAACTCCCCGTACGACATCGTCCTGTCACTCGACACGAGCGCCGCCGCGTCGACGCCCGCGACATCGACCGCACCGCACAGAATCTCCGGCAACAACCGCTCCGTGACCGGCAGGCCACCCCGCACCGGCACCAGAGCCGCACGCTCGGACTCCGACAGCAGATCGAGCTTGCCCATCAGCAGGTCGGGTGTCGTGGCGAATGCATGCATCACGCGTCCGATGCGACCGACGATGGCGTCGACTGCCGACGATGCGAACAGTTCCGGCAGATACTTCGCCTCGATGTGCAGGCGATCGTCCACCATGGCCACGAGCGTCATCGGATACTGCGCGGTATCGCTGCCGTCGACGATGTTCGCGACGCGCATCCCGACGATGTCGGTCTCGGTCGTCAGGCCTGCGCGGTCCATCGGGTAGGACTCGAACACCGTCAGCGAATCGAATGCGACGACGGGTCCGACGATGCGCTGAATCTCGGTCAGGCCGAGATAGTGGTGATCGAGCAGGCTCGCCTGTTCGTTCTGCAGCCGAGAGATGAAGTCTCCAAGGCTTTCTCGCGGATCGATCGTGACGCGGACCGGCAGCGTGTTGATGAAGAGACCGACCATGGACTCGATGTCGTTGATTTCCGGTGGCCGGCCCGAGACCGTCGCGCCGAAGAGGACGTCGTCGCGCCCCGTCAGCGACGCGAGGACGGTTCCCCATGCCGCCTGGACCAGGGTGTTCAGGGTGACACCGTGGACTCGCGCGAACGTCCTGAGTCGTTCGGTGTCCTCCGTCGTCAGGGAGGTCAGCTTGCGCGCGGCGAGAGTCGATTCCTGCCTGCGGCTCTCGACGGGGGTGAGCAGCGTCGGCTCGGACAGCCCTGCCAACGCGGAACGCCATGCGTCACGGGCGGCCTCGGTGTTCCGGCGACTCATCCACGTCAGATACTCGCGGTACGCGGGCACCCTCGGAAGCACGGAGTCGTCGCCGTCGGTTGCGTACAGCGTCAACAGTTCTCGCACCAGCAGCGGCGTCGACCAGCCGTCGATCAGAATGTGGTGGTTGGTGAGAACCAGACGCCACTCCGTCTCGGTGACCGCGATGAGCATGAACCGCAGGAGCGGTGCTTCGGCCATGTTGAAACGCCGTCCGCGATCGGCCGCCAGAAGGCGATCGAGTTCGGCGTCGCGTTCGTCGTCGGGCAACGAGGTCAGATCGATCGACGTCCACGGCACGTCGACGCGTCCGGAGACGACCTGCACCGAATCGCCCTCGATGTTGTGCACGAACGCAGTACGCAGGTTCGCGTGCCGATCGAGAAGCTTCCGTGTCGCCGCACGGAAGCGTGCCTCGTCGACCGACCCCGTCAGCGTCATGATCAACTGCACCAGGTAGGCATCCACGGACTGGTCGGACAGTTCGGCGTGGAACAGCAGACCTGCCTGCAGCGGGGACATCGACCAGATGTCGACCGCTCCCGGATAGCGCGCCTCCACGTCGTCGATGGCAGCCTGGTCGAGCTGGACGAGGTCGAGATCGGACGGCGTGAATCCGCCGGAACCCGTACGACGCGCGTGGTGCGCGAACGCCGTCAGCGCACGCACCCACAGCGCACCGAGGCTGTCGACGTCGTCGCGTTCCAACACCCCGGTCGGGAAGGCGAACGTTGCCTTCAGGCGTGCCTCGCCGTCGTGGGTCGTCGTCGTGACCGCGTTGATGTCCAGGGCCGCGGCGACGGGCAATTCGGGATTCTGGACGTCGCCGATCTCGTCGCTGTCCACCGGCAACCAACCGACGTCGCGCAGGTTTTCTGGGACCGCCGAGCTGTAGCGGCCGAGATAGTTGAAGCTGATCTGCGGCGCCGCGTAACTGGACAGGGCCGCGGCGGACTCCTCGTCGAGGTAGCGAAGCATGCCGTATCCGATTCCGTGATCGGGTACGGCGAGCAGCCTCTCCTTGACGGCCTTGATCAGTCGGCCCGCATCCGCGCCTCCGTCCAACGCGTCGTCGATGTCGATGTCCGTCATCGCGATTCGGACCGGGAAGATCGTGGTGAACCAGCCGACGGTCCTGGCCAGGTCCGCACCGGGCACGACCTGATCCTCACGGCCGTGGCCCTCGAGGCTGATCAGCGAATCGGGTGTCTCGATGCCGCGATCTCGACGCCATGCGGCCACCGCGAGCGCGAGCGCCGCCATCAGCCCGTCGTTGACGCTGCCGTGGAACGCTTCGGGGATGGTCGTCAGCAGGTCGTCGGTGACGTCGGTCGGAAGTTCGACTTCGACCTTGTCGACCGTGTCGTGGACGTCGACCGTGGAGTCCAACGGACGCGATCCGACGAGCGGATCCTGGCCCGACAGCGTGTGCTGCCACAGGTCGAGCTCGCATCGACGATCGACGCTGACCTCGACGAGACCGTGCGCCCACCGGCGCATCGACGTTCCCACCGGAAGAAGCGTCGGCGTCTCGCCCGCAACGATCTGCGACCACGCAGTCCCCATGTCGGGCACCAGGATTCGCCACGACACACCGTCGACGACGAGGTGATGCGCGACGATCAGCAGCCGGGGTTCGGCGGAATCCAACCAGACGAAACGAATCATCGAACCGGCGGCCGGATCGAGCAGGTGTGCCGCCCGATCCAGTTCGGCTGCAGGCGTTGTCGATTCCACGTCCGCATGGTGCAGAATGTCCGCGGCGGTCACCGATCCCACCGGCTGCACGTCCATGGTCCACGCACCGTCGATCTCACGGAGGCGGCCGCGCAGCATGTCGTGGTGGTCGACGATCGCCTGGATCGTTCCTTCGAGCGTGACGCGATCGATTCCTCGAGGCAGCGTCAGCAACGCAGTCTGGGTGTGTCGGTCGAAAACCGGTGTGCGTTCGATCATCCAGGAGACGATCGGTGTGAGCGGTACGTCGCCGACGCCTCCGCCGGGGAGCTCCTCGAGGACCGCGACGGCCTCGTCCGCACCGGACAGGGCGACTTCGGCGAGCGCTGCAACGGTCTTGCGCTCGAACACGTCTCGCGGAGACAGGACGATGCCCGCAGCTTTCGCACGCGACACGAGCTGGATCGACATGATGCTGTCGCCACCGAGCGCGAAGAACGACTCGTCGATGCCCACATGATCGAGACGCAGCACCTCTGCGAACAGTTCGGCGAGATGCTTCTCGACGGGAGTGCTCGCCTCACGTGAGGATTCGGAACGCGTGTCGAACGTCGGCGCGGGCAGTGCCCGCCGATCCAACTTGCCCGCGGGCGTCAGCGGAATCGACTCGAGTTCGACGAATGCGGCCGGAATCATGTGGCTCGGAAGTGATTCGGCGACGTGATCGCGCAGAACGCGGGTGTCGACCGATGCACCGTCAGTAGGCAGGACGTACGCCACCAGAATGGTGTTGCCCGCCGGGCCCGTCGCTCCGACCGTCGTCACGAAATCGACCGTCGGATGCGTAGCCAGCACGCTGTCGATCTCACCGAGTTCGATGCGGAATCCGCGCACCTTGACCTGGGAGTCGCTGCGACCGACGAACTCGAGCGCGCCGGATCGCGTCCACCGCACGACGTCGCCCGTCCGGTACATCCGAGAGCCGTCGGTCGCGAACGGATTCGCGACGAACCGCTCGCTCGTCAACACCTGTCGGCCGTGATAGCCGCGTGCCAGCGCAGGCCCGGCGAGGTACAGCTCGCCGGGCACCCCGACCGGAACCGGATTCATCCGCCGATCGAGCACCACCTCGGCGAATCCGATGGTCGGAGCGCCGATGTCGACGGGCATACCGGGATGCAGCTCGTCGGAGATCGACGAGAAGATCGTGCCCTCGGTCGGCCCGTACGCGTTGAACATCGACCGGCCGGGCGCCCACCGCTCCACCAGTTCCGGTGAGCACGCGTCGCCGCCCGTGGCGATGACGTCGAGATGCCGGAGGCCGGTCGGATCGACCGACGCGAGGGCGGCAGGCGTGACGAACGCGTGTGTGACCCTCTTGTCGTCCAACAACCGTGACAGTTCGGGTCCACCGTAGAGACTCGGCGGTGCGACGACCATCGTTGCGGCGCTACCGAAGGCCAGCATGAATTCGAGAATCGACGCGTCGAAACTCGGCGATGCGAACGCGAGCGTCCGAGAACCGGGAACGACGCGGAATCGCCGGTTCTCCTCTGCCGCGAGGTTGGCGAGTCCACGGTGAGTGACGACGACGCCCTTGGGCACGCCGGTCGATCCCGAGGTGTAGATGAGGTACGCGGCGTCGTCGAGTCGGAGTGGTCTCGTGCGGTCCGCGTCGACGACGGGCGCCGTCGACCGGGCCGAGACGTCGGCGGTCGACTCGTCGTCGCCGAGGACGAGCCACGTGGTGCGGTGCGTGTCGTCGGCCGACGTCAGTTCACCGAGCGCGTCGGCATGTTCGGGTGTCGTGAGTCCGATGGGCGCCGCGGAGTCGACGAGCATGTGACGGATACGGTCCGTCGGATACGTCGGGTCGACGGGCAGGAACGCGGCACCTGCTTTCGCCGTCGCCCACATCGCGACGATGGTGTCGACCGAGCGCGGCAGCGCGAGTGCGACGAACGTGTCCGGACCGACGCCGCGATCGATCAGAAGGCGGGCCAGTTGTGAGGAGCGAGCGTCGAGTTCGCCGTAGGACACGACGACGTCCTCGAATTCGATTGCTGCAGTGTCCGTCCCGGCCGCAGAGACGGCGTCGGTCAGGATGTCGGGGAGCAATCGCTCGGGCAACGCCGCCGCACCGCGTACGGGAGCCAGCGCGGTGCGCTCGGCGACGGTCAGCATGTCGATGTCGCCCACGGCCACGGCGGGGTCGGCGGTGACAGCGCGAAGCACCGACTCGTACCGGGTCGCGAACTCGGCGACCGAAGCCTCGTCGAACAGGTCCGTCGCATAACGGAACGACGCCGTGATTCCCGCCGGCTGGCCCGAGACGTCGAACGCCTCCGAAATGGTCAGCTGCAGATCGAAGTTCGCGATGTCGTCGACGAGATCCATGGCTTCGACATCGAGATTCGGCAGTGTGATGTTGGGGCGTGCGGTGTGCTGGAACTCGAGCATCACCTGGAACAGCGGCGTGTACGCGGGCGTACGCACCGGATCGAGGCGGTCCACGACGCGCTCGAACGGCACGTCGGCGTGCGTGAACGCCTCGAGGTCCGTGCTGCGCACGGCGTCGAGCAGGTCCTGGAACGAGGTGGACGACTCGATCCGGGTGCGCAACACCAGCGTGTTGACGAACATACCGACGACGTCGTCGAGCGCCGCGTCACCGCGACCGGAGATCGGTGTTCCGACCGAGATGTCCTCGGATCCCGACAGCGCGGACAACAGAATGCCCAGTGCCGCATGCACGATCATGAACACGCTGGAGTCACGCGACGACGCGAGCGACGCCATCCGACCGTGCAGTTCGGCATCGAGATCGAACCCGAGCTTCGCGCCACGGAACGACGGGTCACTCGGCCGCGGACGATCCAGCGGCAGTTCGAGCACCTCGGGCGCCCCGGACAACGTGTCCACCCAGAACGCCAACTGAGTCGACATCAACGACTCCGGGTCCTCTTCGGACCCCAGGAAGGCGCGCTGCCACAGTGCGTAGTCGGCGTACTGGACCGGGAGCGGTTCGATGTTCGGCGCATGGCCGTGTACCCGGGCGCTGTACGCGACGATGAGGTCGCGCGCGAGCGGCGCGGTGGAAAATCCGTCGGACGAAATATGGTGGACGACGAAGGCCAACACGTGTTCGTCGGGACCGAGGCGCAGCAACTGTGCGCGCACCGGAACGGCCGCCGCGACGTCGAAGCCCTCGCTCGTGACCTCGGCGACGATGCGCAGCGCGTCGTCCTCGGACTCGGCGTCCACCGGCTCGAGGTCCGAAAGCACCTGGTGGGCTTCGAGAATCGACTGAACCGGTCCGTCGTCGGTCAGCGGGAACACCGTACGCAGCGATTCGTGCCGCTCGACGACGTCGGCAACGGCCGCGCGCACCGCGTCGACGTCCAGCGCTCCCGTCATCCGCATCGCGAAGGCGACGTTGTACGCGGACGAGGACGTGTCGTACTGGTTGATGAACCACATACGTTGCTGTGCAAGGGAAAGCGGAACCGTATCGCCTCGTTCCATCGGTACCAGCGCCGGACGGGCTTCGGTCCGATGTTCCTGCGACTCGACGACGGCAGCGAGACCACGCACTGTCGGCGCATCGAACAGATCGCGCACCGTCAGATTCGATCCGAGCGACGCATTGATTCGGGCGACGAGCCTCATCGCGACCAGTGAGTTGCCACCGGCCTCGAAGAAGTTGTGCGTCACACCCACCATCGGCACGCCGAGCAGGTCGGCGACCTCGGCCGCGATGAATTCCTCGATCGGATTCTCGGGTGAGACGACGTCGGTGTCGAGAGTCCCGAACTCGGGCTCCGGCAGCAACTTACGATCGAGCTTGCCGCTCGCATTGAGCGGGAATGCGTCGAGTTCGACGACGATCGACGGGACCATGTACGCCGGAAGCGACGTCGCGACTGCTGCCGTGACCGCGGAGGCGTCGAACTCGGTGTCGCGGGTCGGAACGACGTAGGCGAGCAGGTGCTCCCCCGTCACCGCATCGCTGTGCACCAGAGCGACGGCCTGCGCCACGGTATCGTGCCGCAGCAGAGCGGCCTCGATCTCGGGCAGTTCGATGCGGAGCCCGCGTAGCTTCACCTGGAAATCGGTGCGCCCGATGTACTCGAGATTGCCGTCCGCACGCCACCGCACGAGGTCGCCGGTTCGATAGAGTCGAGATCCGCTGCTGCCGAACGGATCGGCGACGAACCGGTCCGCGGTGAGGTCGCCGCGTCCGACGTAGCCACGCGCGAGCTGGACACCGGCGAGATACAACTCACCCGGCGATCCGACCGGTGCG
This sequence comes from Rhodococcus sp. BP-261, assembly GCF_019835205.1. Taxonomy (NCBI): domain Bacteria; kingdom Bacillati; phylum Actinomycetota; class Actinomycetes; order Mycobacteriales; family Nocardiaceae; genus Rhodococcus; species Rhodococcus sp. BP-261. The sequence goes on along the minus strand of NZ_JABUCO010000002.1, from coordinate 200,800 downwards.
GGCTTCAGCGAACCGTCGAGCACGTACACCTGCGTGTTCCACACCGGTGAACCGATCGGAACGACCGTGAGATCGTCTGCGGCGCAATGATAGTGAGTGACGTCGACGGCTGCCTCGGTCGGGCCGTAGAGGTTGTGGAGCTCGGCGCTCGCGAACTGCGAGAACGCTGCCACCGTCGCGGGCGGCAATGCTTCGCCACTGCAGAAGACCAAGCGCAACGATGCACAGTCGTCGGCGTCTGCCCCTTCGGTGAAGACCGACAGCATCGACGGTACGAAGTGCACGGTCGTGATGCGCTCGCGAGAGATCGTCCGCGACAGGTAACCCGGATCGCGGTGACCGTCGGGCTCGGCGATGACCAGCTTGGCGCCGACCTGGAGCGGCCAGAAGAATTCCCACACCGACACGTCGAACGTCGCAGGCGTCTTCTGCAGCACGTTGTCCGACGGCTCGAGGTGATACTCGTTCTGCATCCACAGCAAACGGTTGGCAATCGCGCCGTGCGTGACGGCGACGCCCTTCGGGCGGCCCGTCGACCCCGACGTGTAGATGACGTACGCGGTGTTGGCGCCGGTGAGGTCGGCGGTGCGGTCTCGATTCGTCAGTGCAGCTGTGTCGCGATCGGAGACATCGATCAGGTCCAGCGCGAGAACGGGGGTCTCGACGGGAACGTTGATCCAGTCACGGCTGGTCGTGACGATGCAGATCGGATCCGCGCTGTCGATGACGTACGCGGAACGATCGACCGGATGGTCTGGGTCGATCGGTACGTAGGCACCACCGGCTTTGAGGATGGCATACATTCCGACGAGCAGATCGGTCGAGCGGCGAACAGCGAGACCGACGTGCGTCTCGGGGCCGACGCCCAACGACACGAGGTGGCGCGCAAGCTGATTCGAGCGATCGTCGAATTCGCGGTACGTGACGTGCTCGTCGTCGAACACCAGGGCGATCGAGTACGGGCTTCGGGCGACCTGCAGATCGAAGAGGCTCACGAGCGTCGGATCGTCACCGACGGCGGCGGGCAGTGGATGATCGGTGGCGTTCCAGGTCTCGAGCACGGTGGTGCGTTCGGCTGCCGACAGCATCTCGAGTTCGTGCAGCGACGCCGTCGGCGCCTCGCAGATCGATCGGAGAAGGCGCAGGAACCTGTCGACGAAGCTGTCGACGGTGGACGCGTCGAACAGTTCCGTCGAGTACGTGAAGTTCGCGCGCGAAGCACCGGTTTCGGTCGGCGCTTCGTCGACGCGCAACTGCAGGTCGAACTTCGTCGTCCCCGTCGGGATCTCCTCGAAGGACACTGCCAAGCCCGGCAGTTCGAGGTGCGCGCGTTCGTTGTTCTGGAACTCGAGCAGTACCTGGAACAGCGGCGAATGGTCGGTCGACCGTGTGGTCGCCACTGTGTCTACGAGCTTCTCGAACGGTACGTCGGTGTTGTCGAACGCGGCGAGATCGGCGGCACGCGTGCGTGCGAGCAGGTCGGTGAAGCTCACGTGCGGTGAGACCTCCGTGCGCAGCACGAGGGTGCCGACGAACATGCCGACGAGCTTGTCGAGGCCTGCTTCGCCGCGACCGGCGATCGGAGTGCCGATGGCGATGTCGTCGGTACCACTGAGCCGCGACAGCAGCAGCGCGAGAGCCGAATGAACGACCATGAACAGGGTGGCGTCATGCTCCGATGCCAACTGCGCCAACGCATGTCGGAGATCGCTCGGAATTTCGAACTCGGTGGTGGCACCGAGTACCGATTGCTGAGGCGGGCGCGGGCGGTCGATCGGCAGCGGCAGCAGATCCGGAAGATCGGCCAGCTCACGCGACCAGAACGCCAACTGCGACGACATCACCGACGCCGGATCGTCCTCGTCACCGAGCAACGCACGCTGCCACAACGTGTAATCGGCATACTGCACCGGCAACGGCTCCCAATACGGCGACTCACCGTTCACCCGAGCCGAATACGCCACCATCACATCAGCAGCCAACGGCGCCATCGACGCACCGTCGGCAGCAATGTGATGCACCACGATCGCCAACACGAACTCATCGACCGCAACCCGATACAGCCGAGCACGGAACGGAACATCCGTCGTCACATCGAAACCCAGACCCGCATCGGACGCGATGCGATCGGCCACCTGTGCAACGTCCACGTCGGTCACGGACAACGACCCTGCCGCGGCGACGACTTCGGGCGAGTCGACGGGAAGAACGTTCTGATGCGGGATCTCGTCGGCCACCGGGAACACGGTTCTCAGCGACTCGTGTCGAGCGACCACGTCGGCGACGGCCGTTTCCAACGCGGACACGTCGACCGCGCCCTTCATGCGGACCGCGAGCGGAATGTTGTAGGCGGGTGACGACGTGTCGAACTGGTTGATGAACCACATCCGCTGCTGCGCCTGCGACAACGGAACTCGATCCGGGCGGTCCATCCGCACCAACGCGGGGCGTGCATCGTGGCCGACCGAGGTCTCCGCGCGGGCGGACAGGGCCTCGATGGTCGGAGCTTCGAACAGGTCGAGAACGCGCAGTCCAGTGCCCAGTTCGGCGTTCAACCTGGCGACGACGCGGGTGGCAACCAGCGAGTTACCGCCCAGGTCGAAGAAGCTGTCGTCGATTCCGACGCGCCTGCCGTCCAGGAGTTCGGCGAACACGTCGGCGATGCGTCGTTGCGTGTCGGTCACCGGGGCGCGGAACTCGGTGGTTCGTCCGAACTCCGGTTCCGGGAGTGCACGGCGATCGAGCTTGCCTGCCGGCGTGAGTGGAATGGAATCGAGCAGCACGAAGGCCGACGGCACCATGTGCGACGGCAATGCCGAGACCATCTGTGCGCGTAGGCTTTCGACGTCGATCGTCGAGCCCGGGATCGGAACGAGGTAGGACGCCAACGCCGTCGACCCTGCAGGTCCCGAAACACCGAGCGTCGCAACGAATTCCACGTCGGCGGCCGACGCGATGACCGCATCGATCTCGCCCAGCTCGATGCGGAATCCGCGCACCTTGACCTGGAAGTCGGAGCGCCCGACGTACTCGAGTGCACCGGAGGCGTTCCACCGCACCACGTCTCCGGTGCGGTACATCCGCTCGCCGCCCACACCGAACGGCGCAGCGACGAACCGCTCCGACGTCAATCCGGCCCGCGCATGATAGCCACGCGCCAGAGCAGGCCCGCTCAGATAGAGCTCACCCGCGACACCCACCGGAACGGGCTGCAGACGCTCGTCCAGAACCAGCTGTACCGAGCCCGTGATCGGCGAGCCGATGTCGACCTGCTTCCCCGGTTCGAGCGCGGAACTCACCGACGAGAACACGGTCGCTTCGGTCGGGCCGTAGGCGTTGAACATCTGTCGGCCCGGCGCCCACCGCTCGACCAGTTCGGGACCGCACGCTTCACCACCGGTCGCGACGACTCTCAGCTCGTCCAGGCCCGTCGGATCCACCGACGCCAACGCCGCAGGCGTGATGAACGCGTGCGTCACATGCTGTTCGAGCAGCAATGACGCCAACTCGGGGCCGCCGTACACATCCGTCGGCGCGATCACCATCGTCGCGGCACCGGAGAAGGCGAGAAGAAGTTCCAGAACCGAGGCGTCGAAACTCGTCGAAGCGAACGCGAGCGTCCGAGAACGAGGCGACACCTCGAATCGGACGCGCTCGAGTTCGGCCATGTCGGAGAGGCCGCGGTGCGTCACGACGACACCCTTCGGCACGCCCGTCGAACCCGACGTGTAGATCAGATAGGCGGCGTCGTGAAGCGTGAGCGGATGTACCCGTTCCGCGTCGGTGATCGGGCTGTCGGAATGGGTGGCGAGCGCGGATACGACCTGCTCATCGTCGAGAATCGTCCAACTCACGGACGGACCGACCTCGGTCAGGGTAGTGCGGTGAGCGTCGATGGTGATGCCGAACGCCGCACCCGAATCGGTGAGCATGTGCGCGATCCGGTCCACCGGATACGACGGATCCACCGGCAGGAACGCAGCACCGGCCTTCGCCACCGCCCACACCGACACGACCGACTCGACCGACCGCGCCAACGCCAACGCCACGAACGAACCGGGACCCACACCACGCGAGATCAGCAGACGCGCCAACCGCGTCGACGCCGCATCCAACTCCCCGTACGACATCGTCCTGTCACTCGACACGAGCGCCGCCGCGTCGACGCCCGCGACATCGACCGCACCGCACAGAATCTCCGGCAACAATCGCTCGCCGACCGACGATCCACCACGCACCGGCACCAACGCCGCGCGCTCGGACTCCGACAGCACGTCGATGTCGCCGACGACGGCGTCGCTGTTCTCGGCGGCCACATTCAGGATGCGGAGAAGCCGTTCGGCGTGGCCGCGCACGACCTCCTCGTCCAGAACAGCCGCGTCGTACTGCACGTCGACGGAGATGCCTGCCGGCGCTCCGAGTGCATCGACGTTCTCGGTGGTTTCGACCACGAGATCGACGCCGTCGAAGTCGGTCAGCCGAGCTGTGCAGGAGTGCGCGAGGACGATGCGGAACAGTGCGGCGTCGTCGGTGGCGACCTCGCGGGCGACATCGGCGAAGGTCACGTGGCTGTGAGCGAGCGCCGCGGAATCGATGCCGCGCAGCCGCTGCGACAGAGACGAGAACGACTCGCTCGGGTCGACGGAACTCCGCAGAACCACGGTGTTCCCTGCTGTGTACGGGGTTCGCGCGCCGATCGAGACGTCGTTCTCGCTCTCGCCGGAGACGCGCGCGAGCACGGTGGCGACCGCGGTGTGCAAGGACACCAGGACACTCGAACCCTGGCGTGCTGCCGAGGCCAGCAACGCGCGGTGAGACTCGGCGCCGAGCTGCACGCTCAGTGTTCGTGGCTCCCGCGTGGCGTCCGCGGTACGCGGTCGGGACAGTGGAAGCCCCGCCGGCTCGGGCCGGTCGGCGAGCTCGGAGTGCCAGTACAGCAACTCCTGCCGCTCGACACGTCGGCGTGCCCCGATCGCTGCGCTCTCGGGATGTACGTCGTCGATGTCGTCGTGAGGGCTCGCGGCCACGAAGGCGGCGACGACCTCGACGAACGAACGGTGGTGTTGCGCAAGGTCTTCGTCGACGTATCGGTTCGGGTTACCGCGGAAATCGACGAATGTCTTTGCGGGATGGCCACTCTGGTAGATGTTGACCAGGAGGTCGTCGACCGGGCCGGACGTGACGATGTTGAATTCGCCGACGATCGAACCGAGATGGATCTGCTGATGGAACAGCATCACGTTGACCATCGGGGCAACGAGCGTCTTGTCGATACCGTTGCTCTTCAGGTCACGACGAATGTCCTCGATGCTGAACCGCTGGTGGCGGAGCGCACCCATCAGTTCGAGCTGCACCTGGGCGACGAGATCGCCGACTGTCCCGTGCGTCGGCACGGTCACCGCAATGGGCGCGACGTTCACAAGCATTCCGCCCGAACGGCGCAGTGTCGCAGTCGTTCTCGCGGACACAGGCATGTTGACGAGAACGTTCTCCCGCCCGGTCATGCGGGAGAGATAACACGCGAAGGCCGCGATGACGACGGCCGCAGCCGTGGCACCCTTGGACGCGTCGGAGTTCTCCAATGCTGCGACCACGTCGTCGGGCAGCGACGCGCTCTCGAGCTTGCTGGCCGCAACCGTCGCGCCGGGGTTGTTGGCCAGCGTCGCACCGTCGTGTACGTCGCGGACGTGATCGGCCCAGTACTGCCGATCCGTTTCGAAGCGTGCCGACGAGCGGTATGCCTGATCCACCTCGTACAACGTGCGGAGATCGGCCGCTTTGGCCGGTGCAGGCTCGCGGCCCTCGACCTCGGCGGTGTAGAGCTCGGCGGTTCGGTTGACCATCGTCATGGCGCCGTAGCCGTCGAGCGCGACATGGTGAATCTTGCTGTACCACAGGTATCGATCTTCTTCGACCTGCAGCAACGACATGGCAACCAGTCGATCACGTGTCAGATCGACTGGTGCGGTGTAGTTTTCGTCGATCCAGCGACGCGCCGACGCCATCGGGTCCGTTTCGCCCCGGAAGTCGACGAGTGCAATCGTGTCGTCGATGGAATGGTCGACGATCTGGATCGGCTCGCCGTCCACCTCGACCAACCGTAGAAATCCCGATTGGAACTCGTGCCCGGCCACCCGCGACGCCCGGCGCAGGACGTCCACGTCCAGATCTCCCCGCAGATCCACGTACTGCGCGATGCAGACCGGAACGGACGGAGCCAGCTGCTGCGCGAACCACATTCCTCGCTGCGCCGAGGACAACGGGAAACCGGAACCTGCGTCACCCTGTTCGTGCAGTGGAGAGCTGTGAGATTCGCCTGAAACTGCGGCCCGCATTCATTCGCCTTTCTGGAGCGAGGTCGAGGAAGGGGGAGTCGGGGCAGGGTCGGTCAATGCAAGATCCGTTCTCGAACGTGCGACGACGGGCGCTGAAAGATCCACCCCGGGAGGCCGGTGTCGCGCGGTGGCTGTCCGCCCGACGTGGCCTTTAGTGTGGTTCGTTGCGCGCAAAGGCGTGGATTGGCCCGCACCGACGGGGCGACGCCGAAGTTCGGTACGGCAATGGTCGCATGACCGTACTCGCGGATTGTTTCACGAGCGATTCTGCAGGCTTGTCGACGAGCACCCAATCTTCCACCGAAGATCCCTCCCGAGTGTCCGAGCCACCGACCGCACATCGACGACCGGGACGAACCGCGCGACCTGCGTCGTGCACGACAGGTCTCCACCACGATCGACCGAACGAATCGCCGACCGAGGCCGAAGCTGTTCATTCCCTACGACGGACATGTGCGCTTACACACACCGCGAACTAGAACATACAATAATGCGCCGCCCCCTTTATGGCCGATCACTATTGAGGAATCGAGCCTACGTCGGAGACCGTTACAGATCTCGACAATGGCTGGCGCGCAACCCAAGTCGTCATACGAAAATCGGCGGATAAATCGACGCCGAATCCATACGAATCGGTCGTTACGGGGCTAGTGGTCGATTTTTCCGACCGAACCGGTCGTGTGGATTGTTCTGCGCGATCGTGCAACTCCGACAACGACGAATATCGCTGCAAGCGAACAGAGAACGTACTCCGGGATCGCCCCGAGATCGGTGGCGACCGTCGTGTCGTGACGCAGCTCGATCTGCGAGACCAGCGCATCGGGAACGAACAGCTCCGTCCGTTGCGTCACAGCCCCGCTGGGCGACACGATCGCGCTGACACCGCTCGTTGCTGCCACGACGACCGACCTGCCGTGCTCCACGGCTCGTACGCGCGACATCGCCAGTTGTTGATAGGTCATCTCGGTATCGCCGAAGGTTGCGTTGTTGGTCGGTATCGCGATGAATTCCGCACCGGAGCGGACGGATTCGTTCAACGCACGGTCGAATGCCACCTCGTAGCACGTCGCGATGCCGGCGGTGATTCCGTCCGCGTGAACGACACCGTTGCCGGTCCCCGGCACGAAGTAACCGGCACGATCGGCGTACTCGGAGAACAGCCGGAAGAAGCTACGCCACGGCAAGTATTCGCCGAACGGCTGAATGATCTTCTTGTCGTGGCGCTCCCCCGGCCCTGCTGCGCCGTCCCACACGATGACCGAGTTGGTGGTCGTGCGATCGTCGTTGACCAGAACGGATCCGACGAGGATGGGCGCGCCGACCGCCTCGGACGCCGCGGTGATCTCGGTGGCCGCATCTGCGTTGCGGAGCGGATCGATGTCCGACGCGTTCTCCGGCCACACCACGAGGTCGGGCGCGGGCGTGCGGCCGGCACGCACGTCGTCGGCAAGACTCAGCGTTTCGCGAACGTGGTTGTCCAGCACCGCGCGACGCTGTGCGTTGAAGTCGAGCCCGAGGCGCGGGACGCTTCCCTGAATCGCCGCGACGGTGATGGTGCGCGAATCCGGATCGTGCGAGTCCCCGATGAGCATCGGTGCCACGGCAAGGGCGACGATCGACGCACTCGCGGCGACGGAGACGCCGACGATGATTCCGCGAAGGCGTTTCTCGAGCAGCGCGACAGCCACCGCGGCCAGTCCGGTCCCCGTCAGTGCGACACCGAAGCTCAGGAGCGGGGCGCCACCGACGCCCGCGAGAGGCAGAAGCCACCCGTCGGGCTGTCCGAACGCGAGGCGACCCCACGGAAAACCACCGAACGGGAAACTGGATCGAGCCCATTCGACGAGGCTCCAGACGAGAGCGAGAGCCAGAGGCCACCACCGGGTCCGTGCCGCGACGACGGCGAGCACGCCGAACAGTCCGGTGAAGACCGATTCCGCCGTCGCCAGCGCGAGCCACGGAAGTGGTCCGACGTACACACCGATCCACGGCAACAACGGAACGAAGAAGCCCAAGCCGGCGAGCAGTCCGTATCCGAAACCGGCCTTCTTCGACTGTGGACCGTCTCCCCGCCCTCTGACGAGCACGAGGACCAGCAGTGCGATCGACAACGGTGCCAGGAACCATAGCGTGCGGGGTGGGAAGCTCAAATAGAGCAGCAGACCCGACGCCACGGAGACAGCACTCGACGCGGCGACCCTCGTGATCGCCCGAGGGTCACGCTTCATGGATCACGCGCCCGCGATGAACGGTGCGCAGGCAACGCGGGCTCGGCGAGTCCAGCTCGAGCGGCGGCAGAGGCGGCACTCCCGCTCTCGGATCGGTGGACCACCGCTGAACGCCATCCTTCGGGGCCTTCACGACGAGTTCGGGCGCGTCCCACATCGCGAAACTGGCAGGCGCTCCCGGCGTCAACGTCCCCGCCAGCCCGTCGCGCACACCGCCTGCTCGCCACGCGCCCCTGGTGGCAGCGGCGAACGCTGCGCGCGGCGAGACTCCGCTACCGGCTGTGTGGTGACCGACCGCAGCGCGTAGTACCGCCCACGGGTCCATCGACGTCGCCGGTGCGTCGGATCCGAATGCCAGGGATACGCCCGCGGAGGCCAACGGTGCCAGCGGATTCAGTGCACGCGCGCGGTCCGCGCCGAGGCGTTGTGCGTACATGCCGTCGTCACCTCCCCAGAGGCGGTCGAACCGCGGTTGCATGCTCGCGATGACGCCCCACGCCGCGAGCGACGCGGCGTGGTCGACGGAAACCATCTCCAGGTGTTCGACGCGGTGGCCGCGCGCGGCCAGCGCTGGACCACCCACCGAGGCGGCGACACGCGCGAAGCCGTCGACGACGGCTGTCACCGCAGCGTCACCGATGGCGTGGAATCCCGCCTGAACACCGACTTCGGTGCACGCGGCGACGTGCGCAGCGATCGCGTCGACGTCGAGGTACGACGTGCCTCGGCCGTGGACGTCGGTGTAGTCGTCGGTGAGCCACGCGGTGTGCGATCCGAGGGAACCGTCGACGAACACGTCGCCCGCCAGTCCGTGCGCACCCGTCCGTGCGAGCAGGTCCCGGGCCTCCGCGGCGCTGGTGACCGCTTCGCCCCAGTAGCCGCGGACCTCCACCCCGTGCTCGGTGGCCAGGAGTTCGGTGAAGTCACCCAGACCCGATACGTCGGGGCCACCGCACTCGTGCACTGCGCAGATCCCGGCTGCGGCCGCCGCGTCGAGCATTCGCCGACGGGCCGCTTCACGTGCGGCGGGGGTCAGCAGGGATCGAGCGGCGGCGCGAACCACGTGATGAGCCGCAGCGGTCACCGGCAGCTCCGGGTGGAAGCCGATCGCGTTCGCAAGGTCCGGGCACGCCGCGCGCAGGGCCGTCGAGCACGCGGCGGAATGCGAGTCGACGCGCGTCAGATACACGGCGCGGCCGGGGGCGATGGCGTCGAGCTCGGAGGTGGTGGGTGCTCCCCCGTCCGGCCAGTGCGACTCGTCGAAGCCGTGACCCCAGATCACCGCGTCGTCGGTTCGCGCGGCGTGACGGCGGAGTTCGTCCAGACACTGAGCATGGGACCGGGACGCCGACAGGTCCAACCCGCCGAGCAGCAGCCCGTGTGCCGTCGTATGAACATGTGCGTCGACGAAGGCGGGAGCGACGAAGGCCCCCGCGAGGTCGAACTCCTCGGCACCCGGATGAAGTGCGCGGCCGGTTCGGTCTTCGCCTGTCCACGTGACGATTCCATCGGTGACGGCCATCGCCGTGGCGTCGGGAGCGGAAGCGCTGTAGATCCGCCCGCCGAGAAACAGTTGGGTGCTCACGGCTGACCAGTCTGCCCTCAGCGGGTCGGCTTATCGAAATCCCGTCCGTCGATCTCGATGATGCGCCCGCTGGTGCTCGGGTACTGCCCCGCGTACGTCTCACCGATCACCTCGCCGTCGATGACGGTCGGTCGCATTCTGCGCGTCGCGACCGCGATGCTCGGCATCCAGCGGGCAGCAGCGGCCAGCACCAGCGGCCGCAGGGCCCACCGCGAGACCGGCAGCAGCAGCAGGATGCCGAACACTGTCGTCACCAGACCTGGTACGAACATCGCGACCGACCCGACCGCGAACAGAACACCGTCGGCGACCGCTCCCGCCGGCGTCCGTTCACCGCGACTGGCGGCGCGCAGACCCTCCATGACGCGGCGGCCCTGCGACCGTACGAGGACGAGCCCGACGACCGAACCTGCGATCAACAGCAGCACGGTCCACAGCACACCGATCGCGCTGCCGACCGCGACGAGTGCGGCCACCTCGACGACGACATAGAGGAGAAAGAGCGCAAACACGGTAGTTCCTTTCGTTGCCTGTATCGACAACGAACCGGGGTTCCGATTTTCTCCCGGATCGGACGACATTCCGTCGAGCAGCTAGGCCCCCGGCCGAACCAGTCCCGTTTCGTAGGCCAGAACGACGGCCTGGACGCGGTCGCGTAGACCGAGCTTTGTCAGTACACGCCCGACATGTGTCTTCACCGTCGCCTCGGACAACACCAGGCTGCCGGCGATCTCGGCGTTCGACAATCCTGTGGCGAGCAGTCCGAGCACCTCGCGCTCACGGTCGGTCAGCGCGTCGAGCATCGCCGGATCGCGAGTCGGCGTCGTGTCGCCGGAGATGAACCGTCCCAACAGGCGCCGCGTGACTTTCGGCGACACGACGGCGTCGCCACCCGCGATGCTCCGGATGGCGGAGACGAGATCCTCCGGTGGGGTGTCCTTGAGCAGAAACCCGCTCGCGCCCGCCTTCAACGCACCGATGACGTGCTCGTCGAGATCGAACGTCGTCATCACCAGAACACGTGCCTCGGAATTCGACTCGACGATGCGCGACGTCGCCGTCACGCCGTCGATGCCCGGCATCCGGACATCCATCAGTACGACGTCCGGCTTCAACTCGTCGACCTTCGCGAGCGCCGACGCACCGTCCGACGCTTCGCCCACGACGGACAGATCGTCCTGGGCGTCGAGGACCATCGTCAGGCCCATCCGCATCAATTCCTGGTCGTCGACGATGAGAACGGTGATCGGCACAGGGGACAACCTATCCCCCGCGGCCGATAAGTTCCGCAGGCTCCACTCCCGTCTATTCGAGTGGGAGCACCGCACGCACCACCCACTGGCCGTCGTCGGTACGGCCCGCGTCCAGGGTCCCCTGCAGGACGGCGACGCGTTCGCGCATGCCGAGGAGCCCGTTTCCGGTTCCCTGCACCGTGCTCGCAGTCGGTCCGACGTCGCGATTGATCACCTCGACGTGGACGCCGCTGTCCCGTCGGACGACCGACACGCGAGCTCTCGGCGCATGACCGCCGTGTCGCAGCACGTTGGTCAGCGACTCCTGGACGACACGATGTACTCCCAAGCTGATCGCGGGGCTGATGTCGTCGAGGTTTCCCGTCTGCTCGAGTTCGACGTAGAGGCCGGCCTTGGACATCATGTCCACCACCTTCGCCAGACCCGCTGTGCCGTACTGCGGCATGTCGTCGGTGTGAGGTGTCGTTCGCAGCAAGGCAACGGTCCGGCGCAGTTCGGCAAGCGCCTGCCTACCGGTCGCCGAGATGTTCGCGACGGCTTGTTCGGCCCGCTCGGGATCTTTGCGTATCGCGTAGGACGCACCGTCGGCCTGTACGACCATGACGCTCACCCCGTGGGCGATGACGTCGTGCAGTTCGCGTGCGATGCGCGTCCGTTCGAGGGCGACCGCCTCCTCGGCGCGGCGATCTCGGTCGTACTCGGCGACGACAAGGCGCGCTTCGACGGCCTCGTCGTACGCGCGCCGGGCGCCGAGGAACTCGGCCGCGATCCACGCCAGCGCATACATCATGGCGCCGAACACGACGCTGGTGATGAGGTCCTCGTCGAACAGAAGCAGCGCCAGTATCGAATCCAGGATCACCGCGATCAGATAGAACAGCGCGTCACGCCGACCCACGTAGGCCACCAACGTGTACAGCATGATCGGCAGCGCGAGCAGCGAGGGATGAAGGTTGGTCGTCTCTCCCAGTGCCGCGCCGGTCGTCGTGCCGAACAACGACACCACGAGCACCGCGACCGCGACCGTTCGAGGGTGCCGACGACGCCATGCGATCGGGGTGCAGACCGCCGAGGTGACCACACCGAACAGCACCCAATTCGTCGACTCGGCGTTGGCGACCAGCGCGACGACGTCGAGCACGACGAGCATTCCTGCGAGCAGCGAGTCCGCGACGAAGGGCTTGCCCCTGAGCCACAGGCTGAATCTCCGCATGTGATTGAGTTTGCCGTATGCGAGCAAGGGCCTTATGACCGCGGCGGACTGGGGATTGTTGATGGTGGCGGCCACTGCCGCCGGCTGGGTCGATGCGGTCGTCGGCGGCGGCGGATTGATCCTGCTACCCGCGATCCTGCTGGTCGCGCCGCAGCTGAGTCCCCAGGCAGCGCTCGCGACCAACAAGGTGACAGCCGTGTTCGGTACGGCCGCGGCCGTCGTGACATTCGCACGCAAGGTGGCTCTCGACTGGAAGATTCTCGTGCCGGCCGCGGTGCTCGCCGCGGTCGCGGCTGCCGGTGGCGCCGCGGCGGTGTCGCTGATCGACCGCGACCTGTTCATCCCGATCATCATGGTCGCGCTCGTCGGTGTCGCGGTGCTCGTGACGACGCGCCCGACCATCGGGACCGTCGCCGCAGCTCGCCCGCCGACGACTCGGAAGATTCTCGTCGTCGTGTTTCTCGCCGCCGGCTGCTTCGGCTTCTACGACGGCATTCTCGGCCCCGGCACGGGAACGTTCTTCATCATCGCGTTCGCGACGCTGCTCGGCACCGAGTTCGTGCGCAGCGCCGCGATGGCCAAGGTGCTCAATCTCGGATCCAACGTCGGGGCTCTGACGTTCTTCGCCGTGACCGGACACGTGCTGTGGCAGTTGGGCGCAGCGATGGCGGTGTGCAACGTGATCGGGGCCGTGCTGGGATCGCGTGCAGCGCTCGCACGCGGCGCCGGATTCGTGCGCGTCGTACTGCTCGTCGTCGTCGTCGGCATGGTTGTCCGCCTCGGCTGGCAACAATTCGGCTAATCTCCGTGTCTGTGACCCAGCCGCCCCACCGCGATGTCGATCCGGACTTCCGTGCGTTGCCGTGCGGCGAACTGGCCGCTGCTGCCCTGGACGTCGCGCGGCGCGCCGGTGCGTCGCACGCGGACTTCCGAGTGCAGCGCCTCACCACGCAATCGCTGAACCTGCGCGACGGCGTCGTCCAGTCGGCCGTGGACGGCTCCGAAATCGGCCTCGCAGTGCGCGTCGTCGTGGACGGTACGTGGGGTTTCGCGTCGCACAGCGATCTGTCGGTCGACGCGGCCGCGTCGACGGCACGCACTGCCGTCGACGTCGCCCAGGCACTCCGGTCGCTGAATCGCGAACGCGTCGAGCTCGCCGACGAGCCCGTGTACGCGAACGCGACATGGGTGTCGGAGTACGACGTCGATCCGTTTCACGTTCCGACCCGCGACAAGGTCGAACTGCTCACCGACTACTCCGCCCGCCTTCGCGCGTCGGACGGCGTCGATCACGTGACCGCTTCGGTACTGCAGGTCAAGGAACAGACGTACTACGCCGATCTGGCCGGCAGTTCGATCACGCAGCAACGAGTCCGGCTCCACCCCCAGCTCGAAGCGACGACGGTCGACACGGCCGCGGGCGCCTTCGAGACGATGCGCACTCTCGCCCCGCCGGTCAGCCGTGGGTGGGAGTACCTCGGTGCCGACAGCACGTGGGACTGGTCGGACGAGTTGACGCGCATCCCCGGATGGCTCGCCGAGAAGGTGAAGTCGCCGTCCGTCGTTCCGGGGCCGACCGACCTGGTGATCGACCCGACCAATCTGTGGCTCACGATCCACGAATCCATCGGTCACGCAACCGAGTACGACCGCGCTATCGGGTACGAAGCGGCGTACGCCGGTACGTCGTTCGCGACCCCGGACCAACTCGGCACACTGAAGTACGGCAGCGACATCATGCACGTGACGGCCGACCGCACGGAGGTGGGCGGGCTCTCCACCATCGGCTACGACGACGACGGCGTGGCCGCGCAGCAGTGGGATCTGATCCGTGACGGCGTCCTCGTCGGCTATCAACTCGACCGCGTGTTCGCGCCGAGGCTGGGACTCCCCCGCTCCAACGGGTGCTCGTACGCCGACTCGGCGCAGCACGTTCCGATTCAACGGATGGCGAACGTGTCTCTGCAACCGGATCCCGTCGTCGATCGCACCATCGACGATCTGGTCGCCTCGGTCGACGACGGGATCTACGTCGTCGGCGACAAGAGCTGGTCGATCGACATGCAGCGCTACAACTTCCAGTTCACCGGACAGCGGTTCTTCCGCATCAGGAACGGCGTGCTCGACGGCCAGGTGCGCGATGTCGCCTATCAAGCGACGACGACCGACTTCTGGGGATCGATGGATCTCGTCGGCGGCGTGTCGACGCGACGCCTCGGTGGCGCGTTCAACTGCGGAAAGGCGCAGCCCGGTCAGGTCGCGGCCGTCAGTCACGGATGTCCCGCTGCCGTCTTCCGTGGAGTGAACGTTCTCAACACGCGATCGGAGGCAGGCCAGTGATTCCCGGTCACGAGGTCGTCGAGCGGGTGCTCGCACTCGCCACGGTCGACGACACGTTCGTCATCGTCACCGACTCCAGCGAGGCGTCGTTGCGCTGGGCCGGAAATTCGATGACCACCAACGGAATCGGAATTTCGCGACACTGGACCGTCGTCTCCGTGGTCCGTGGATCGAGCGACACGAAGGTCGCGACGATGTCGTCGACGAGCGTCGACCCGGACGAGATCGCGTCGATCGTCGCAGCGTGCGAGAACACCGCTCGCGCAGCCGAACCCGCCGAGGATGCGATGCCACTCGTCACCGGCACCGGCGATCCGGACGACTGGGCCGCCGACACCGCGCTCACGAGCATCGGCGTGTTCGGCCGTTTCACCGAGGACCTCGCCGCGGGCTTCGCCGGCCGGGACCAGCTGTACGGCTTCGCCCATCACCGCCTCGACACGGTCTGGCTCGGATCGACGTCGGGGATCCGGCGCCGTTTCACGCAGCCCACCGGCTCGATCGAGATCAACGGCAAACGCGACGACGCGAGTGCCTGGGTCGGCGCGAGCACCAAGCACTTCGACGACGTGAACGTCGCCTCGTTGCTGAGTGACCTGTCGACGCGGCTGGGGTGGGCTTCGACGCAACTCGATCTTCCAGCAGGACGATACGAGACGTTGCTACCGCCGTCGGCCATCGCCGATCTGATGATCTACCTGATGTGGACGATGGAAGGCCGGGGAGCGCAGGAAGGTCATACGGCGTTGTCGCGGCCGGGCGGCACACGCGTCGGCGAGAAGCTCGGTTCGATTCCCCTGACGCTGTTCTCCGATCCGAACTACGCCGGGCTCGAGTACTCGCCCTTCGTCGCGACCGGTGCGTCCAACGATTCGGTCTCGGTGTTCGACAACGGAATGGCCACCTCGCGCGTCGACTGGGTACGTGACGGTGCCGTCGGAGCGCTGGCGTACCCGCGGTTCCTCGCCGACAAGTACGACACCGACCCCGTGATCCCCGGCGACAACCTCGTCCTGACGGGCGGCAGCGACGCCGACCTGGACGCGATGATCGCACGCACCGAGCGTGGACTGCTGCTGACGACGCTGTGGTACATCCGAGAGGTCGATCCCGCCACGTTGCTGCTCACCGGACTGACCCGTGACGGCGTCTACCTCGTCGAGGACGGAACGGTCACCGGAGCCGTCAACAATTTCCGCTTCAACGAGAGCCCACTGGATCTGCTGCGCCGCGTCACCGAGGCCGGGGCGACGGAGAAGACGCTGCCCCGGGAGTGGAAGGACTGGTTCACGCGAACGGCGATGCCGCCGTTACGTATTCCTGATTTCCACATGTCCTCGGTGAGCAAAGCACAGTAGGACTACTTCTCCGGTCCTGAGATCTCCAGCGCGATGTTGTCCGGGTCACGGAATTCCAGGATGCTCAGGCCTTCGCCGGCCGACTTGATGCCCTCGTGACGAATTCCCAGTTCGTCGAGGGTCGCCACGGCGTTCTCGAGATCGTCGTAGGTCGCGACGGCGAAGCTCAGGTGGTCGAGGCCTGCGCGGTCTTCGTCGAACCGATCCTCGCCCGGCGCAACCGGACGAAGGCCGAACAGTCCCCCGGCGAACGAGTAGATCACTCCCCCGAACAGAAACCACAGCGCCTTCTTGGTCTGCTCGTCGGCGTTCGGATCCCACTCGTACGCGACGTCGAAGCCGAACACGTCGTCGTAGAACTTCCGCGAGACGTCTATGTCGCTGACGGTGATGCGCACGTGGTGGAAATCGGTAGCTGCTATCGCCATGGTGTGTCTCTCCTCGTCGAAGACCTGTCGCCGTCGCGCTGCCCGCGTGCCACCCCGCCGGAGAGTGCACCGCCGCGCGTGAGTCGAAACGCGCGAAGCCCAATCCGGTCAGGATTCGAGAAGTATCACGGCGGCGCTGGAACTAACGTATTCCGCGTGAACCCACCGAGGGAGAGGCGACAACGGATGGCAGCGAGTGCGAGCACACGGTCACCCGAGATGCACGTGGCCGACAGCCACGATCTGATTCGAGTCCAGGGCGCGCGGGTCAACAACCTGCAGGACATCAGTGTCGAGATCCCCAAACGCCGACTGACCGTGTTCACCGGCGTGTCCGGTTCGGGCAAGAGCTCTCTCGTGTTCAGCACGATCGCCGCCGAGTCGCAGCGCATGATCAACGAGACGTACAGCGCGTTCGTCCAAGGTTTCATGCCGACGCTCGCGCGGCCCGACGTCGATGTGCTCGACGGCTTGACCACTGCGATCATCGTCGATCAGCAGCGGATGGGTGCCAATCCGCACTCGACGGTCGGCACTGCCACCGACGCCAACGCGATGCTGCGCATCCTGTTCAGCCGCCTCGGTACGCCGCACATCGGGTCGCCTCAGGCGTTCTCGTTCAACGTCGCGTCGATCTCCGGCGCCGGAGCCGTCACCGTGCAGAAGGGCGGGCGTGAGACCAAGGAGAAGCGGACCTTCTCGATCACCGGCGGCATGTGTCCGCGTTGCGAGGGACGCGGGTCGGTCAGCGACATCGACCTGACGGCGCTGTACGACGACAGCAAGTCCCTCAACGAGAGTGCGATCACGATCCCCGGATACAGCATGGAGGGGTGGTACGGCCGAATCTTCCGTGGCTGCGGCTACTTCGACCCCGACAAGCCGATCGCCGAATTCACCAAGCGGGAACTGAACGATCTCCTCTACCGCGAGCCGACCAAGATCAAGGTCGAGGGCATCAACCTCACCTACTCGGGTCTCGTTCCTCAGATCCAGAAGTCGTTCCTGTCCAAGGACGTCGACGCGATGCAGCCGCACATCCGCGCGTTCGTCGAGCGTGCGGTGACGTTCCAGACGTGTCCGGAGTGCGACGGGACCCGTCTGAACGAGGGTGCGAGGTCGTCGAAGATCAAGGGAATCTCCATCGCCGACGCGTGCGCGATGCAGATCAGCGACCTTGCGAAATGGGTGGGCGGGCTGAAGGAACCGTCCGTCGCACCCCTGCTCGAGTCGCTCGGCAAGACGCTCGACTCGTTCGTGCAGATCGGACTGGGCTACTTGTCGCTCGAGCGTCCCGCAGGCACGCTCTCCGGTGGTGAAGCTCAGCGCACCAAAATGATTCGGCACCTGGGTTCGTCGCTCACCGACGTCACCTACGTGTTCGACGAGCCGACCACCGGTCTGCATCCGCACGACATCCAGAACATGAACGACCTTCTGCTGCAACTGCGGGACAAGGGCAACACCGTTCTCGTCGTGGAACACAAACCCGAAACGATCGTGATCGCCGATCACATCGTCGATCTCGGGCCCGGGGCCGGATCCGCCGGTGGCACAGTATGTTTCGAGGGCACGGTCGACGGCCTGCGCTCGAGCGACACGATCACCGGACGGCACTTCGACGACCGAGCGACGCTGAAGGAGTCCGTCCGGGAGTTCACCGAGGTCGTCGAGATCCGCGGCGCCGATACGCACAACCTGCAGAACGTCGACGTCGACGTGCCGCTCGGGGTGCTGACCGTCGTCACGGGCGTCGCGGGCTCCGGCAAGAGCTCGCTCATCCACGGGTCGCTGTCCGGGTTGGACGACGTCGTCGCAATCGATCAGGGCGCGATCCGCGGGTCGCGTCGTAGCAATCCTGCGACGTACACCGGGCTGCTCGAGCCGATCCGCAAGGCGTTCGCGAAGGCGAACGGCGTCAAGCCTGCTCTGTTCAGCGCGAATTCGGAAGGCGCCTGCCCGACGTGCAACGGCAACGGTGTCATTTACTCGGACCTGGCGATGATGGCAGGCGTCGCAACCCCGTGCGAGGAATGCGAGGGCAAGCGCTTCCAGGCATCGGTCCTCGAATACCACCTCGGCGGCAAGGACATCAGCGAGGTGCTCGAGATGTCGGCGGCGGAAGCGCACGAGTTCTTCGGTGAGACGTCGAAACTGGCTGCGGCGCACAAGATCCTGACGCGTTTCGTCGACGTCGGCCTCGGCTACATCAAACTGGGTCAACCGCTGACCACCCTCTCCGGCGGAGAGCGTCAGCGCCTCAAGCTCGCGACCCACATGGGCGAGAAGGGCGGAATCTACGTTCTCGACGAGCCGACGACCGGCCTCCACCTGGCCGACGTCGAACAGCTGCTCGGTCTGTTGGATCGTCTCGTCGATGCGGGCAAGTCGGTCATCGTGATCGAACATCATCAAGCGGTCATGGCACACGCGGACTGGATCATCGACCTCGGCCCCGGCGCCGGTCACGACGGCGGTCGCGTCGTCTTCGAGGGCACGCCGACCGATCTCGTCGCCGACCGGTCCACGTTGACGGGCGAGCATCTCGCGGCGTACGTGGGGCGCTAGCCCTCGTGCGCGCGAATACATAGCCCTCTATGTATTCGCGCGCACATGGGGTGCATGACGCGTCATCATCCGCTGAGCGCGGTCGAACACCGCGGCCCTCACGTCTTCGGGGCCGAGCAGTTCACAGTCGTCTCCGAGCATCCATACCGTCGAACAGGCATGTGCCACACCGCCGAACAGTGCGTCGAGTCCGATCCACCCGTCGTGCGGCGCCGACGTCTCGTCCACTCGAATCGCGGTGGCGGCGACGTGGTCCAGCTGATCGGGCCGCACACGCAGTCGAACGGACACGGTGTCCCGACTCGATCTGAACCGTCGGCGACCGGCATCCCACAGCGCACCGAGATCGACCCTCGTACTCCTGCGGGCGTCGTCGTCCAGTAGTTCCGCACGGCGAATCCGAGACACCCGATAGGTCCGTTCGTCCCCGTCCACCGTCGCCATCAGGTACCAGTGCCCGGCGGCGTACACGAGTCCGATCGGGTCCACCGTCCGCACGCTCGGCGTCCCGCTACGGCCTGCGTAGTCGAGCCGTAGTCGGCGCCCGAGAAAGACGCCGCGCTGAACGACGTCGAGATACTCGTCTCGTTCGGGGTCTCGGAGCCAGCCTTCGGGTCGGACCAGTACGCGGTCGGCCACCGACGTCGCGACGCGTCGCTGCTCGTCGGGCAAGGACGCCGCGACCTTGCGCATGGCGGACGCGAAGGCCGACCCCATGCCGAGCGACGCCGACGCGTCCGCGGACATGAGCGCTGTCGCCTCCTCCGCGGTCAAGCCGGTGAGGTCCGTCGTGAAGCCGGGAAGAAGCTCGAAACCTCCGTGACGACCGCGTTCGGCGAACACCGGGAAGCCCGAGGTGGACAAGGCGTCGATGTCCCGCAGAACCGTGCGCTCCGAGACTTCGAGCTCGACAGCCAGCTGCGACGCGGACATGCGCCCTCGATTTCTCAGCAGAAGAACCAACGAGATCAATCTGTCCGCACGCACTCGCCGATCGTCGCACGAATACACGACAGAAGATGTCATGTATTCGACGTTGACTTCTACTCGTACCGTTCGAATCACGACGAAACGAGAGATCATGACCGACATCACGCTCGATCCCCGGCACCTCTACCGCGACGCGCTGGCCTGGGTCGCCGATCTGATGGAAGCAACTCGCGACGACCAGATGACGCTGCCGACGCCGTGCCCGGACTTCGACGTCCGAGCGCTGGTGGGGCACCAGATCGCGGGTGTGCGACGCGCCAGGACGATGGCACTGGGCGGCGACCCGACGACCGTGCCGGTGGTGCTCACCGGGTTCGACGACGCGGCTGCCGCGTATCGAGAGGAGGTCCGACTGGCGCTCGAGGCATGGGAGGGTGAGAACATACTCGACATGACGGTCACGGCGCCGTGGGGAACCGTGCCCGGCCGCGCAGCGGTGTGGGCGTACATCAACGAAACCCTCGTTCACGGATGGGATCTGGCGGTGTCGACGGGTCGACCGTCCGAGGCTGAACCTCGGCTCGTGGAACCCGTGCTCGCCGCCGCCGCGCGCGCGATTCCCGCCGAGCCTCGCGACGTCATGCCTTTCGACGACGTGGTCGAACCCGCCGCCGACGCCGGCCCGACCGAACGCCTCGTCAATTGGTCCGGTCGGGCCAGTGCTCCGTGGGTGGGTGCCGCGTCACGCTGAGCCGTCGAACACCCGGGTGCCCGCGAGGTAGGTGGCGCGGACGTCGAGGTCGGCGATGTCTTCCGGCGGGACGGTGCGCGGATCGGCGGACAGCACGACGAAGTCCGCGTACTTGCCGACTTCGATGGAGCCGATCTCGTTCTCCGAGAACAGTTGCCAGGCCGCGTCGATGGTCTGAGCGCGGATGGCCTGTTCGACGGTCAGCCGTTGTTCCGGACCGGAGACGTGCCCGTTCGGTGTGGTTCTCGTGACTGCGACGGCGATGTTGCGCAGGGGTTCCTCCGGCGTGACGGGAGGATCGTTGTGCAGGGAAACCCTCATACCTGCCCTTACGGCCGACCCGGCCGGCATCCACCTCGACCCGTGCTCGGGCCCGAAGAGTCCGTCGACGAGAACGTCACCCCAGTAATGGATCTGGTCGACGAACAGGCTGCACGTCACGCCGAGCGATACCGCGCGTGCGATCTGATCGTCGCGGATCGCGCCGACGTGTTCGAGGCGCAGCCGGTGGTCCGGACGGGGGTGACGGGTGAGGACGCTGTCGTACACATCCAGAATCGTGTCGATCCCGTTGTCGCCCATGACGTGACACGCCAACGGCCATCCCAGCGGAAAGTAGGCGTCGACGATTTCGGTCAGCTGTTCGCGGGTGTAGTTAGCGTGCCCGCACGATCCCGGCTCGACGCCGATGGCAGCGGTGGCGTCGGTGTCGAGGTACGGGAACGTCAGGTCGATGTTGCCGATCCACGGCGAACCGTCCACCCATATCTTGATTCCTGTAGCGCGCACCATGTCGTCGCCCGCACCAGGGGTGGAGCGCGCGGTCATCGTCGGATTGGACATCTCGTAGGTACGAAGGCGAACCGTCAGCGCTCCCTGCGTGTTCAACGCCTCGACGAGCGGGCCGAACTTCGGGTCGTACGCCATCTCGGAACACGTCGTCAGCCCGGCGCGATTGAGCCGAGCGCACTCCTCGGCCAGCATCTGCGGATAGGAGCCGGCATTCATCGCAGACGAGACGAGCGGAAACACCGCCGCAGTCTCTCGGGCCGAACCGTCGAGCTCGCCGCTCGCATCACGCCCGTAGGCCGCGCCCTTCGGGTCGGGTGTGGTGCGGTCCAATCCGTGCAGACGGGCCGCCACGGAGTTGAAGAACGCGAGGTGGCCCGAGTTGTGCAGGATCACGAGCGGCGTATCCGGTGCGACGGAGTCGAGCCACGCCAGGGTCGGCTCCGGAAGGCCCTTCTGCAGCAACGCATCCCACCCGCTGAGGAATGCGCCGTCGTCACCGCGGCGCCCGACCTCGTCACGCACGGCCTGCACTACGGCGTCGGCGTCGCGAACGGTGACAGGACGGATGTCCACCATCCGATCGGACAGCACCACCGCCTCCATCAGCGGATGGCCGTGCGCCTCGACCAGACCGGGCATCACGCATCCGTCGCCGATGTCGACGACGTGTGTGCTCGGGCCGATCTCGGAGTCGAGTTCCGCTCTGGTGCCCACCGCACAGATACGGCCGTCCCGCACCGCGACGCCTTCTGCGGTGGGGCGACTCGAGTCCACGGTCAACACGGTTCCGACAAGGACAAGATCGGCGTACGACGACATCCTTACCTCCCGAAAAGGAAGTATGCAGGTCGCGTCAGGCGGGCGCCACCGAAATGCCGACGGTGCCGGTCTTGCCGCGCCGAAGCGTACTGCCGGTGACGGTCAGCCAGCCGAGAATGCCGTACTTCCGTGCGATCGCGCGACGAACCTTGTCGGTGGCGGGACCGTCCAGTATCTCGGCGAAGCCGTTTTGCGCCTCGCCCTGGATCTTCCCGCGCGCCGTGCAGGGCGCTACCGTCACACGGCCGTTGCGCCTGATCCTCTTGACCTTCCACGAATCGGAGGTCGTCCACACCAGTAGGCGGTCGCCCTCACGAACACCCCACAGTGGCGTCGCGACGGGCGTGCCGTCCTTCTTGAACGTGGTCAGCGAGACGTACTTTCCGTCGGCGATCTCCTGGAACGTGGGCATACGACCAGCGTACGGCTACTCCCCCTCCAGATCGCCTTCCGTCTGCAGATACACCTGGCGTAGTTCACCGAGGATCTTCGGATCCGGTTCCGCCCACATGCCGCGCTCGGTCGCCTCGAGCAGCCGTTCGGCGATGCCGTGCAGCGCCCAGGGGTTCGACTGTTGCATGAACTTCTGGTTCTGCTCGTCGAGAACGTATGTCTCGGCGAGCTTCTCGTACATCCAGTCGGCGACGACGTCGGTCGTCGCGTCGTACCCGAAGAGATAGTCGACGGTGGCCGCCATCTCGAACGCGCCCTTGTACCCGTGCCTGCGCATCGCCTCCAGCCACCGCGGATTGACGACGCGGGCCCGGAACACCCGGGTGGTCTCCTCCGACAACGTACGGGTGCGTACGGTGTCCGGCCTCGTACTGTCACCGATGTAGGCCTCCGGTGACGTGCCCGTCAGCGCGCGCACCGTAGCGATCATGCCGCCGTGGTACTGGAAGTAGTCGTCCGAGTCGGCGATGTCGTGCTCGCGCGTGTCGGTGTTCTTGGCCGCCACGGCAATTCGGCGGTACGCCGTGCGCATGTCGTCCGACGCGGGCACACCGTCCAGGCCGCGGCCGTATGCGAAACCGCCCCACGTCGTGTAGACCTGCGCGAGGTCCTCGTCGCTACGCCAGGTCTTGCTGTCGATCAGCTGCAGTAAGCCTGCCCCGTACGTTCCTGGCTTGGACCCGAAGATACGCGTCGTGGAGCGTCGTTCGTCGCCGTGCTCGGCGAAATCGGCCTGTGTGTGCGCGCGGACGAAGTTTCGGTCCGCAGGCTCGTCGAGCGCGGCGACCAGACGCACCGCGTCGTCGAGCAACGCCAGGACGTGCGGGAACGCGTCGCGGAAGAATCCGCTGATGCGCACGGTGACGTCGATGCGCGGGCGTCCCAGTTCCCCCAGGTCGATGACCTCGAGCGTCGTGACGCGCCGCGACGCCTCGTCCCACACCGGCCGGACTCCGAGCAGCGCGAACACTTCCGCGACGTCGTCACCGGACGTGCGCATCGCGGACGTGCCCCACACGGACAGGCCGACCGATTTCGGCCACTCGCCGTGATCCTTCCGGTACCGCTCGAGCAGGGAGTCGGCCATCGCCTGCCCGGTCTCCCAGGCAAGCTTCGACGGGACGGCCTTGGGATCGACGGAATAGAAGTTGCGGCCGGTGGGCAGGACGTTGATCAGTCCGCGCAGCGGTGAACCGCTCGGCCCCGCGGGGACGAAACCGCCGTCGAGGGCGTGCAGCACCTGCTCGATCTCTTCGGACGTACCGCGCAGTCTCGGAACGACCTCGGAGGCGGCGAACCGAAGAATGTCGGCGACGACGGATCCGTGCTCCCCGGCAACCGTGTCCGCTGCCGCCGGATCCCATCCTGCCGCCTGCATCGCCGCGACGAGACCGTGCGCGACGGACTCGATGTCGTCGACGCGTGTGCGTGCTTCGTCGCCGCCCTCGCTCAGACCGAGCGCCTCGCGCAGACCGGGAACCGACTGTTCTCCACCCCACATCTGCCGCGCGCGCAGCATCGCGAGCACCAGTTCGACCTCACTGTCACCGGCGGGCGCCTGCCCGAGAACGTGGAGTCCGTCGCGGATCTGAACGTCCTTGATCTCGCACAGCCACCCGTCGACGTGCAGCAGCATGTCGTCGAACACGTCCTCGTCGGGGCGTTCTTCGAGACCGAGATCGTGGTGCATCTGCGCCGCCGTCATCAGCGTCCAGATCTGCTGGCGGATCGCCGGGAGCTTCGCGGGGTCGAGTGCCGAGATGTTCGCGTGTTCGTCGAGTAGCTGTTCGAGGCGCGAGATGTCGCCGTAGCTTTCCGCTCGCGCCATCGGCGGGATGAGATGGTCGACGAGGGTCGCGTGCGCACGACGCTTTGCCTGGGTGCCCTCGCCGGGGTCGTTGACGAGGAAGGGGTAGATCAGCGGGAGGTCGCCGAGTGCCGCGTCGGTGCCGCACGAGGCGGACATACCGAGTGTCTTACCCGGCAGCCATTCGAGGTTGCCGTGCTTGCCGAGATGCACCATTGCGTCGGCGCCGAAACCACCGTCGTCCTGCGACGCCTGAATCCAACGGTACGCGGCGAGGTAGTGGTGACTCGGCGGGAGATCGGGATCGTGGTAGATCGCGACGGGCTTCTCACCGAACCCGCGCGGAGGCTGGACCATGATCACGACGTTGCCGAATTGCATTGCTGCGATGACGATTTCGCCGTCCTTGTCGGACGATCGGTCGACGTACATGTCGCCGGGTGCCGGGCCCCAGTGCTCCTCGACGGCCGAGGTCAGCTCGTCGGGCAGCTGGGCGAACCACGATCGGTACCGCGCTGCCGAGATGCGAATCGGATTACCCTCGAGTTGCTCGTCGGTGAGCCAGTCCGGGTCCTGACCGCCGCGTGCGATCAGGGCGTGGATCAGCGCGTCACCGTCACGGGCCGCCAGCCCCGGAATGGCGTCCGGCCCGTCGACGGGTCCGAGATCGTATCCAGCGGAACGCATCTCGGTCATCAATGCGATCGCACTGGCAGGCGTATCGAGTCCGACGGCATTGCCGATGCGCGCGTGCTTGGTCGGGTACGCCGAGAACATCAACGCGATGCGGCGTTCCGGCGTCGGGATGCGACGAAGTTTCGCGTGCCGCACGGCGATTCCCGCGACGCGGGCTGCTCGCTCGTGATCGGGCACGTAGGTGGTCAGGCCGTCGCCGTCGATCTCCTTGAACGAGAACGGAACCGTGATCAGGCGGCCGTCGAACTCCGGGACCGCGACCTGGGTTGCCACATCGAGCGGAGAGAGTCCGTCGTCGTTTGCTTCCCAGGTTTCGCGGCTGCTGGTCAAGCACAGTCCCTGCAGTATGGGCACGTCGAGCGCGGCGAGTTCGGCGACGTCCCATGCCTCGTCGTCACCGCCTGCCGATGCGCTCGCCGGCTTGGTACCACCGGCGGCCAGGACCGTCACGACCATCGCGTCGGCTTGTTTCAGGGTCTCGAGAAGTTCGGGCTCCGCGGTGCGCAACGACGCACAGAAGATCGGAAGAGCTCGTCCCCCTGCATTTTCCACGGCCGTGCACAGCGCATCGATGTAGGTCGTGTTTCCGGCGAGGTGCTGGGCACGGTAATACAGAACGGCGACGACAGGAGCGGAGCCTGCGGAGTGACCCGATGGCACAGGGGCGGAATCGGTGGTTCGAGTCGGTTGGCGCTCCAGAATCCCCCACGTCGGGGTGTGCAGTGGTGCCGAGAATCCGTTGCCGGTCAGCAAGACCGTGTCGGACAGGAACGCGTGCAGCTGCACCAGGTTCTCGGGGCCGCCCTCGGCGAGGTAGTTGTGCGCCTGGGTCGCGACGTTGGCCGGAACCGTCGACAGCTCCATCAACTCGGCGTCCGGTGCCTGTTCGCCACCCAGCACGACGACGGGAAGTCCGGATGCGAGGACGGCGTCGACGCCTTCTTCCCATGATCGCCTCGAACCGAGGATGCGCAGGACGATCAGATCGACGCCGTCGGCCAGCGCGGGAATGTCGTCGGCGAGCAGTCGGGACGGGTTGCCCCACCGGTAGTCGGCGCCGCTGGCGCGCGCACTGAGCAGGTCGGTGTCGGACGTCGACAGCAGCAAGATCACGGGTAAAGCCCTCCTGAAGGGTTTCGCGCCCTTCTACGTCGATCGACAGCGTCGAACGAGAGTGTCGAACGAGAGTCTCGTGCTGCGATCCGAGAGGGTCTGGCTTTCACAGTGGCGCGACCGCACCGGGATTGCACCGGGTTTCCTCTCGGACGAAGCCTTGTCGGGACGGAATGCTACCCGGGTGTGTTCGATGCCGACGTGGACGCCGTCGATACCGCTTGTAGCCTCGACGACATGAGTTCGACCGACCCGCGTGAGCACCCGGACCGCTGCCCCGGTGCGCTGACGATGCATCAGGCTGCCGACGGCGGCCTCGCGCGTGTCCGCCTGCCCGGTGGCCGGCTCACGCCCGATGCGATGGTGCAGCTCGCGCATGCGGCCTCCGAGCTCGGCGACGGCAAGCTCGAACTCACGTCACGCGCGAACGTGCAGTTCCGCGGCATCACCGACGGCGACGCGCTGGCGGAGCGTCTGGCGTCGGCGGGGCTGCTTCCGTCCGCGACGCACGAGCGCGTGCGCAACATCCTCGCGTCACCACTGTCCGGCCGTGTCGGCGGACTCGCAGACGTGCGTGCTCTCGTCCAGCGTCTCGACGAGGCGCTGTGCTCCCGCGATACGTTGGCGGAATTGCCTGGTCGGACGCAGTTCGCGCTCGACGACGGCCGAGGAGACGTCACCGCCTTGCAGCCCGACTTCGGCGTCCAGGCGATCACGCCCGAGGAGTTCGCGCTGATACTCGCGGGAGCCGACACCAATGTGCGCATCGATGCGGAGGACGTGGTGGACGTCTTGCTCGACGCCGCACAGGTATTCGTCGACCTTCGGGACACGCAATGGCGGCTGTCCGAGCTGTCCGACGGACCGGCCCGAGTGCTCGACCAGCTGGGGCTCGGTGCCGGAGAACCCGAAGAACTCGACTCGTCCGGGGCGGACGAGGCGCCGATCGGTTGGATGACGCAGGACGACGGCCGTGTCGCCCTCGGCGGCGTGCTCGCGATGGGGGTGCTCGACGCCCGTCTCGGGGAGTTCCTGGCCGCGATCGAACGGCCGCTCGTCGTGACGCCCTGGCGCGGCATCGTCGTGTGCGATCTCGACGAAGGTGCCGCCGACACCGTCGTTCGAGTGCTCGCACCGATGGGACTGATCTTCGACGCATCCTCGCCGTGGGCGCAGGTCAGTGCATGTACCGGATCACCGGGGTGCGAGAGGTCCCACGCCGATGTGCGCGGCGACCTCACGCAGGCGGTCGAGAGAGGTGCCGTCGAGGCCGGACGTCGCCAGCACTGGTCCGGATGCGAGCGGCGATGCGGTAAACCGAAAGGCGACGTCGTCGACGTCGTCGCCGGACCCACCGGCTACCGGGTGTCCTGACGCCTCGTAGCACTCCCCTATCGTGAACTTCATGTACGACTACATCCGCGACGGTGCGGAGATCTACCGGCAGTCCTTCGCGACCATTCGGGCGGAGGCCGATCTGTCGGCATTCGCACCCGACGTCGCGCAGGTCGTCGTCCGGATGATCCACGCATGCGGTGAAGTCGATCTGACCGAGGTCGTCGCTGCCACCGACGACGTCGTCTCGAAGGCCCGCGCCGCGCTGAGGGCAGGCGCGCCGATTCTGTGCGACGCCAACATGGTGGCCGCAGGCGTCACGCGTCGGAGATTGCCTGCCGACAACGACGTGCTCTGCACATTGTCCGATCCAGCGGTTCCCTCTCTCGCCGAGAAGCTCGGCACCACGCGCACCGCGGCGGCGCTCGAGCTGTGGGGCGAGAAGCTGGACGGCGCGGTCGTCGCGATCGGTAACGCTCCGACAGCTCTGTTCCATCTGCTCGAGATGCTCGCTGCAGGTGCTCCCCGACCGGCCGCGATCGTCGGCGGCCCTGTCGGATTCATCGGTGCAGCCGAGTCGAAGGAAGACCTGATCGCGTCCGAGCTCGGGCTCGACTACATCGTCGTCCGCGGTCGGCGCGGTGGAAGCGCCATCACGGCGGCCGCCGTCAACGCCATTGCGAGCGAGGAAGAATGAGCGTGCAACACGGGAAATTGTGGGGCGTCGGGCTCGGCCCGGGCGATCCGGAACTGGTGACCGTCAAGGCCGCCCGCGTCATCGGCGAGGCCGACGTCGTCGCCTTCCACAGTGCGCGGCACGGCCGAAGCATCTCGCGGGGCGTCGCTGCTGCCTACATGCGCGACGGCCAGATCGAGGAACACCTCGTCTACCCCGTCACGACGGAGGCGACGGACCACCCGGGTGGATACCAGGGCGCGATCGACGAGTTCTACGAGGAATCCGCGGACCGACTCGCTGCCCACCTGTCCGCAGGTCGGTCGGTAGTTCTTCTGGCAGAGGGCGATCCGCTGTTCTACAGCTCGTACATGCACATGCACAAGCGGTTGTGCGATCGATTCGACGTCGAGGTCGTTCCTGGCGTGACGTCGGTGAGCGCGGCGTCGGCGGCGTTGGCCACACCGCTCGTGGAACGCGACGAGGTCTTCACGGTCCTGCCGGGAACCCTGCCCGTCGAGGAGCTGACGCGTCGCCTCCGCACCACCGACGCGGCCGCGATCATGAAGCTGGGCCGCACCTACCCGAATGTCGTTCGTGCGCTGCGGGAGTCGGGACGCTTGGACGAGGCGAAGTACGTCGAGCGGGCGAGCACACCCGCGCAGCGTGTTCTCGCCGCGGCCGAGGTCGACCCATCCGAGGTGCCGTACTTCTCGATCGCGATCGTTCCGAGCCCCGTCAACAACCCGGTGGCAGCACGCGGCGCGAGCACGACAGGTGAAGTGGTCGTCGTCGGACTCGGTCCTGGCGCGGACCGGTGGACCACCGACGAGGTGCGCCGGGAACTGGCGGCCGCGACCGATCTGGTCGGGTACGTCACCTACGTGGATCGAGTGCCGGTGCGCCCCGGGCAGACTCGCCACATCAGCGACAACAAGGTCGAGTCCGAACGTGCCGCGTTCGCGCTCGATCTGGCCAAGCGCGGCAAGCGTGTCGCCGTCGTCTCGTCCGGCGATCCAGGCGTGTTCGCGATGGCATCCGCCGTCGTCGAGGTCGCGGCGGAACCCCAGTGGTCCGGCGTGCCCGTCCGAGTCGTTCCGGGAATGACCGCAGCGAACGCCGTGGCGAGCCGAGTCGGCGCACCGCTCGGCCACGACTACGCCGTCATCTCGCTGTCGGATCGCTTGAAGCCGTGGGACGTCGTCGCGCAGAGGCTGTCCGCCGTGGCAGCCGCCGACATGGCGATCGCGATCTACAACCCTGCGTCGAAGTCGCGTACGTGGCAGGTGGCGGCGATGCGCGATCTCCTGCTCGAGCATCGTGGGCCGGACACACCGGTGATCATCGGTCGTGCGGTCGGCAGCGACGACGAGACGGTACGGACGGTGCGCCTCGCGGACCTCGATCCCGCGGACGTCGACATGCGGTGTCTGCTCATCATCGGCTCGTCGCAGACCACGGTCGTCGAGACCGGCAGCGGTACGCAGATATTCACGCCGCGGCGTTATCCCGAGGTGGCAGCCAACCCGTCATAGGTGGTCGTCCAACCAGGTCACGACGTCGCCGACCGAATCCGTCTCGAGGTCGCCGTGCGGGGGCCGCGGTCGTTCGATCATGACGACCGGCAGCCCGAGTTCACGCGCGACGACCAGCTTGGCTTCGGTCATCGCTCCCCCGCTGTTCTTCGACACGATCAGGTCGATGCGCCGACTCCGCATCAGGTCACGTTCGGCGTCGACGGTGAACGGGCCACGCGCCAGCAGCAACTCGTGTTGTGGGGGCAAGTCGACGTCGGGCGGATCGATGCTTCGGACGAGGAACCACGATGCCGCATCGCCACCGAACGCGCCTACGCCCTGACGTCCGATCGTCAAGAACACCCGCCGAGGCCTGTCGCCGACGATCGTTGCCGCGTCCTGCACCGACGCCGCGGCCGTCCAGCGGTCGCCGGGTCCGGGAACCCACGCCCGACGACGCAGCGCCGCAACGGGAATCGACGTCGTGGCGCCGGCCGCGACCGCGTTCTCCGAGATCTGCGCGGCGAACGGGTGAGTCGCGTCGACGACGGCACCGATCTTGTGTTCTCGAATCCAGGACGCGAGACCGTCGACGCCACCGAAACCGCCGACGCGGACACGTCCGGCGGGCAGCAATGGATCCCGCACACGACCCGCCAGCGACGTCACGACATCGAATCGGCCGTCGCCGTCGAGAGACTGCGCGAGGGCGCGCGCGTCGGACGTGCCTCCCAGAATCAGAACTTTCACGGCTTGACCGAAACCCACTGCGCGACGGGCAGTTGCGGACGCCAGCTCGTGAACGACCCCAACGGTTCACCGCGATAGATCTGAAACTTTCGCAGCGACCCGCCGTAACGCGAAACGCACTGCAGCAACAGCGCTTCCGACTCGGCAGTGACGGCGTTGGCGACGACGCGGCCACCGGATCGCACCCGTGCCCAGCACGCGTCGAGCATGCCGTCCTGGGTGAGCCCACCGCCGATGAAGAGTGCGTCCACCGGACCGTCGTCCGCCAAGTCCTCGAACGCAGACGGTGCGGCTCCGACGCATCGCAACGCAGGCACCCCGAGCGTCGACGCGTTCTGCGTGATCTGAGTTCGCCTGTGCGGCGCCGATTCGAAGACGACCGCACGGCATCGGGGATCGGTGCGCATCCATTCGATGGCAATGGATCCCGAGCCGCCGCCGACGTCCCACAGCGTCTCGCCCGGAGACGGTGCGAGTGCGCCGACAGTGAGCGCGCGCACTTCCGCCTTGGTCAGCTGCCCGTCTCCGGCGTACGCGGTGTCGGGCAGACCGGGAACGCGCGTGAGCCTGGTCGTTCCGGAGAAGATGCATTCGATCGCGACGACGTTCAGCGCATCGGCCGCCCCCTCGGCCCACGTGTTCGCGGTGGAACGAACAGAGCGCTCCGCAGGGCCGCCCAGCTGTTCCAGCACGGTGACACGCGACTCGCCGAACCCGTTCTGCCGCAACAACTCTGCGACAGCGCCCGGAGTGGTGCCGTCACGCGAGAGCACCAGCACGTTCACCCCGTCGGCGAGGGCAGGACCGAGCGCCCCGACGGGAGTGTTCACCAGGCTGACCGTCGTCGTGGTGTGCACTGCCCATCCCATCCGCGCGCAGGCCAACGACAGCGAGGACGGGGCGGGTATCACGTGCAGTCGGTCGGCGCCGAACACCCGCGTCAGCGTGACGCCGATCCCATGGAACATCGGGTCGCCGCTCCCCAGCACGCAGACCGAACGGCCGTCGAACTCGTCGATCGCACCGCGCAGCGTCGGCAGCATCGGACTGGCCCACTGCCGTTTTCTCGCGTCCGGCACCGGTACCGATTCCAACTGTCGGGCGGACCCGAACACGACGTCGGCCCGTTCCACGATCGCACGCGTCGCATCGGACAGTCCGTTCCAACCGTCGGCGCCGATACCCACGACGTCGATCGGTACGTCCACGGAGGCAGGCATCAGCGCGGCATCCTTCGCCAGATCCACGCCGGAAGCAGATTCATGACGATGTTGATCGGCGCGAGGATGCCGGGAATCCACACGCGGGCCCTACCGGCCTTCACTGCCCGCGCGGTCGCGTCGGCAACCTGCCCCGGCGTGCTCGAGAACGGCGCGGGAGTCATGCCCTCGGTCATCGAACCGATGACGAACCCTGGGCGCACCAGGAGCAACGACACACCGGATCCGTGCAACGCATCGGTCAAGCCGGATGCGAACCCATCCAAGCCGGCCTTGGCGGAACCGTAGACGTAGTTGGCCTTGCGCACACGCTTGCCCGCGATCGAGGAGAACACGACGAGCTGTCCGCGTCCCTGCGCCCGCAGCAGATTCGCGGCGTGCGTCAGCACGGACACCTGCGCCACGTAGTCCGTGTGCACGACGGCCACCGCATGCTCGGCGTCGACCTCGGCACGCGCTTGATCACCGAGGATCCCGAAGGCGAGGACGACGGTGCCGAGCGGTCCGTGTTCGTTCGCCACCGCTTCGAGCAAGGGGCGGTGTGAACTCAGGTCGTCGGCGTCGAACTCGACGGTGACGACGTCACGCGCGCCCGCCGCGCGTACCCGCGCCACCTGCTCGGACAGATCGTCCTTCCGCCGCGCTGCCAGTACGACGGTTCGTCCCTGCGCGAGCCGAACGGCCAGCTCGACGCCGATCTCGCTGCGGCCGCCGAGCAACAGAAGTGTCCCGTGGTCGTAAGTGGTCGTCACGTCACACAGTCTGTCCGATTAACGTTTCGTCCATGGCTACCACCCCCGCCGACCCTTCGTCACTGACCGAAGAGGCACTGCAGTTCCTCACCGACCGCCATCTCGCGACGCTGACGACACTGCGACCGGATTCCACACCCCACGTCGTCGCCGTCGGGTTCACCTGGGATCCGGACGCCGGCATCGCTCGCATCATCACCAGCGGTCGATCCCAGAAGGCGATCAACGCAGCCCGTGGTGGATACGCGGCAGTGAGCCAGGTCGACGGGGCGCGCTGGCTGACGCTCGAAGGCCCCAGCGAGGTCCTGACCGAGCGGCCGGACGTCGCCGAGGCCGAGCGGCGCTACGCCGAGCGATACCGCGTCCCCCGTGAGAATCCGGAACGGGTCGTCATCCGAATCGCGGTCCAGCGCGTTCTGGGCTCCAAATCCTTGCTCGGGCGGTGACAGCTCGTTCCCGCGGGGACTAGTCGACGGGAAGAACCGTGAGGCCGTGCGGACGGAGATTAACCGATTCGCAGCCGTCGGCGGTGACGACGACGATGTCCTCGATCCGGGCTCCCCACTCGCCCCGGAAGTAGATACCGGGTTCGACACTGAAGGCCATTCCTTCGGTCAGTTCGATGTCGTTGCCGGAGACGATGTACGGCTCCTCGTGCACCGAGAGTCCGATCCCGTGGCCCGTCCGGTGCAAAAACGCCTCTCCGAGCCCCTCGGACGCCAGGATGTCGCGAGCCGCTGCGTCGATCGACTGCGCTGTCACTCCGGGCCGCACCGCGTCGACCGCGGCCTGCTGTGCGCGTTCGAGCACCGCGTACTGCGTGGCGATCTCCGGCGTCGGCTCACCGAGCACGTAAGTGCGCGTCGAATCCGAGTTGTAGCCCGGTGCGACGGGCCCACCGATGTCGATGACGACGACGTCACCTGCTTCGATGACCCGGTCGGACACCTCGTGGTGCGGGTCGGCGCCGTGAGGGCCGGACCCGACGATGATGAACTCGGCTCCGGTGTGGCCTTCGTCGACGATGGCCGCACCGATGTCCGCGGCGACGTCGGCCTCGGTGCGGCCCACCTTCAAGAACTCCCCCATCCGTGCATGTACGCGGTCGATGGCCTGACCGGCCCGACGAAGTGCGTCGATCTCCGCATCGTCCTTGATCATGCGCAGGCGCCGCAGCACGTCCGTTGCCAACACCGGTACTCGACCGACGGCCGCGGCCAACGGAACGAAGTGCAGCGCGGGCATGGCGTCGTCGACGGCCGTTGCGGCGCCGGGGTGCAGCGCCCCGGCCACCAGATCGTAGGGGCTGACGCCGTCGACCCAGTCGGTGATCTGCAGTCCCAGCTCCGCCACCGCGGAGTCGGTCAAGGCGGCCAGCTCCAAGCGGGGTACGACGACCGTCGGCGTTTCACCGTCGGCAGGCACGACGAGGCAGATCAGTCGCTCGAAGGAACTGGCTCTCGAGCCGACGAGGTACTGCAGGTCCGGTCCGGGCGTGATCAGCAGTGCCGCGAGCCCGGCCTCCCGCGCGTACTCCGCGGCGCGGGTCAGGCGGGAGGCGTAGACCTCGGACGGAAAACGGGCAGCCGAATGTGTCGAATCGGAACTCATGACTTCAGGCTATCGGCGTTTGGCAAGATGTTGCCCATGACAGCCCCGGGAAAGTCGCCCTTGCTCCTTCTCGACGGAGCCAGCCTGTGGTTTCGCGCCTACTACGCTCTGCCCGAATCGATTACGGCTCCCGACGGAAGACCCGTCAACGCGGTCCGCGGTTTCATCGACATGGTGGCCGCACTGATGACGCGCACCGAGCCGTCGCGGATGGCTGTCTGCTTGGATCTGAACTGGCGACCGCAGTTCCGCGTCGACGCGGTCCCGTCGTACAAGGCACACCGAGTCGCCGAGGCAGTCGTCGGCAGCCCCGACAGCGAGGAAGTGCCCGAGACTTTGACACCCCAGGTCGACATGATCATGGACGTACTGGCCGCGGCCGGTGTCGCGACCGCGGGCGCCGAGGGACTCGAAGCCGACGACGTCCTGGGCACGCTCGCTGCCCGCGAACGCACCGACCCTGTCGTCGTCGTCAGTGGCGACCGAGATCTCCTCCAGGTCGCCGCCGACGAACCCAACGAGGTACGCGTGCTGTACGTGGGGCGCGGACTCGCGAAGGCCGAATTGTTCGGGCCCGTCGAGGTCGCCGAGAAGTACGGCGTCCCCCTGCACCGTGCGGGCGACGCCTATGCCGAACTCGCTCTGCTTCGGGGTGATGCGTCCGACGGGCTACCGGGCGTCAAGGGTGTGGGCGAGAAGACCGCGTCGACGCTCATGCTGCGGTTCGGCTCGATCGAGGCGCTCCGCGCGGCCGCGTCCGATCCGACATCCGATCTGGCACAGGGCATTCGAGCGAAGTTGGCCGCAGCGAGCGACTATCTCGACGCCGCGCTACCGGTGGTGCGCGTCGTCCGGGACGCCGACGTCGTGTTCTCGCGTTCCGACGTCATCCCCGCGGTTCCGGCCGACGAGGCTCGGCTGGCGGAGTTGGCGTCCGAACTGGGTATCGGCAACGCCGTGAATCGACTGACCGCTGCCATGTCGACTCACGGCGCTCGCTGACTCGATCGGAACGCGGTCAGCGCGGCCGCGACACCTCGTACGTGCCGTCGTCGTCGGTGAACGTCAACGTCACGGTGCGCGAGATCCCGTCGACGTTCAACGAGCAGTCGAACGAGTTGCCGCGCTTGACATCCTGGCCGTCCGGGCACGACACGTCGGTCACTCCAGACGATCCGTAGGTGCCGGTCACGATTTCCTCGACGCCGGACTCGGCCGCCGTCCGGTCCAGGGTCTTGCCCCCGCCGAGCGTGGCGAACAGAACGCCGCCGATGACGGCAATGGCCAGGACCAGGCCGAGGATGACGAACAGCGGAGTTTTCGAGCTGCTTCCCTGCGATGGCTGCTGACCCGGATTCCACGGTTGCTGCCCCTGCGGGTACTGCCCTTGACCCGGCTGACCCTGACCCGGCTGACCCTGGCCGTAGGCCTGCTGCGGGTACTGGCCGTACTGCCCGGGCTGCTGCCCGTACTGCTGTTGTCCGTACTGCTGTTGTCCGGGTTGCTGTTGTCCGGGTTGCTGGCCGGGATACTGCCCTTGCGGATAGCCACCCGGCGGGTACTGCCCTTGCGGATAGCCCTGTGGGTACTGGCCCTGTGGATACTGCCCCTGTGGGTACTGACCTTGCGGATAGTGGCCCTGAGGGTACGGGTACTGGCCGCCCTGAGGATTCTGAGCCTGGGGATTCTGAGCCTGAGGGTTCTCGGCCTGCGGAGTCTGGCCCTGCGGGTACTGGCCGTACGGCTGTTGCGAGTACTGGCCCCACGCCTGCGAACCGGACTGCCCGGCGTCGGGTGCATCGCTCCCCGATTCACCCTGTGTACGGGACCACTGATCGTCAGGATTGCCAGGACCGTAAGGGCCGCTCATCTCGCCTCCACTGAGTTTCGATTTCTCGACCGATACCGTATCCCGCCGCGCCGACTCAGGCGGCATCGACGGCGACCACTCCACGACGCAGCGCCGAAATCGCCCGCGCTGCAGTCTTCGACAGCTCCGGATCGGGCGCTGCCAGGCGTACCTGATCCAGCAGATCGATGACCTGCCGACACCACCGGACGAAATCGCCTCCCGACAGGGCCTTTCCGTGGTCACCGGCCGCGAGCAACGCGTCGACGAGCGAATTGTCGCTGGCCCAGCGGTACACGGCCTTCACGAATCCCATGTCGGGCTCACGCGTCGGCGGCAGCTTGTGGCGGACCTCGTCGGCATGCAGTTCTGTCCACACGCGGACCGTTTCGCCGAGTGCGAATCGAATCGGACCCGTCGGGCCGTGCGGGATCGGGTCGCCTTCCTGGCGTGACTCGTAGACGACCGCGGACACCACCGCGGCGAGCTCGGCCGGCGACAAGCCTCGCCACAACCCTTGCCGGAGGCATTCGGCGACAAGAAGATCCGATTCCGAGTAGATGCGGCCGAGACGACTGCCGTTCTCGGTCACCGTCGGCGACTTGCCCGTGGTGATGTAGTCGCGCTCGGCGAGCAAGGCCAGGATGCGGTCGAACGTTCGCGCGAGCGAGTTGGTCGTTGCGGACACCTTCTGACGCATCGTCTCGGTCTCTCGCGCAATTCGGTTGTAGCGCTCCCCGACTCGCCCGAGTTCGTCACGATCAGGACGCGAGTGAACCGGATGCGACCGGATGCTGCGCCGCAGCGTCGCGAGCTCGCGATCGTCCGCCGCCGTCGATTTGCGACGCCGCCTGTCCGACCCGGCCGTGATTCCCGTGGACCGGAGAGCCGCCGCCAGGTCACGACGGGTGCGAGCGGTGCGGTGGTCGACGTGCCGTGGCAGGCGCATACGGCCGAGAGGGTCGGCAGGCGACGGGAAGTCCGCGGCCGAGAGTCGCCCGGCCCACTTGTCCTCGGTGAGGAAGAGCGGTCTCGGATCGCCGCGATCGTCGTCGGGTTCCAGTACGACGGCGAGGCCACTGCGACGGCCGCTCGGAATGGAGACGACGTCGCCGCGCTTCAATGCACGCAGTGACTCGACGGCCTTGTCGCGACGGTCCTGCCTCCCCTGGCGTTCGAGCGTCTTCTCACGCGCCTTGAGCCGTTCACGGAGGCTGGCGTACTCGAAGTACTCGCCCTCGGGTCCACCCAGCTTCGAACCGAGCTGAGCCAGCGTCGTCTCGTTCCGTTCGATGCCGCGCACGAGACCCACCACCGAACGGTCGGCTTGGAACTGGGCGAACGACCGCTCGAGAAGTGCGCGCGAATCCGCCGCCCCGAACTGCTCGACGAGGTTGATCGACATGTTGTAGCCGGGGCGAAACGAACTCCTGAGCGGGAACGTGCGTGTGGACGCGAGACCGGCGACCTCGGTCGGTTCGGTTCCCGGTTGCCACAGCACGACGGCGTGACCCTCGACATCGATTCCGCGCCGACCGGCGCGTCCCGTCAACTGCGTGTACTCGCCAGGCGTCAGCTCGGCGTGCGTTTCGCCGTTGTACTTGACGAGCTTTTCCAGCACCACGGTGCGCGCGGGCATGTTGATGCCGAGGGCGAGCGTTTCGGTCGCGAACACCGCACGGACCAGCCCCTTGACGAACAGTTCCTCGACGGTGTGCCGGAACACCGGCAGCATTCCGGCATGGTGGGCGGCGAGTCCCCGCTCGAGCGCCTCACGCCACTCCCAGAACCCGAGCACCTCAAGATCCTGACGTGGCAACTCGGACGTGTGCTTGTCGACGATGTAGCGGATTTCCTCGGCCTGATCCGGGGTCGTCAGCGCCAACCTCGATCGCAGACATTGCGTCAGCGCCGCGTCGCATCCCGCACGGGAGAAGATGAACGTGATCGCCGGCAGCAGTCCCTCCTGATCGAGGCGCGCGATGACCTCGGGGCGCGGAAGCGGTCGGTTGTTGACGCTGCCGCTGTAACTGCCACCACCACCGGAGCGGCCGCGGCCGCGACTGTGGGGGGCCTGCCAGCGATCGACGTGGTCGAGTGCCTGACGCTGCTTGACGTGTCGGACGAGTTCCTTGTCGACGACGACCTTCGATGCGCCGTCTGCATTGGCCCTGCTGTCGAACAGATCGAACAGGCGACGACCGACCATGATGTGCTGGGACAGCGGAACCGGCCGGTTCTCGTCCACGACCACCGTCGTGTCTCCCCGGACCGTCTCCATCCACGCACCGAATTCCTCGGCGTTGCTGACCGTCGCGGACAAGCTGACCAGTCGAACGTCCTGCGACAGGTGCAGGATCACTTCCTCCCACACCGCGCCGCGAAAGCGGTCGGCGAGGTAGTGCACCTCGTCCATCACGACGTGCGACAGGCCGCGTAGTGCGTCGGACGACGCGTACAGCATGTTCCGCAGCACCTCGGTGGTCATGACGACGACCGGCGCGTCCGGATTGATGCTCGAATCACCGGTGAGCAAGCCGACCGATTCGCGCCCGTAGCGGGCGGTCAGATCAGCGAACTTCTGGTTGCTGAGCGCCTTGATCGGCGTCGTGTAGAAGCATTTGCGACCGGCGGACAGCGCAAGATGAACGGCGAACTCGCCGATGACCGTCTTGCCCGCACCCGTCGGGGCACACACGAGCACGCCGTGACCGGCTTCCAGGGCCGTGCATGCATCGACCTGGAAACGGTCGAGAGGGAAATTCAGAGCGCCGGCGAATCTCTGCAGTTCCGACGTGGAGACGGTCACTCGATCACGTCAGATCGTGTCGGTGAAATCCTGGTCGCGGCGAACGATCTGCTCGCGTGCTGCCGGTGGCGTGACGGAAACCGGAGACTCGATGGAACTCGCGGAGTCGATCGACGTTGCCTCGTCATCGGATACATCACCCCAATCGTCGTTTCTCTTCCGCAATTTACGCCTGTCGTTCAGACGCGCGATCTGGACCGCGATCTCGAACAACAGCGTCAACGCCAGAGCCAGTGCCAGCATGGAGAACGGGTCCTGGCCCGGAGTCGCAATGGCTGCGAACACGAACAGGGCGAAGATCAGTCCGCGGCGCCATGCCTTGAGTCGTTCGTACGTCAAGACACCGACGAAGTTCAGCGCGACCACCAACAACGGGATCTCGAAACTGACTCCGAAGATGATCAGCAGGTTGATGAGAAAGCCGAAATACTGCTCACCGCTGAGCGCGGTGATCTGCACGTTGTCACCGATCGACAGCAGGAAGTGCAGTCCCTTGGCGACGATGAAGTACGCGAGCACCGCACCGGCGACGAACAGCGTCGCCGCCGACGTCACGAAACCGATGGCGTACTTGCGTTCCTGCGAGTACAGGCCGGGCGTCACGAACGCCCAGATCTGGTACAGCCAAACCGGGCACGCCATCACGACGCCCGCGGTGAACGCAACCTTGAACCGCAGCAGGAATTGATCGAACGGCCCCGTCGCGAGCAGCCTGCACTCGTCGTCGCCGCTCAGATTCGCCCGCAGGCTCGGGTCCAACGAACAGTACGGGCCACGCAACAGGTCACCGAGACTCTCGATGCCGACGATCGTGTGTGAATACCAGAAGAACCCGAACGCAGTGGTCACCGCCATTGCCAGCAGCGACCACATCAGTCGGGTCCGCAGTTCGTACAGGTGATCGACCAACGACATCGTGCCGTCGGGATTCAGGCGGCGCTTGCTTCGCCGTGGATCGAACGGGATTCGCATTCTCTGTCTTCGCTCAGCAGTGAACCGGGGTGCAGGCGTGCACCCCGGTTTGCCCCAGTGTGTGGGTTACGTCAGGCGGACTTGGAGTCCGGCTGAACGTGAGCGTGCGCGTCGACCGGACGGGTCGAATCGAGCTGTGCCGGAGCTGCGGTCGGTGCGGCCGGAGCGTCGGACTTGCCGTCGTTCTGCATCTCCTTGACTTCGCTCTTGAAGATGCGCAACGAACGTCCGAGTCCACGAGCTGCGTCGGGCAGCTTCTTCGAACCGAACAGAATGACGACAACGAGCGCGACGATCGCCCAGTGCCACGGGCTCATGGCTCCCATGTTTACCTCCCAAGATCAGATGGTGTCGAGCGTACCCGAGTTTCCGGCGGGAACGCCGCCGAGGACCGGCCGTTTCCTGTCCGTTCATCTGTATTGAGTCGAACGAAACAACAGGCTCCGAGTCACTCCAGGTCCGCGTAGGCAGCCAGCGCCGACCGCGCGCGGTTCTCGACACTGCGCTGCAGGTCAGGGGGCCCGAGAACGGTGACGCCTTCGCCGAAGCCCAACGTCAGACGCGTCATCCACGCGAGGGTCGCGAAACGCATGGTCACTGTCAGCGAGCCGTCCGCGTCGGCGCCGACCTGCGTCATCGGGTAGTAATCCATCACCCACGCGTAGCCGGGCGCGATACGCAGCCGCGCCTGAGGCAGCGTCGGGTCGTCGTTGAAGATGTCGAAACTGTCGTCCTGCGGCAGACCCTCCGGGGGCCGGGACGGCTCGTCGAGCTCCACGGCGCGATCGATTCGGTCGAAGCGGAACAACCGCACACCTTCGGCACGACGGCACCACGCCTGAAGGTAACTGTGGTCGTCGATCAAGACGGTGCGGATCGGGTCGACGACACGTTCGGATACTGCGTCGCGGGACGCCGAGTAATAGGTCAGATCGAGCGCGTGCTGGTTGCGCGACGCGGAGCGCACTGCCGCTGCCGTCGCATTCTCGACCCGGGAAGCATCGATGCCACCGTCCGAGGACGACGGCACGTTCGCCGCCGCGGTACCTGCGGCGTCCTCTATCTTCGCGATCGCGCGCTGCGCTGCCGAC
Source organism: Rhodococcus sp. BP-261 (assembly GCF_019835205.1). Lineage (NCBI taxonomy): Bacteria > Bacillati > Actinomycetota > Actinomycetes > Mycobacteriales > Nocardiaceae > Rhodococcus > Rhodococcus sp. BP-261. The sequence continues at coordinate 159,549 of NZ_JABUCO010000002.1, read as the reverse complement.
GGGTCCACCATTCCCGGCATGGCCGTCAACGTTCGGAGCGCCACGAGCAAGGCCGTCGCCTCCGTGGACGTCAACCGCAGAGGGCGGTCGATTCCTGCCGAGAACGTCACCTCGATGCTCTCCTCGGAGAACGACAGGTCGATGAGATCACCGGGTCCGTAGCCGGGCAGTCCGCACATCCACAGCTGATTGAGGTCGGCCATCAGAGTGCTCGTGGACACGCCGAGTTCGTCGGCCGCCTCGGCCGCGCTCATGCCCGGATTGGCGAGGAAGAACGGAACCATGTTGAGCAAGCGAGCGAGCCGCACCGACAGACGCGCGCTCATCGTTGCATTCCGAGCACTCCGGTGGTCACGTTCGCGGTCGACTCGACGCCGGCGTCACCGGCGACGGATCGGAGCGTGGTGAGCACGTCCTGACGCAGTTCGAGCGGTGCGAGTACCAACGCATCGGCGCCGTGTCCGGCGACCAACCGGGTCACCCATTCCCACGAGCGCACCGGGATCTGCACCACCGATCCCGTTCGACCTCCGACGGTGCGATGCTCGACGACGTCGCCCAGGCGTCTGATTTCGAGCGCACGGTCGTCGGCGACCCAGATGGTGGCCGTCCCACTCACCTCCGCGGTCCCCGCCACTCGCTCGACGATCGCCTGCAGATCGACGTCGTCCGGCTTGCCGACGCTTCCCGCCCTTCCGAACGTCGTCACGTCGTCTCCGATGCGCGACAGGCGGAACGTACGAACGTCGTCTCGATCGAGGTCGTGACCCACCAGGTACCAGCGCCCGCGGAACGTGACGACGCCCCACGGCTCGACCGTTCGAGTGGTGAACGGATCCGACGTCGAACTCCGGTGATCGAACTTCACCGAACGGCCGGCATCGATGGCCGCCAGCAGAGCGCCGAGCGCAGGTTCCGATCCCCGTGTACGCGCGGGCACAGCGGTCACGGACGCGGCCGATTCGTCCTGGTCCACCTGGATGCCGGCGGCACGAAGCTTCAGCAGCGCGCTCTGCGCGGCCGAGGTGAGTTCGGGCGATTCCCACAACTGAACGGCGACGGCGACGGCTGCTGCCTCCTCCCGACTCAGATCGATGTCGGGCAGTTCGTACGCGTCGCGGTTGATGCGGTACCCCTCGACACCGTTGTTCCCGACGGACACGCCCGTCTCCAGAGGAACGCCCAGGTCGCGGAGTTCGTTCTTGTCGCGCTCGAACATCCGACCGAACGCCTCGTCGCTTGCCGAATCCCCGTATCCCGCGACGCTTTCCCTGATCCGCTCCGCCGTCACGAACTGACGCGTCGACAACAGACAGATGACCAAGTTCATCAATCGTTCGACTTTGCTGATCGCCACGTGAAGAAGCCTAATGGTCGTAGCGAAGACTGCTACATCGACGCGATCAACCGCTCGACACGCTCGTCGACGCTGCGGAACGGGTCCTTGCACAGAACGGTGCGTTGTGCCTGGTCGTTGAGCTTGAGATGCACCCAGTCCACGGTGAAGTCACGACCTGCCTCCTGCGCGGCAGTGATGAATTCGCCTCGAAGCTTCGCGCGCGTCGTCTGCGGCGGCACGTCGACGGCCTCGTCGATCTGATCGTCCTCGGTGACGCGCTTGGCGAGACCCTTGCGCTGCAGTACGTCGAAGACGCCCCGGCCCCGCTTGATGTCGTGGTAGGCCAGATCCAGCTGAGCGATCTTGGGATCGGACAATTCGATGGAATACCGGTCCTGATAGCGCTGGAACAACTTGCGCTTGATCACCCAGTCGATCTCGGTGTCCACCTTGGCGAAGTCCTGGGCCTCCACGGCGTCGAGGGTGCGGCCCCACAAGTCGACGACCTGCTCGACCTGGGGGTCGTGCTCGCGGTTCTTCAGATGTTCGACGGCGCGAGAGTGGTACTCGCGCTGTATCTCGAGGGCACTGGCCTGCCGTCCGCCCGCCAGACGCACGGGCCTGCGACCCGTCAGGTCGTGACTGACCTCGCGGATCGCGCGAATCGGGTTGTCCAGAGCGAAGTCTCGGAACGCGACACCTGCTTCGATCATCTCGAGGACGAGCGCGGCGGTGCCGACCTTGAGCATCGTGGTGGGCTCGGCCATGTTCGAATCGCCGACGATGACGTGCAGGCGACGGTACTTCTCGGCGTCCGCGTGCGGTTCGTCGCGGGTGTTGATGATCGGGCGCGACCGAGTCGTCGCCGACGAGACGCCTTCCCAGATGTGCTCGGCGCGCTGCGACAGGCAGAACGTGGCGGCCTTGGGCGTCTGCAGCACCTTGCCCGCGCCGCAGATCAGCTGACGGGTGACCAGAAACGGCAACAGCACATCCGAGATGCGCGAGAACTCACCGGCTCGCTGGACGAGGTAGTTCTCATGGCAGCCGTACGAATTGCCTGCCGAATCGGTGTTGTTCTTGAACAGGTAGATGTCGCCGCCGATGCCTTCCTCGGCGAGGCGCTGCTCGGCGTCGATGAGGAGGTCTTCGAGAACGCGCTCGCCCGCACGATCGTGCGTGACGAGTTGGAGGAGACTGTCGCACTCGGCGGTCGCGTATTCGGGATGCGAACCGACGTCGAGGTAGAGGCGCGCGCCGTTGCGGAGAAAGACGTTGGAGCTACGTCCCCACGACACGACCCGCCGGAAGAGGTAGCGGGCTACCTCGTCGGGGCTGAGTCGCCTGTGCCCGTGGAACGTACACGTCACACCGAATTCGGTCTCGATGCCCATAATTCGTCGCTGCACACTTCGACAGTACAACGCAGACGGCGCCGATGACGGCTCCCAACACACCGCATTCGGCGAGTGCCGGGCCTGCACACCTACGCTCGACGCATGAGAACCCGTTCCGCTTCGTTCGCACCCGGGTCGTTCCGCACGCTTCACTTCTGTTCCAGCCGAGTTCACGCGTGGGACGAGGCGATGTTCGACCGAACCGCGACACTGCGGGCGTCGGTTGCCGATCCTGCACTTCGTGCGCTGAGCACGGCAGCGAACCACAGCGTCCTGTGGGGAGTGTCCGCAGGCATCCTTGCGTTGCGTCCGGGTCGTACACGCCGCGGAGCCGTTCGAGGCGTGCTCGCCGTCGGCGCGGCGAGCGCCGTTGCGAACGGACTTCTCAAGCCGCTCTTTCCGCGGACGCGTCCCGGCACCGAACTGACGCCGCTCGTTCGTCGTCTTCTGTCGCCCCCGGTGTCGTCGTCGTTCCCGTCCGGCCACTCGGCGTCCGCCGCGGCGTTCGTCACCGGCGTCGCCCTCGAATCGCCTGCGGCGGGGGCCGTCCTCGCCCCGGTCGCCGCAGCAGTCTGCTACTCACGCGTGCACACCGGCGTTCATTGGCCGAGCGACGTCGTCGCCGGTGCCGCACTGGGCGCAACGCTCGCTCTTTCCACCCGCCGTTGGTGGGCGGTGCGTACCGAGGAACCTGCCGACGTACGGGGAGAATGCGATGCTCCCGCACTCCCCCGCGGCGGCGGGTTGTTGGTCTTGACGAATTCGGGGGCCGGCACCGACGACGACGGCATCACGAACGACATTCGTCGATACCTCCCCGATGCCGAACTGTTCGAGCCTGACCTCGATCTGGATTTCGGTGAGCAACTCGAACGGCGCATCGCGGCGGCCCAGCCGCGGGCGCTCGGGGTGTGCGGCGGCGACGGTTCGATCGTCGCAGTCGCCGATTCCGCTGTGCGGCACGGTCTTCCGCTGGCCGTGTTCCCCGGCGGAACATTGAACCACTTCGCGAGCGACGCGGGCATCGTCGACGTGAAAGCGACCGCGTCGGCCATCGAGAACGGACGTGCTGCCATGGTCGACGTCGCGACCGTGCGTGTGGACGACGCGCGTACGGTGTCGTTCGTCAACACCTCGACGTTCGGCGGCTACCCGGACTCGGTGCGCATCCGCGAGAAGCTGCAGGGGCGGATCGGGAAATGGCCTGCCGCAGCGGTGGCCATGGCGCGCGTCCTCGCCGCGGCCGAGCCGCTCGACGTCACGATCGACGGCCGGCGCAAGGCAGTGTGGATGCTGTTCGTCGGGAACGGTCGGTACTCACCGTCCGACCAGGTTCCGATGTCGCGGGACTCCATCGGCTCGGGAACCCTCGACGTGCGCTACCTGCCGTCGAAGCCGTTTCTGTCTCGCACGCGTCTGTTGTTGGCGGCCGCGACCGGCACGCTCGGGTCGTCGACGACGTACGTCTGCGAACGGGTTCGGTCCGTGACGGTGTCCGTCGTCGGACCGGAGGTGGCACTCGCGACCGACGGCGAGGTCACCGCGGACGGCCGTGTGTTCGAGTTCGCGAGCGGAACCGGCGTCGCACTCTACCGCGATCGGTAGGACGCGACGCCGGCCCGAATTGCCGATGGGTTACGCGGGAAGCAGATCTTCCAGCGCCGGGCCTGCGATCCTGCGGAACGCACGCCGCGGGCGTGCCTGATCGAGCACGGCGACCTCGAGCGAGCTGACCTCGAGAACCTTTTTCTCACCGTCGGCGGAACCGCCTGCTGTCGCCCCGGAACCTGCGCCTGCACCGTCGGACAACGCCGCGACGGCGATCTTCACCGCAGAGGCGAGGTCGAGCCCGGGACGGTAGGACTCGCGCAGTGCCGTCACGATCGGCTCGGTCGTGCCGCCCATGACGACGAAATCCTGCTCGTCGACGATCGACCCGTCGTAGGTGATGCGATAAAGCTGCGTCGACGGGGCCTCGTCGGAATGAGAGACCTCGGCGACGCAGATCTCGACCTCGTACGGCTTCAACTGCTCCGTGAAGATCGTGCCGAGTGCCTGCGCGTACGTCTTGGCGAGCGAGCGGCCGGTGACGTCACGCCGGTCGTACGTGTAGCCCTTGGTGTCCGCGTGCAGAATGCCTGCCTTGCGGAGGCTCTCGAACTCGTTGTACTTGCCGACCGCCGCGAAACCGAGACGGTCGTACAGCTCGCTGACCTTGTGCAGCGCGGTCGAACGGTTCTCCGCAACGAACAGAACGCCGTCGGCGAACGTGAGAACGATGACGCTTCGGCCCCGTGCGATGCCCTTGCGCGCGAGCTCCGAGCGATCGCGCATGATCTGCTCGGCCGACGCGTAGTACGGCATGGTCATGACGCGGTCCCCCCTTGCGATGCGTGTCGGGCTTCGGCCGCGCGCTGCGCGATGACAGCCTGCGCCGCGTCCGCGATTCGAGATTCCGCCACCGGAGCGGCACCGACGCTGGTGACCGCCACGGCCGTGGGGTAGATCCCCCGCGTGACGTCGGGACCACCGGTTGCCGAATCGTCGTCCGCGGCGTCGAACAATGCCTCGACGACGGCAGCGAGGGCTGCATCCTCGGTGGCACCGGGCGTGTACAGCTTCTTGAGCGCTGCCTTGGCGAACAGGGAGCCCGACCCGACTGCGTGATATCCCGACTGCTCCTCGTACCGTCCACCCACGATGTCGTACGAGACGATGCGGCCCGCCTTCTCCGGCTCGTTGACGTCGATGTCGAAACCGACGAGAAGCGGGACGGCAGCCAGACCTTGCATCGCGGCACCCAGGTTGCTGCGCACCATCGAGGACAGCTTGTTGGCCTTGCCGTTGAACGTGAGCGGAACGCCCTCGATCTTCTCGTAATGCTCCAGTTCGACCGCGAACAGGCGTACCAGTTCGATCGCGATACCTGCTGTGCCTGCGATGCCCGCCGCCGAGTACTCGTCGGTGACGAACACCTTCTGCATGTCCCGATTCGCGATCAGGTTTCCCTGCGTCGCGCGCCGGTCTCCCGCGATGAGGACGCCACCGGCGAAGGTCACGGCGACGATGGTCGTGCCGTGCGGCGCAACGTCCGACATACCGTGGCCGGCCGCCGTCATACGGCCCTCGGGGAGCAGATGTGGTGCATGGTCGCGCAGGTAATCGGTGAACGACGAGTGATGAGAGCCGAACGACGGCAACAGATCACGCGGGGCGTGTCCGGCTGTGCGATCCTCCGTCACTGGCCGCCCTTCTGAACGTAGGCGCGAACGAAATCTTCAGCGTTCTCCTCGAGCACGTCGTCGATCTCGTCGAGAAGGTCGTCGGTCTCCTCCGCCAGCTTCTCGCGACGTTCCTGACCACCACCGGCCTCGCCTGGGACCTCGTCGTCGCCGTCGCCACCGCCAGAGCGCCGTGTCTGCTCCGTAGCCATAGTCGCCGACCTCCTTACGTATTCGCATCGATGTGCTCGGACCTTCACCCTACCGATTCGATACGCGCCAGGGGTGGCAAGACACAACGTCCGACGACTTCGAATACCGGGGACGGCGGCGCAGCCGCAGATCAGGTGGTCAGTTGCTCGACGAGTTCGGCGGCCGTTTCCGCGGTCTCCAGAAGTTCGCCGACGTGCGCCTTGCTGCCGCGCAGCGGCTCGAGCGTCGGGATTCGGACGAGCGAGTCGCCGCCCAGGTCGAAGATCACCGAATCCCAACTGGCAGCGGCGATGTCGGCCCCGAACTTGCGCAGAACCTCTCCGCGGAAATAGGCGCGCGTGTCCGCGGGCGGCGTCGACACGGCGTCGAGAACCTGCTGTTCGGTGACGAGCCGCTCCATCGAGCCGCGCGCCACGAGGCGGTTGTACAGGCCCTTGTCCAGGCGGACGTCGGAGTACTGCAGGTCGACGAGGTGCAGCCGGGGCGCCGACCAGCCGAGCCCTTCGCGCTGACGGAATCCCTCGAGCAACCGCAGCTTCGCAGGCCAGTCCAGCAGGTTCGCACACTCCATGGGATCGCGTTCGAGCAGATCGAGCACCATGGCCCACTTGTCCAGGATGTCGGCGACGCGGGGGTCGTCGTTGCCCTCACTGGCCACGAACTTCGCGACGCGCTGGTGGTAGATGCGCTGCAAGGCCAGACCCGTCAGTTCCCGCCCGTCGGCGAGTGCAACAGCCTGCCGCAGCGTCGGGTCGTGGCTGATCTGATGGACGGCCGTGACCGGACGAGCCAGCTGCAGGTCCGACAGGTCGACGCCCGCCTCGATGATGTCGAGGACGAGAGCCGTCGTGCCCACCTTGAGGTACGTCGCCATCTCGGCGAGGTTCGCGTCGCCGATGATGCAGTGCAGCCGGCGGTACTTGTCCGCGTCGGCGTGCGGCTCGTCGCGCGTGTTGATGATGCCGCGCTTCAGCGTGGTCTCGAGCCCCACCTCGACCTCGATGTAGTCTGCGCGCTGCGACAGCTGGAAACCGGCCTCGTCGCCCGACTGCCCGAGACCGACCCGTCCGGATCCCGTGATGACCTGGCGGGATGCGAAGAACGGTGACAGTCCGGCGATCACCGCGGAGAACGGCGTCTCTCGCGACATCAGGTAGTTCTCGTGCGTGCCGTACGACGCGCCCTTGCCGTCGACGTTGTTCTTGTAGAGCTGCAGACGCGGCGCTCCGGGAACACTCGACGCGTGGCGAGCGGCCGCCTCCATGACGCGTTCGCCCGCCTTGTCCCAGATGACGGCGTCGAGCGGGTCGCTCACCTCCGGTGCCGAATACTCGGGGTGGGCGTGGTCGACGTACAACCGTGCGCCGTTGGTCAGGATCATGTTGGCGGCGCCGACCTCGTCGGCGTCGATGACCGGGGCCGGCCCGCTGAAGCGACCCAGATCGAATCCGCGTGCGTCGCGCAAGGGTGACTCGACCTCGTAATCCCACCTGGTTCGCTTCGCACGCGGCACTCCGGCCGCCGCGGCGTACGCCAGCACGGCCTGGGTGGATGTCAGGATCGGGTTCGCCGTCGGTTCGCTCGGTGACGAAATTCCGTACTCGACCTCGATACCGATGATGCGCTGCATAATCTACGAGCCTAGGTGATGAACGCGACCGGCATCGAACCCAGGACCGTCGAACGGCCGAAAGCGTCGGGGCCGTTCGCACGATGTACGAACGGCCCCGACGAAGACCTCGGTTGCCTCACACGGCCCTTACAGGTACTGCCCCGTGTTGGACTCGGTGTCGATCGCGCGCGACGCACTCGCGTTCTTGCCGGTGACCAACGTGCGGATGTAGACGATGCGTTCGCCCTTCTTGCCGGAGATACGCGCCCAGTCGTCCGGGTTGGTGGTGTTCGGCAGGTCCTCGTTCTCGGCGAACTCGTCGACGATCGAGTCGAACAGGTGCTGCACCCGCAGACCCGGATTGCCCGATTCGAGAACCGACTTGATCGCGTACTTCTTCGACCTGTCGACGATGTTCTGGATCATCGCGCCCGAATTGAAGTCCTTGAAGTACAGAACTTCCTTGTCCCCGTTGGCGTACGTGACCTCGAGGAACCGGTTGTCGTCGCTCTCGGCGTACATACGGTCGACGACCCGCTCGATCATCGCGCGTACGCACGACGGCCGATCTCCGCCGAACTCGGCGAGGTCGTCGGCGTTGACCGGCAGCGAATCGGTCAGGTACTTCGAGAAGATGTCCTGTGCCGACTCCGCGTCGGGACGCTCGATCTTGATCTTCACGTCGAGACGGCCGGGGCGAAGGATGGCCGGATCGATCATGTCCTCGCGGTTGGACGCGCCGATGACGATGACGTTCTCGAGACCTTCCACGCCGTCGATCTCGGCGAGAAGCTGTGGCACGACCGTGGTTTCGACGTCGGAGGACACACCCGATCCGCGCGTGCGGAAGATGGAATCCATCTCGTCGAAGAACACGATGACCGGCGTTCCCTCGGACGCCTTCTCGCGCGCACGCTGAAAGATCATCCTGATGTGACGCTCGGTTTCACCGACGAACTTGTTGAGCAACTCGGGGCCCTTGATGTTCAGGAAGTACGACTTGGCTTCCTTGGCATCCTGGCCGCGCGCCTCGGCGATCTTCTTCGCAAGCGAGTTGGCGACGGCCTTGGCGATCAGCGTTTTACCGCATCCCGGCGGGCCGTACAGCAGCACACCCTTCGGAGGCCGAAGCGAGTACTCGTGGAACAGATCCTTGTGCAGGAACGGCAATTCCACCGCGTCACGAATCTGCTCGATCTGCCTTCCGAGGCCACCGATGTCCTCGTAGCCGACGTCGGGCACTTCCTCGAGCACGAGGTCCTCGACCTCCGCCTTGGGAACTCGTTCGAATGCGTAGCCCGCCTTCGTGTCCACGAGCAATGAATCGCCGGGCCGAAGCCTGCGCGACGGCTCGCCTGGATCGTCGGGGCCCTCGTCGTTGGCCATGTCGAACAACGGCTTGGCCAACCACACCACACGTTCCTCGTCCGCGTGACCGACCACCAACGCCCGCGAGCCGTCACCCAAGAGCTCGCGGAGCGTACTGATCTCACCGACCTGCTCGAACGAACCTGCCTCGACGATGGTCAGCGCTTCGTTCAGCCGGACGGTCTGCCCCGATGCGAGCGTGTCGGTCTCGATGTTCGGCGAACACGTCAACCGCATCTTGCGCCCCGACGTGAACACGTCGACGGTGTCGTCCTCGTGGACGGTCAACAGAATCCCGTAGCCGCTCGGCGGTTGTCCCAGGCGGTCGACCTCTTCGCGCAGCGCGATGAGTTGCTGGCGTGCCTCCTTGAGGGTGTCCATCAACTTCGAATTGCGCAGAGAAAGCGAGTCGACGCGCGCCTCGAGTTCGCGTACGTGTTCAGGCGATTCGCCCAGTTGGCCCAGCTGTCGACGCAGCGACGCAGCTTCGGCGCGCACGTTGTCGAGTTCCGCTCTGGCCGCGGCCGAATCCGGATTGTCTGTCGAGCTCATGAGCGACTCCTCCCAGTCCGATCAGTCAACGCTACCGGCACGGCGGCAAAAGTGCGTGTGGACACGATCCAGTGGTCTCGTATGCCCCGGTTCGAGCCGTCCGAACCCTGAGTCGCGTCATGTTAGCCTCGCCTGACCACCTGCGATTTCTGCATCTCGAGGGAGAGACGTCACCAGTGAAAATGTTCAAAGTCACAGCAGCGGTCGTGTCCGTCTCGGGGGCACTCCTGATCGCCGGGTGCAGCTCCGGCGACGACACCGATCACGCGGATCACACGACGACTGCCGCGGTGACCTCGGAGACCACTCGGTCCGCGGCGGGGAACGTCGCAGCTCCGACCGTCGACGAGTTGACCGCGTCGCTGAACCTGCTCGTCGACCCGCAGGTCGACGCGACGACCAAGGCCGCGACCGTGGAGAACGGTCAGGCTCGGCTGGCGAACCTCGAGCAGATGACGGCCGCCCTCGCGAACTACGGGGACATCACCTTCCAGGTCGACGAGCCGGCGGTCGAGGGCGAGACGGCGACCGCGCCGGTCACGATCGCGACCGCACGAGGCGCGACGGCTCCGACGCCGAACACGTGGGTACTGATCGACGGCAAGTGGAAGGTGTCCGACGCGAGTGCGTGCCAGATCCTCGCCATGGGACAGGCGCCCTGCGTATAGAACTCGGAGTCGATCGGCCGGTGCATGTGATCAGCCCTTGCCGGAGCGACGCTGCGGCTTGGGCGTCACCGTCCCCGCCGCAAGCTTTCGCGCGCTGACGAGGAAGGCCGTGTGCCCCTGCATCCGATGTTCGGGGCGCACGGCGAGGCCTACGACGTGCCATCCGCGCACGATCGATTCCCACGAGCGCGGCTCGGTCCAGCATTCCTGCTCGCGCAGGGCCTCCACGACGCGGGACAGCTGCGTGACGGTCGCGACGTAGACGATGAGCACGCCGCCCGGGACCAACACGTCGGCGACGGTGGGCAGCGCGTCCCACGGAGCCAGCATGTCGAGAACGACGCGGTCGACGGTCTCCCCGGGCCGGTCGTCGGCGAACCGGCTGATGTCCGCGACGGTGAGTTCCCAGTTGTCGGGCCGCTCACCGAAGAACGTCTCGACGTTCTTGACCGCGTAGTCGGCGTGATCCTGGCGGATCTCGTACGAGATGACGGTGCCGCTCGGTCCGACGGCGCGAAGCAGCGAGCACGTGAGCGCTCCCGACCCTGCACCGGCTTCCAGCACGCGAGCCCCGGGGAACACGTCCCCTTCGTGCACGATCTGCGCCGCATCCTTCGGGTAGATCACCTGCGCGCCGCGCGGCATCGAGAGCACGTAGTCGGTCAGCAGCGGACGAAGAGCGAGGTACGGCGTGCCGTTCACCGACGTGACGACGCTGCCCTCGTCGGCGCCGATCAGCGCGTCGTGCGTGATGCCGCCGCGGTGGGTGTGGAACTCCTTGCCCGCGTCGAGAACGACGGTGTAGTGACGTCCCTTGCCGTCCGTGAGCTGAACGCGGTCACCGACACGGAACGGGCCGCTGCGCGCCGGACCGGTGTGGTGCGCGAGACTCTCGTCATGGGACTGGATCTCGTCGTGTGACTGAATCTCGAGGTGGGACTGGGTCTCGTCCGAAGACATGCTCTCGTCCGAAGACACAGCAGTTCTCTCTTTCGTCGGTGCTCGCGGAGGTCGTGTCGCCTCCGAAGTGGACGACGACTCGACCGACCAGATTACGTGCCTCCACGATCGTGTCGGACGACGGGCTTAGTCTGCGTGGTGTGAGTATCACCGATTCGCTGCCGATGGAGCTCTCCGTCGGATCGACTGCCCCGGACGCGACGGACCCTTCTCGACGGAGCAGGCCCGCACTGTCACCCTCGCGCGCCAACGACTTCAAACAGTGCCCGCTGCTGTACCGCTTCCGTGCGGTCGATCGCATCCCGGAGAAGTCGACCACCGCTCAGGTCAAGGGAACCGTCGTTCACGCAGCACTGGAAGCACTGTACGGAATGCCAAGCGCGACAAGAGATTCGGCGACGGCAGTCGAGCTCGTCGACCCAGCGTGGGAACGCGTCGTCGCCGAGTCTCCGGAGATTGCGGATCTGCTCACTCCTGACGAACGTGCCACGTTGCTCGACCAAGCACGAGCACTCGTCAGCGGTTACTACGAGATGGAGGATCCCACTCGGTTCGAACCCGAGTCGTGCGAACAGCGCGTCGAGATCGAGCTCGCCGACGGCACTCCCCTGCGCGGTTTCATCGACCGGATCGACGTCGCGCCCAACGGCATGGTTCGCGTCGTCGACTACAAGACCGGCCGTGCGCCCAGCGGATTCACCGAGGCCAAGGCGCTGTTCCAGATGAAGTTCTACGCGCTCGTGATCATGCGGATGCGCGGCATCGTTCCTGCGCAGCTCAAGCTGATGTATCTCGCGGACAAGAAGTCGTTGACGTACGCCCCCGACGAGGGCGAGTTGCTGCGCTTCGAGCGCATGCTGTCCGCGATCTGGAAGGCGATCGTGACCGCGGGCGAGACCGGCGATTTCCAACCCCGTCGCGGAACACTGTGCAAGTGGTGCGATCACCAGCCGCTGTGCCCGGAGTTCGGCGGAACCCCGCCTGCGTACCCCGGTTGGCCTGCCGGAGGCGACCGATGACACCGAGTCCAGCGACCGCCGACGCGTTCTACGTTCCGCTCGGCCCGAACGAGCGCGGACACGAGGTGTTCCGCGCCACCGATCGAACCGTCAGCCTGTGGGCACCCACGATGCAGCACGGCGCGCCCCCGTCTGCTCTGCTGGTCCGAGCGCTGGGGCGCGTCTCCCCTCGTCTCGACATGCAGCTCACGCGGGTCGTCGTCGAGCTACTCGGCCCAGTTCCCATCGCAGACATCGAAGTTCGCGCGTGGATGGAGCGCCCCGGGTCGTCCATCGAACTCGTCGTCGCCGAGCTGTGGGCGCGTACGAGTTCCGGTGTCGACCGAGCCGTCGCCAGAGGAACGGCGTGGCGCATGGCGAGCGCGGACACGGCCGCCGTCTCGTCCGCCGCAGACACGCCGCTGAAACCGTTGTCCGAGGCCGTTGTTCACACCTGGGGCGGCACCTGGAAGTCCGGTTACCTCGACAACGTCGAGATGCGCGCGCTCACCGAGTTCGGCGTCGACGGGCCCGGTCAGGTGTGGGCACGTCCGAAACCCGCTCTCGTGGAGGGCGAATCGATGACTCCGATGGAGCGCTTGTTCTCGATCGCGGACATCGCCAACGGGATCGGTGCCAAGATCGACATCGACCGATGGACGTTCCTCAACACCGATCTCACCGTGCACGTGTTTCGCGAACCGGTCGGTGACTGGGTGGGCGTGTCCGCCGAAACATCCACCGGCCCCGGCGGATTCGCGATGTCCGCAGGAGTGCTCCACGACGAACGCGGGCCCGTCGGGCGGATCGCTCAGACGGTGCTGGTACGACCTCGGTGAGGTATCGACGTTCCGGTGATCAGAACGCTCGACAGGACCTGATGTCCGACGCCAGAATCGCTTTCGCGCCGAGCTCGGCGAGATCGTCCATGACGGAATTGTGGGCCTTGCGAGAGACCATGGCCCGCACCGCAATCCAGTTCTCGTCGGCCATCGGCGACAACGTCGGCGATTCGATTCCCGGCGTGATCTTCACTGCCTCGTCGAGAATGGCCTTCGGGCAGTCGTAATCCAACATCAGGTACTGCTGCGCGAACACGACACCTTGAATGCGGGCGATCAGCTGCTTCCGAGTTCGGTCGCTGCTGTCGCTGCCGTCCGTTCCGTCGCTGCCTGCTCGTTCGATCAGCACACCCTCGGAATCGCACAACGACTCACCGAATGCGACGAGATTGTTCTGCCGCAGCGAGCGACCGGATTCGACGACGTCGGCAATCGCGTCGGCGACACCCAGTTGAATGGAGATCTCGACGGCACCGTCGAGCCGGATGACCGTCGCCTCCATTCCACGCGCTGCGAGGTCGGCCTTCACCAGATTGGGGTACGACGTCGCGATGCGGAGGCCGGCGAGGTCGTCGGTGGACCAGTCCTTGCCCTGTGGTCCGGCGTAACGGAAGGTCGAACGCCCGAATCCGAGAGACAGAAGTTCGTCGACGGGAGCTCCCGAGTCGAGCGCGAGATCGCGGCCGGTGATGCCCAGGTCGAGCTGGCCGGAACCGACGTAGATCGCGATGTCCTTGGGGCGGAGAAAGAAGAATTCGACGCCGTTGGCGGGGTCGAGGACGGTGAGGTCCTTGGAGTCGCTTCGACGCCGGTAGCCGGCTTCCTTGAGAATCTCTGCGGCGGATTCGGAGAGAGCACCCTTGTTGGGAACTGCTACGCGCAACATGACGATGTCCTTATGTGAGAGAAGTCCGATGGAGGAGAACCTGCTCACAGATGTCGGTAGACATCCTCCAGCTTCAGCCCGCGACCCACCATCAACACCTGAACCCAGTACAGCAGCTGGGAGATCTCCTCGGCCAGCGCGTCGTCGCCCTCGTGTTCGGCGGCGATCCAGACCTCGCCCGCTTCCTCGATGATCTTCTTCCCTTGAGCGTGCACACCTGCATCCAACGCGGCCACGGTGCCGGAACCCTCGGGACGGGTGGCGGCACGGTCGGTGAGCTCGGCGAACAGTGAGTCGAAGGTCTTCACGGTGGATGATTCTTTCATGACGCTGGATTCGTGACGCGGCCGACGCCTCTCATCACTGTTCACGCCGGTCGTGCGTCGCGCCACGCCGACCGAAATCCTTCAGCGGTGAGTCCCACCAACGACTCGCGGACGACGTAACCCGGCCGCGCGTCCACCGACACCTCGGACGGCACGAGCAGCACCGAACAGCCTGCCCGATGCGCCGAGAGCGATCCCGTCGGCGAATCCTCCACTGCCAGACACGACGACGGTTCGAGACCCAGCAGCGACGCCCCGCGAAGGTACGGCGCAGGGTGCGGCTTACCTTCCTCGACTTCGTCTCCGCTCACGGTGAAGTCGAAGTATTCGCGACCGATCGTCTCCAACGCGTTCTCGACGAGGCCGCGTTCGGTGTTGGTGACGAGCGCGGTCTTCAGGTCCATGTCGCGGGCCAGCTGCAGCGCATCCTTGGCACCCGGTCGCCACGGGATGCCTTCTGCGAACAGAGTTCCGACGCGGTCGGTCAGCCAGTCGCGTCCGCGCTTCAACGATTCGTCGGTGACCTCGGTGCCGGTATGCGCGAACACCTTCGTCAGCGCGCCGCGCATCGAGTTGCCGAGGGTGCTCTCACGGACCTCGGCCGTCAGCTCACGGCCCAGCTCGAGCGACAGCTCGGCCACCGCGACGTCCCAGATCTTCTCCGAGTCGAGCAGTGTGCCGTCCATGTCCCACAGAACAGCGAGCAGAGTGTTCTCAGACATTGAAGTACTTGGCCTCCGGGTGGTGAAGCACGAATGCGTCGGTCGATTGTTCGGGATGCAGCTGCAGCTCTTCGGACAGCTTGACGCCGATTCGCTCCGGTTCGAGCAGAGCCGCCAGCTTGATGCGATCCTCCAGGTCGGGGCACGCGCCGTAGCCGAACGAGTAACGCGCGCCACGGTATTCGAGCTTGAAGAACCCTTCCGGGTTCGTCGGGTCGTCGGCCGCGACACTGGTCCCGCCTGCCAACTTCAACTCCTCGCGGACGCGGCGGTGCCAGTACTCGGCGAGCGCTTCGGTGAGTTGTACTCCGATGCCGTGCACTTCGAGGTAATCCCGGTACGAATCCGACGCGAACAGCTGATTCGCAAAGTCCGCGATCGGCTGGCCCATCGTCACGAGGTTCATCGGAAGCACGTCGACCTGCCCTCGCTCGCGCGCCGATTCGCGCGAACGGACGAAATCGGCGACACACAGGAACCGGTCACGCTGCTGGCGGGGGAACGAGAAGCGGAATCGCTCCGGTGCGTCGGGCTCGGGTTCGGTGAGCACGACGACGTCGTCGCCCTCGGAAACCGCTGGGAAGTACCCGTACACGAGCGCCGCGTGCGCCAGGATGCCGTCGGTGCTGAGGCGGTCGAGCCAGTAGCGCAGGCGCGGTTTACCTTCCGACTCGACGAGATCCTCGTACGTCGCGCCCTCACCCTTGCGTGCGCCCCGCAGACCCCACTGGCCGAGGAACAGTGCCCGCTCGTCGAGTAGACCGGCGTACTCGGTCAGCGAGACACCCTTGACGATGCGCGTGCCCCAGAACGGCGGCACCGGCACCTCGATGTCGGCCGCAACGTCGGAACGATCCGGCACGACGACGGGAGTCTCGGCCGCCTTTCGCTGCTCGGCGATTCGACGCGAACGCTCGTGGCGCGCCTTGCGCTCCTCGGCTTTCGCCTTGGCCTCCAACGCTTCCGGGCTGTCGGGCGCAGGGCCTCCACCACGCTTCGTGGTCATGATGGTGTCCATCAGGCGCAGACCCTCGAACGCATCGCGTGCGTAGTGGACCTCGCCCTCGTACACGTCCTGAAGATCGTTCTCCACGTAGGACCGCGTCAGTGCCGCGCCGCCCAGCAGCACCGGGAACTTCTCGGCGACTCCCTTGTTGTTGAGTTCGATCAGGTTGTCCTTCATGACGACCGTCGACTTCACGAGCAGACCGGACATGCCGATGACGTCGGCACGCTTGTCGAGCGCAGCTTCGAGGATGGTCGAAATCGGCTGCTTGATACCGAGATTGACGACCTCGTAGCCGTTGTTGCTCAAAATGATGTCGACGAGGTTCTTGCCGATGTCGTGCACGTCGCCCTTGACGGTACCGAGCACGATGCGCCCCTTGCCGTCGTCGTCCGTCGCCTCCATGTGCGGTTCGAGATACGCCACCGCAGCTTTCATGACCTCGGCCGACGCGAGCACGAACGGCAGCTGCATCTGACCGGAGCCGAACAGTTCGCCGACGGTCTTCATTCCGGACAGGAGGGTCTCGTTGATGATCTCGAGCGGCGGCTTCTCGGTCATCGCAGCATCGAGATCCGCGTCGAGACCGTTGCGCTCGCCATCGACGATGCGACGTTCGAGTCGCTCGAACAACGGCAGGCGCGCCAATTCCTCGGCGCGAGACTCGCGGGCGGATGCGGCCGACACTCCCTCGAACAGCTGCATGAGCTTCTGCAGCGGGTCGTAGTCGTCGGTGCGCCGGTCGTACACGAGATCGAGAGCCGTCTCGCGTTGCTCGTCCGGAATCTTGTTCATGGGCAGAATCTTCGACGCGTGCACGATGGCCGTGTCGAGGCCCGCTTCGGTGCACTCGTGCAGGAAGACCGAGTTGAGCACCTGCCGTGCAGCGGGATTCAGGCCGAACGAGATGTTCGACAGACCCAGCGTCGTGTGCACGTTCGGATACTTCGCCTTGAGTTGCCGGATGGCTTCGATGGTCTCGATGCCGTCGCGTCGGACCTCCTCCTGGCCGGTCGAGATGGGGAACGTCAGCGTGTCGACGATGATGTCCTCGTGGCTCAGACCCCAGTTGGTCGTGATGTCCTCGATCAGTCGGTCGGCGACGCGCACCTTCCACTCGGCAGTACGAGCCTGACCCTCCTCGTCGATGGTCAGCGCAACGACCGCGGCACCGTGTTCCTTCACCAGCGTCATGATCTTGTGAAAGCGGGAGTCGGGACCGTCTCCGTCCTCGTAGTTCACCGAGTTGACCGCGCTGCGCCCGCCCAGGTGCTCCAAGCCTGCCTGCAGCACCGCAGGCTCGGTCGAGTCGAGCATGATCGGCAGCGTGGACGCCGTCGCGAGACGTGACGCGAGCGCGGCCATGTCGGCGGCGCCGTCGCGGCCGACGTAGTCGACGTTGAGGTCGAGCATGTGGGCGCCGTCGCGGGTCTGATCCTTGGCGATGTCGAGGCACTTCTCGTAGTCCTCGGCGATCATCGCCTCACGGAAGGCCTTGGATCCGTTGGAGTTGGTGCGCTCGCCGATCATCAGGATGCTGGCGTCCTGTTCGAACGGAACGGCCGTGTACAGCGACGACACACCGGGCTCCGGGGCGGGCACGCGGTCGGCCTTGGTCACACCGTGCACGAGGTCTGCGACCTGACGAATGTGCTCGGGCGTCGTACCGCAGCAGCCGCCGACGAGCGACAGGCCGTACTCGCTGACGAACGAACCGAGAGCCGTCGCCAGCTCAGGTGCCGTCAGCGGGTATTCGGCGCCGTTCGCGCCCAGCGTCGGCAGGCCGGCGTTCGGCATGACCGACACGGGAAGCGTCGAGTGCTTCGACAGGTGACGCAGGTGCTCGCTCATCTCGGCGGGACCCGTCGCACAGTTGAGACCGATCATGTCGATGCCGAGCGGCTCCAACGCGGTCAACGCTGCGCCGATCTCGCTGCCGACCAGCATCGCTCCGGTGGTCTCGACCGTGACGTGGGTGATGATCGGGATACGGACGCCGAGCTTGTCCATCGCGTTCTGGCTGCCGATGATGGCCGCCTTGACCTGGAGCAGATCCTGGCAGGTCTCCACCAGGATCGCGTCGGCGCCTCCGTCGATCATGCCGAGCGCTGCCTCGGTGTACGCGTCGCGGAGCGAGGCGAACGGCGCGTGACCCAGGGTGGGCAGCTTCGTGCCCGGACCCATGGATCCGAGGACGAACCGGTCCATGCCGTCGCGTCCCTTGCCCATCTCGTCGGCGGTCTCACGGGCGAGACGGGTGCCCTTCTCGGCGAGGTCGCGGATGCGGTCGGCGATGTCGTAGTCGGCGAGGTTCGGCAGATTGCAGCCGAACGTGTTGGTCTCCACCGCGTCGGCACCTGCCGCGAAGTACGCCCGGTGGATTTCGCGCAACACGTCCGGGCGGGTCTCGTTCAGGATCTCGTTGCAGCCTTCGAGACCCAGGAAATCGTCGAGCGTCAGATTCGCGTCCTGCAACATCGTTCCCATAGCGCCGTCGCCGATCACAACGCGAGAACGAATCGCATCCAGCAGGCCGGTTCTATGTAGCGCAGGCATCCCTACAGAGTAGAGGGCAAGGCGCCGCGGCCACGACAGCGCTGCCTGGTCGTAGTCTGTCGTGGTGAGTCCCCGAAACCGCGACGGCAACTTTCCCGCCGACAACGACGACAACATCGACGCAGAGCGCGACAAATCGGACAGCGCAGCCGAAACGCTACTGGATGCGGTCTCCACCGCTGTGTCGAACGCAACACCGTTTTCGCCGGTTTCCGAGCTCGTCGACGACGACGAGATGCCGCTGCCGACGCTGCGCGACCCGATTCTGGTGGCTGCGTTCGAAGGCTGGAACGACGCGGGCGACGCCGCGAGCGGTGCCGTCGAACACCTGGAACTGATCTGGGACGCGAGTCCGCTCGCGGAGCTCGACTCCGAGGATTACTACGACTACCAGGTCAACCGACCGACCATCAGGCAGGTCGACGGCGTCACCCGCGAGATCCAGTGGCCGTCGACGCGTCTGTCGGTGTGTTCTCCCCCCGGAAGCGCCCGCGACATCGTTCTGCTGCGCGGTATCGAGCCGAACATGCGGTGGCGTAGCTTCTGCGACGACCTGTTGGAGTTCATCGAGCAGCTCGGCGTCGACACCGTCGTCATCCTCGGCGCGCTCCTGGCCGACACGCCGCACACCCGCCCTGTTCCCGTCACCGGAAGCGCGCACAGCGTGGAGGCGGCCGAACGGTTCAATCTCGAACAGACCCGCTACGAAGGTCCGACCGGCATCACCGGAGTTCTGCAGGACGAGTGCGTCAAGGCAGGCGTACCCGCCGTGTCGTTCTGGGCCGCGGTTCCCCACTACGTCTCGCAGCCGCCCAACCCGAAGGCAACGGTTGCGTTGCTCCAGCGTGTCGAGGAAGTACTCGACATCGAGGTGCCGCTCGGCGAGCTCCCCACCCAGGCAGAGGATTGGGAGGAAGCCGTCACCGAGATGACGAAGGAGGACGAGGAGATCAGCGAGTACGTCCGCAGCCTTGAGGAGCGCGGCGACGCCGAGGTCGACATCACCGACGCCATCTCCAAGATCGACGGTGACGCCATCGCCGCCGAGTTCGAACGCTATCTCCGTCGGCGGGGTCCCGGCAGCTTCGGTCTGTGACGGGTACTCGACCCCAGGACAGACCTCGATCCGAACGTCTTCGCGTCGCTGCGCTGTACTCGGGAGGCTTTCTCGGCCCGTTCGGCGGCGCACTGGTCGCGTCGATGCTTCCCGAGATGGGTGACTCGCTCGGTGTCTCCACCGGGTCCGCGTCGTCGTCGTTGACGGCGTATCTGCTGCCGTTCGCGCTGACGATGCTCGTGTCGGGCACGCTCGGCGCCAGGTGGGGACGCCTGCGCACGGTCCGGATCGCCTACGGCGTGTACACACTCGCGTCCATCGTCTGCGCGCTGGCGCCGACGCTCCAGATTCTGCTCGCGGCGCGAGTGGTGCAGGGATGCGGAAACGCGTTCACGACGCCTCTGCTGCTCGCAACCCTCGCGGCGGCGACCCCTCGTGAACGTCTCGGCCGAGTTCTCGGGACGTTCGGCGCGCTGCAGGCGGCAGGGCAGACGAGTGCGCCGCTCGTCGGTGGGGTGGCTGCACAGTTCGACTGGCGCTACGCGTTCGTCGTGCTGGCGGTGGTGTCGGCGGTTCTCGGTCTCGTCGGCCTGCCGCGCACGGATGACGCGACGTCGGCAGCGCCGCGCGAACGGCTCCGCGACGCACTGCGCCCGCATGTGGTGCGTATCGGGTTGGTCGCGCTGCTCGGGTGGGGCGCGCTGGGTGGGCTGAACTTCATGCTCGCGTATCGCGCCGAGGACGTGTTCGGCTTGAATGCGCCCCAGCGCGGTGTGCTGCTCACCGTCTTCGGGCTGACCGGCATCCTGACGGCGCGGGCGGTCGGTCGGTTGATCGACCGTCTCGGCTCGGGCCGAACCGTCGTCATCGGCGCTGTCGCGGGTGCTGCTCTCGTCGCCGTAGCCGGAACAGCTCCGGCGCTGTGGGCCGTCGGAGTCGCGTGGGCACTGGCGGGCGTGGCATCGCAATTCGTGCTCGTCGGCGTGAACGCCGCAGTACTCGGCGGTGGGGCGAATCGGGGCGGCGCGGTATCGGTGGTTCAGGCCTTCCGCTTCTCGGGCGCCGCCCTCGCGCCACTCGCACTGACGCCGCTCTACCTCGTACACCCTGCAGCCGGATTCCTGGTCCCCGCACTTCTTCTCGCGGTGGTGGCGCCGATTGCGATGCCACGGGCCGCGCCCCCTGACAGGGGGTCCACGCCGGCTGTGAGTTCTTCCTGAGTCGACGCCCGGCCAGCTACCTGCGCGGGAAGGAGCGATCGGACGTCTCGCTTGTCCGCGCAGGTTCCAGCCAGCGCGCACGTTGCAACCCGCGCAGCTGCTGCAACCTGCGCGGACATGACGTCCGCTGCGAAATTCCCGCGAATCCGTCGACGGGTGGGAGTCGCCTCGGCAGCTGATTGCACGAGAACGAACGTCACGTGTTTTCGCTCCCACACGCGCACCCCCTACCCTGTTCCAGTGAGCGATTCGGGTGACGACAACGCACGTGCGATGGGCGCGGCGACGTTTCTGCAGGAAGATCGCCTCAAACTGTTCGCGTTCACCGTGGCAGAGAAGCGGCACGAGTACCTCTGGGTGCTGCGCGCGTTCGACATCGCCCGTGCCAACTACGTCGTTCTCCTGCACGCCGCCGACATCGCCGACACCCTGGCCAGGAATGCGCCGGACGATGCGCAGCTGCGCGCGTCGGAAATCGGGCCGTTGCTCGAACAGCTGCATTCCTGGGAGCTCCTCGAACGCAGCTACGACGGCTCACGCGCCGCGACGCTCGCCGAGTACCGCAACCGCCACTTCGTCTATCAGTTCAGTCAGGCCGGCTACAAGGCGTTCCGTGCCGTCGAGGACGTGCTGGGCGCCCGCCTGGACGACGCGTCGCTCTCGCGGCTCGTGCTCCCCGAACTCCTGGCCGACATGCACGAACTCGCCGACGCGAACCGTCAGGCCGACGGCGACCTGATCTACCGCAAACTGTCGCGGCTCGACTCGACTCTGTCGGAGATGGCGACGCGTGCCGCCCACTTCTACCTCGTGCTCGGTGACCTGGTGCGCACCACCGAGATCACTCCCGAGTCGTTTCTCGTGCACAAGGACGCGCTGCTGACGCACATGCGTGAGTTCAGCTCGGACCTGACGCGCTACGCGCCCAAGTTGGCCGAGGCGATCGGCGTCGTCGAGGCCACCGGCATCGACGCGTTGATCGACCGTGCTGCGGTCAGCGACGAGCGAGTGTTCCTGACGGTCGACGAACGCCGCGCCGACTGGCGTGCCCGGTGGTCCGGCCTGTCGCACTGGTTCGTCGCGGCGGAATCCCAGCTCAGCGAATCCGAACGACTGCGCGAAGGCACGATGAGCGCCATCGCGGCAGTTCTGTCGCTTCTGCGCCGCGTCACCGAGACGCGGAAGGGCGGCGTCAGCCGCGAGAGCCAGCTACGTCACCTTGCCGGGTGGTTCGCCAACAGTCCGACCGAGGACAGCGCGCACGCGCTGTTCCATGCGGTGTTCGGGCTCGGACGCCCCCGACACCTGTCGATGGTGCATCCCGATGCGGACATCATCCCGACGTCGCGAAGCTGGTGGGATGCTCCCCCCGTCGAGATCTCCCGGACGCTCGCCGAAACCGGCAGGACGCCGTCGCCCGGTGTCCCCGGCCGGTTGCAACGCAACGACGGCAGTATTCGACGCCTCCGCGAGCGCCAGTTGGAAGCCCAGCGCTCACGCAGCGTCGCGGCGCAGTCGCTGGCGACGGCAGGTGTCTTCGAACGCACCCTCGACGAGGAGGAAACCGAGGTCTTGTTGAGCTTGCTCAATGCCGCCCTGACCGCACGCGTGAAGGTCAGCGGTCGAACGTCGGGATCCACGGGGTCCGACAGCGGCGTCAAGCTGACGCTGAGCGACAGCCCGACGTCCACTGTCGTCCGAACAGCAAGGGGCAGACTGCATCTCGACCGACTCACGCTCGACGTCGCAGAGGTGACGCGTCGATGAGGGCACGCGACATCCCCACTCTCGCACTCGATTCCTATCAGCGTGCAGCGCGGGTAGCGCTCGCCAACCATCTCGTGACGACGACCTTTCCCGACCGGATCGCCCTCCCTCTGCTCCGACGCTGGGCGACCGAACTGCGCGAGGACCTGCTCGAACTCTTCGGGTATCGACTCGAGGTCACCGAAACCACCGCCCGGCTGTTTCCCGTGCTCGACGCGCTCGACCCGACTCAGCCGGCGCGCACGGCGTCGGATCGGGTGTTCGATCGGCGACGGTACGCGTACCTGGCGCTGGCGCTGGCAGCTCTCGGTCGAGCGGGAAACCAGATCACGTTGTCCGAATTGGCCGATCACGTTGCCGGAGAAGCAGCTCAGGTCGACGGCGTCGAACTGGCAACCGACCGCGCCTCGGACCGCGATGCGTTCGTCGACGCCGTGGGCTGGCTCGGTACTCGCGGCGCAATCTCGCTCGCAGACGGCGATGCAGGCGGTTGGGCGAACAACCCTGCATCCGGTGAGGCGCTCTACGACATCGAGCGGTCCGTCGTCGTCGCCATGTTCCGGCCCCCGCGTGCGATTCAGCACCTCCGATCGGTCACCGGCCTGCTGGCGGGGTCGGACGTCGTCACGATGGAGGACGACGACACCCCGGTCCGCTCCGATCCGAAGGAGACCATTCGACAGGTGCGACGGTTGCTGGTGGAACGGCCCGTCGTCTATTTCGACGACCTGGATCGTGACGAGCGTTCGGCGCTCGCAGCCGACCGGACCGTCGCCGACGTCGAATTGCTCACCGGGTTGGTGTCCGAACGGCGCGCCGAGGGCGTCGCACTGATCGACACGTCAGGACGGTTGTCGGACATACGTTTTCCGAGTACCGGCACCATCGCCCAGGTCGCATTGCTGCTTGCGGGCGAGATGTCGGATCGGGTCGTCGATCCGGACGCCGACGAGTTGGCCACGCACACGATGCCGGACGACTCGGATCTGATCGACCGCCTCGACGCCGCGATCCCCGGTGGCGGCGTCTTCGACGATCTGGCCGAGTTCGGTTCCGCAACACTGGCTTCGAAGGACGACACGGAGGCCGCGACCTACCCGTTCCTCGAGAACAGCTGGCTCGCACGCGTTGTCGCCGACCTGATCGAACGCTTCGGGAAGACGTTCGCCGCGCAATGGCAGGCGGACCCCGATGGACTGCGCGAACGCGCGATCGCGATGCTCGACCGACTTCGCTTGGTGCGCAGCGTGTCCGGCGGAGTGCTCGTGCTCCCCGCGATCGCCCGCTACCGCGACGTCATGGTGAACGTGCGCGAGCGCACGCCCCAGGACTCCCTCTTCGACAACTCGAACTCAGCAGAAACCGAGGCGCACTAGATGACAGCACACACACAGCGCTTCCGCCCCACCCGCGCGGGCATCATCAACCTGTGGGACTACCGCGACCAGGAGTTCTCCTTCGCCGACGGGCGACTGGTGTTGCGCGGACCGAACGGTTCGGGTAAGACCAAGGCACTCGAGGTGCTCTTCCCCTTCGTGCTCGACGGACGTATCGAACCGCGCAGGCTGAATCCGTTCGCCGGTGAGGAACGCACGATGAAGTCCAACCTCCTGTACCGCGGACAGGAGAGTGCGCACTCATACGTCTGGATGGAGTTCGGGCGCGGTTCGACGGACGATCCCGAGTCGGTGACCGTCGGCATCGGCATGCGCGCCACCAAGTCGAACGACAAGGTCACGCGGTGGTACTTCGTCGCGGACGGCCGTGTGGGCGTCGACTTCTCGCTGATCGGTTCCGACGATCGCCCGCTGACCAAGAAGCAGCTCGCCGAGCAGCTGGGCACCGATGCGCTGACCGATCGCCCGGTGGACTACCGCGCTGCGATCGACGCCCGCATGTTCGGACTCGGTGCGCAGCGCTACGACCAGCTGATCAACCTGATCCTTACGCTGCGTCGGCCACAGCTCGCGAAGAATCTCGACCCGAAGGGCCTGTCGCAAGCGCTGACCGACGGTCTGCGTCCGCTCGACGAACAACTCGTTCTCGAAGCCGCACGATCGTTCAGTGACATGGAAGAGGTCGGCCGCGCCCTCGAAGGGCTCGCCCAAGCCGATCAAGCCGCGAAGAGCTTCGTCTCCGTCTACTCCAAATACCTTCGTGTGCAGGCACGTTCGGACATCGAGACGGTGACGCGCCGCCTCGAAGCCGTCACGCACGCAACGACGGCGCACTTCGCTGCCGCAGCGCTGAAGGAACGACGCCTCGGCGAACGCGAAGCGGCCGAGAAGCGGTTCGACGACGCCGAGCGTGCACTGGACCAGGCTGTCGCCGACCGCGAGACGTTGCAGCGCTCGAGCGCCTACGAGGGCAAACAGCAGCTGGACGATCTCGCCGAGTCCGCCGAGAAGCTCGCCGTGTCCGCGAAGACCCAGACCGATCGTGCACGAGGCGCCCAGGCCGAACTCGAGAAACGGTCCGCGGACGCGACCCGAGCAGAGACCGCGCTGCGCGACTCCGTCGCAGCACTCGGTCGGGCGGAGGACGACCTTCAGGCGGCAGCCGAAGACGCGGGCATCGTGTGGACGCCGTTGCCGTCGGGTTCGCGTAGCGACCAGTTCACCACCGCACTTCGTGGCCACGCCGAGGAACGTGACGGCGACGTCCGCGCTGTGCGCGAGGCGCTGAGTACCGTCGAGAAGGCGGCGACCGAACGGGCACGGGCCGACAAGAGCAGTGCTCGTGCACGCGAACTTCTCGACGCGGCGCGCGCTGCCGTCACCGAGGCCGAAGCCGCCGTCGAACTGGCACGGGCCCAGTTCGCGTCGGGACTTCGCTCGTGGTGGTCGGAGCACTCGACGCTGTACGCGTCGGCCGACATCGGTGTCACGGCGTTCGAACAGCTCGACGCCGCCGTGCCGCACATCGGCGACGACGACGCACCGAGCCTCGACGCCGTGCTCTCCGACGCGTCGGCGGACGGTCTGGAGTCGGTGCGTGCACGACGGGCGCAGGCGTCGATGACAGCCACAGCGCTGTCGGAGGAACTGGCGTCCATGCGATCCGAGCGCGACACGATCAGCGCGGAGCACGACGACGCTCCCCCGCCGTTCGCGGCCCGCATCAGCTCGCGCGACGGGCTCGTCGGCGCGCCGCTGTGGCAACTCGTCCGGTTCGCCGACGGGGTCGACCCAGCCGATGCGGCGGGCGTGGAAGCGGCGCTGCAGGCGGCGAACCTGCTCGACGGGTGGGTCTCGGCGTCGGACGCGCCGACGTCGCTCGAATCCGACCAGTTCCTGGTCGCGATACCCGAGACCGATCGCCCGCGTGGTTCGACGCTGGCGGACGTTCTCGAGGTGGAGCCGAATACGGATGTTCCCGAAGGGGTGGTCCGCGCGATTCTGGAGTCGGTCGCCCTCCGCCGCGACGGCGCGCCCGAGAACTCGGCGGTGTCCGTCGGCGTCGACGGCCGGTTCTGGCAGGGCGTACAGCAGGGCCGTCACGTCAAGAGCGACGCGGAGTACATCGGAGCCACGGCACGCGCACGGCGTCGCGCCGCTCGTATCGCCGAGCTCGACGGGTCGATCGTGTCCACCGAGGCCGCGCTGACCGCCGCCCAGGACACCGAGCGCGCGGCCGGTGAACTCCTCCGAGACTTGGCCACGGCCGCCAAGAAGCTGCCGAGAGTGGCGGCCATCGCCAAGGCGCAGAAGTCCGTCACCGAGGCTGCCGGTGCGCTGCGCACGTCGCAGGGTGCGTCGACGGCGGCCGACCGCGAACTCGACCAGGCGATCGCCGAACTGTCCGCCCGCGAGAAGCATCTGCGAACCACCGCCGTCGCGCACCGCACCCCGCACACCGCTCGGGACGTGGACTCGCTCGCCGCGGCGATTCGGCA
Source organism: Rhodococcus sp. BP-261 (assembly GCF_019835205.1). Taxonomy (NCBI): domain Bacteria; kingdom Bacillati; phylum Actinomycetota; class Actinomycetes; order Mycobacteriales; family Nocardiaceae; genus Rhodococcus; species Rhodococcus sp. BP-261. The sequence continues at coordinate 132,944 of NZ_JABUCO010000002.1, read as the reverse complement.
TTTCGAGAACCAAGGTGCGCTCGTCCTGCGCCGCCGCGGCGACAACGTGCGCGAAGCGGAACGCCAGCGGGAAGCGCAGAACCGTCTGGAAGAAGCAACGGGTCTCGCCGAGGAACTCGCCGAGGAAGCGGCGATCGCCGAGGAGAACCATCACCAGCAGGTACAGCGTCTCGAGCTTCTGCGTGAGAATCTCGGTGCCACCGCCGACCAGATCGACGCCGATCTCGAGCAGGCGCGCGAGCGTATCGAGAAGTGCAAGGTGGAACAGCGTGCTGCCCGCAAGGCCGACAAGGAGGCAGGTGAGGCGATCGGCAAGGCCGAGGGCGCGTGCAACACCGCCCAGGAGAGCTTGCGGGCAGCACTGACCGAAACACTCGGCGACGCAAACCGTCTCGCACCCTACGCACGCAAGGATCTGCTCACGATTCTCGGCGTGGACGAGGTCTACGCGTGGCCGGCCAGCGACTCGGCGTGGCTCACCGTCGATCAGATTCTGTACCGCATCCAGCACGCCTCCGGCCCGGACGAGGAGATCCAGGTTCTGCCACCGGTGGTGCACCGGATGCATCGGGCGCTCGACGCAGCGACTTCGTCGGTGAGGGCGAGCGATTCGTACCGCAAGAGCACGCGGACCGCGCTGACCGGGGCATTACAGGAGTTCGATTCGCAACTCGCCGGGTCCGGCCAGGACTACCGACTGCAGTGGGACGCGCCGGACGGCTTGACCGTCGTCCGCGTCCAGGACGAGCAGGGGTACTCGTCGGTCGGCGAATTCGCCGAACGGATCGCCGATGCACGGTCGAACCAGGAGCTGCTGCTCACCGAGCACGAGCGACGCATCCTCGAGGATGCTCTTCTCACCGGATTGGCGCAGCAGATCCACGAACGGACCGTCGACGCCCGCGAGCTGATCGCGCAGATGTCGACCGAGATGAAGCAGAGAAAGATGTCGTCGGGCAACACGATCGGCGTGCACTGGGTACTGGCCGACAATCTCGACGACGGCGCCCGGGCGATCTCGAAGCTGCTCGACCGCGACGCGTCGGCACTGAATGCGGACGATCTCGCGACGATGCGTGCCCATTTCGCGTCGGAGATTCGGATCGCACGTGCCGCGCACCCCGAGCGTTCCTATCCGGAGATTCTCGCTACGACGCTCGACTATCGACGTTGGCGCGTGTTCTCGTTCTCACTGATCCGCGGCGACGGGACGGAGGACCGTCTGACGGTGGCCCGTCACAGTGCACTGTCCGGCGGTGAGCAGTCGGTGTCGCTGCACCTGCCGCTGTTCGCCGCTGCCCACGTCATGCTGTCGTCGGCCGACCCGCATTCGCCGCGACTGCTCGCGCTCGACGAGGCGTTCGCCGGTGTCGACGACAACGGCCGAAGCGAATTGCTCGGTCTCAGTGTTCAATTCGATCTCGACCTGTTCATGACCGGGTACGACCTGTGGATCACGTACTCCCATGTCCCCGGCTGCGCGCACTACGATCTCGCGCACTCGACCGCCGAGAACACCGTCAGCGCCGCCCTTCTGGTGTGGGACAACGGAGAGCTCTTCGCCGAGCACGACGGCACGGATCTCGCTGCGGCACTGGGTTCCCCGCTGACGCGTCGGGTTCCGACGCGTGCCGAGGGAGGGCTCGAGTTCGCTCGCTGACGCCCGAGAACCCCGTGCGCCGACCCAGCGCACGGGGTTCGAGGTGCTTCGTCGGTCAGCGCAGATTCACACCGAGCAACGCATCGACGGCGTCCGCGAAGAGACCGGGTGCCGACGCGTCCGAACCGCCCTGCGCGACAGCGAAACTCGCCCACGCGTCGAGGGCGTCGAGCGCCTTGGGGGTGTCCAGGTCGTCGGCGAGGTGCTGACGCAGTCGTGCGACGACGTCGTCGGCGCCGACGGCGGATTCCAATGCCGCGGCACGACGCCACAGCGCCAGACGCTCCTGCGCACGCTCCAACACCTCGTCGGTCCACGCTCGATCCTGGCGGTAGTGCCCGGACAGCAGACCGAGACGAATCGCCGCCGGATCCACGTCCTGCGCGCGCAGCTTCGACACGAAGACGAGGTTGCCGCGACTCTTCGACATCTTCTCGCCGTCGAGACCGATCATGCCGGTGTGCACGTAGTGGCGCGCGAAACGGCCGTCGCCGGACGTCGCCTCGGCGTGCGCGGCGGAGAACTCGTGGTGCGGGAAGATCAGGTCGCTGCCGCCGCCCTGGACGTCGATGCCGGATCCGATGCGGTTCAGTGCGATCGCCGCACACTCGATGTGCCAACCGGGTCGACCGGGACCGAACGGCGACGGCCACGACGGCTCACCGGGGCGCTCGGCACGCCACAGCAGCGCATCCAACGAATCCCGCTTGCCGACGCGGTCGGGGTCTCCCCCGCGCTCGGCGAAGAACTTGTCCATGGTCGCGCGGTCGTAACCGGACTCGTATCCGAACTCCGGCGTCGCGTCGGCACGGAAGTAGACGTCCGGGTACTGCTCGTCGTCGACGACGTACGCCGCACCCGAAGCGAGCAGCTTCTCGACCAGTTCGACGACCTCGTCGACCGACTCGACCGCACCGATGTAGTCACGAGGAGGCAGTACACGCAGCGCCTCCATGTCCTCGCGGAACAGCGCGATCTCCCGGGCACCCAGATCACGCCAGTCCTCACCGTCGCGGTCCGCACGCTCGAAGAGCGGATCGTCGACGTCGGTGACGTTCTGGACGTAGTGCACGTCGTGTCCGGCGTCGCGCCACAGACGGTTCACCACGTCGAACGTCAGATACGTTGCGGCGTGACCGAGATGCGTCGCGTCGTACGGGGTGATTCCGCAGACGTACATCTTCGCCTGCTCACCCGGAGTGACCGGTCGCACTTGCCGGTCCGCGGTGTCGTACAACCGAAGTGGTGGCCCCTGACCGGGGATCGACGGAACGGCTGTGTCGGACCAAGACTGCATGCAGACGAGCCTATCGGAGTCGTCTCAGAAGGCGGGCCACGGTATCGGCCTACTCGACCGAGGCTCGGGCATGACAGGTCGTGCGATCAGTCCGCGTGCTCGCGCGAGCAGTGCGTCGATCTCGTGTTCGGTGATGTGGCCGCGCAGTCGCGGTTCGACGGCGTCGGCGAACGTGTCGACGAACTCGACGATGTCGCTCATCGACGCGTCGTCGATCGCCCTGCCGGACCAACCCCACAGCACGGTGCGCAGCTTGTCCTCGGAGTGCAGGCAGATGCCGTGATCGACGCCGTAGACGTAGCCGTCGAGTCCCTCGAGCGCGTGGCCGCCCTTACGGTCGGCGTTGTTGAGCAGTACGTCGAGGACGGCCATGCGCTGCAGACGTGGATCGTCGGCGTGGATGAGGGCGACTTCCTGCCCCTCGCCGTCGTACGCCTGTAGAACCGGAATCCACCCCTCCGGCACGAGCTCGGGTGGACAGAGGTCGACGAGGTCGATGCGCGTACCGTCCTCCCCGTGCGGCTCGGGAGTGTCGATCCAGCGCTGCACCATGCCGGGCCCGAACGGCCCGTCGCGCAGAATCGTCGTCGGAATGACGCCCCAGCCGAGCGCGTCGGAAATCTCGTACGACGCGATCTCACGGCCCGCGAGAGTGCCGTCCGGGAAATCCCACAGCGGCACCTCGCCGCGAATGGGCTTGTAGACGCAGCGCACCGGCTCGGACGATGCGGTCGACGTGCCGGAAGCGTCCCCGTCGAGGGTTGCCTCGCACACCAACGTCGCGTTGCTCGCGGACACGACCCGACCGACGACGGTCAGTTCGCCGGTTTCCATGACGGCACGCCCGGCGAACGGTGGCCTGTCTTCGATCAAAGTTCGTCGCCCAGTTCGGTCGCGGAGCCGAAGGTCGCGTCACGCCGGTATCCGTTGGATCGCACGCACGTGTGGCCGTCCTGCGCCAGCGGCTGACCGCACAGCGGGCACGGGGCCCGTCCGGCGGCAATTACCTTCTCCGAGCGCAGCGCGAACTCGCGCGCCTGGATCGGTGTCAGGAACACCCGAACGGCGTCGGGTCCCTCGTCGGTGTCGTCGAGCACGACCGACTCGTCGACCTCGGTCTCGCTGATGGCCAACAACTCGACGACGACGGCGTTCGCGTCCGCGTCCCAGCCGAGACCCATCGTCCCGACGCGGAACTCGGTGTCGATCGGCGTCAGCAGCGGACTCGTGTCCCCCACCGTCGTCTCCTCCGGTGGTACGTCCGCGCCGAACCGACGATGCACCTCGTCGAGCAACAGACCCATACGGTCGGCGAGTACCTGAACCTGCTGCTTCTCGAGAGCGACCGACACGACTCGCGTCTCGTGTACGGCTTGCAGGAAGAACGATCGGTCGCCGGGCTCACCCACGGTTCCTGCGACGAATCGATCAGGGGTGCGGAAAACATGTATTGCGCGTGGCATTGCACCTCCTGGGTTCATGGCGTACGAGCTCGAAAGAACGTACCGAAGGGATCCGCCCTATCGGACCCCGCACTGTTTCATTATCCGCTATCGAGCGGACTACGCTCCGGAACCTCCGCCCGGCACCGCGTCGGAATCCGACCCGGCCTGCGATTCCGACGCCGATCCGGACGACGTGGACGACGCCTTCTCGACGGCAGGAACCACACCCGACAGATCGAGCCCCGTGTCGTTGGTTCGCAGCACGAACGGCCTGGTGGAGGTGTACCTCACGACGCTCACCGATGCTGGATCGGCGACGATGCGCTGGAAGGAATCGAGGTGGCAGCCGAGTGCGTCCGCCAGTACCGACTTGATGACGTCGCCGTGCGTGCAGGCAACCCACAACACGTCTCGCCCGTACTCCTCGGCGAGTCGTGCATCGTGCTCACGGACCGCTGCGACCGCTCTCGCCTGAACCTGCGCGAGACCCTCGCCGTCCGGGAAGATCGCGGCGGACGGGTGTTGCTGCACGACCTTCCAGAGCGGCTCGTTCACCAACTCCTTGATCGCCCGCCCGGTCCACGACCCGTAGTCGACCTCGAGCAGCCGCTCCTCGACCACCGGGGTCAGCCCGCGCTTCGCAGCCAGCGGTTCGACGGTCTGCTCGCACCGCTGCAGCGGCGAACGCACGATCTCCTCCACCGGGAGCGAACCGAGGCGCTCGGCGACGAACGCAGCCTGCTCCACCCCGCGGTCGTCCAGGCCGATGCCCACCGACCGGCCCGCCAGCGTTCCGGCCGTGTTCGACGTGGACCTACCGTGGCGCAACAAGATCACCGTCATGAACGCCAGCCTAGTAGGCAGACTGAATCAGGTCGTTTCTCCAGGCTCCACGCCCGGCCTATCAGGTCGCCGAGACGACGCCCGTCGCCAGCAGCGCCATGACTCCCACACCCAGCACGATGCGGTAGCCGACGAACCAGTACAGCGAGTGGTTCGCGACGAACTTCAGCAGCCATGCGATCGACGCGTAGCCGAGACCGAAGGCCACCAGCGTCGCCACGATCAACTGCGGTCCCGACGCGTTCAGACCCTCGCCCGCCGGCGCGAAGGCGTCGGGAAGCGAGAACAGGCCGGACGCGGTGACCGCGGGGATCGCGAGCAGGAACGAGAACCGCACCGCCGCTTCGCGTTCGAGGCCCATGAAGAGGCCGGCACTCGTCGTGGCACCCGAGCGAGAGACACCAGGAATCAACGCGAGGCACTGCGACAGTCCCATGACCAGGCCGTCGCGCGTCGTGATCTGCTCGATCGGCCTGCGCTTGGTGCCGACGTACTCGGCGACGGCGATGACGATGGCGAACACGATCAGCATCGTCGCGATCAGCCAGAGATTGCGAGCCCCGGTGCGGATCTGGTCCTTGAACAAGAACCCGAGCACGCCGATCGGAATGGTGGCGATGATCACGTACCAGCCGAGGCGGTAGTCCAGGGTGCGCTGCGTCTTGTCCCGGAGGCCGACGAACCACGCTTTCACGATGCGCACGATGTCGCGCCAGAAGAACAGCAGCACCGCGGCTTCGGTGCCGAGCTGCGACACCGCGGTGAACGACGCGCCCGCGTCGTCGCCGAAGAAGACGCTGGACACGATGCGCAGGTGACCGGACGACGAGATCGGCAGGAACTCGGTGAGCCCCTGCACCGCTCCGAGGACGATCGCCTGCAACCAGGTCATGGACTCACCGATCAACGGACCTGCCCCCGTCCAGTGATGCGGCGTCCGTTCGGACGGCTCCGAGCTGTGGATTCGGCGAGCATGTTCACGATGCTGACCGTACCTAAGAACCGACATGCGCACCGGGCGACACTCGCACCGCCCCGCGTCGCGCACTACTCTGCTGACTCGGCGCGCCCCGTGCCGCAATCACTCTAGTGAGGAACTGTCGAACGTCATGAAGCAGAGATCTGTCGGCTCCAGCGGGCTGCGTGTGTCGAGACTCGGACTCGGCACCCTCGGATGGGGCAGCGGCACCGACGGCGACGACGCCGCTGCTCAGCTGTCTGCGTTCGCGGACGCCGGTGGAACTCTCGTCGACACGTCGCCGGCCTACGGTGACGGCCGCGCACAGCGAGTTCTCGCCGAGGTCCTCGACGACGTCGTCCCGCGCCGCGATCTGATCGTCAGCGGTGCTGCCGGCGTGTCGACGCAGCGCGACACCTACCGCGTGGACTGCTCGCGACGCGCTCTGCTGGGCCAGTTGGAGGAAACACTGCGCGAACTGGGCACCGATTACCTGGATCTGTGGCAGGTCGCGGCCTGGGATCCGAATACACCGGTCGACGAGATCGCGGCCACACTGGACTACGCGGTGACGAGCGGCAAGGTCCGCTACGTCGGGGCGCGCGGTCACCTCGGGTGGCAACTCGCGACGGCAGCAGGAGCGGCAGGAGCGGGCCGCATTGTCGCGACACAGGCCGAGTACTCCCTGCTCGCACGCGGCATCGAGGACGAGCTGATTCCTGCGGCGGTGCATCACGGCGTCGGCGTCCTTGCGGCCGTTCCGCTCGCGGGCGGTGTTCTGACCGGCAAGTACCGCAAGGGCACGCCTGCGGACTCGCGCGGCGCCGACGACCTGCACGCACACTCCATCGCCGCCTACCTCACCGACACTTCCGACAACGTCGTCGACGCCACCGTCACCGCGGCCAGTGGACTCGGCACGTCGCCTCTCGCGGTGTCGCTGGCCTGGGCGCGTGATCGACCCGGCGTCAGTGCTGCCATCGTCGGCGCGCGCGATCTGGCGCAGCTGACGGGCGTACTGGTCGCCGAGGATCTCGAACTCCCGCGCGCGATCACGTCGGCGTTGAACGACGTCAGCAGCTGATCATGGACAGGCTAACCTTGTTCGCGTGAACGGATTGCGCGCGAAGCGAACACGGCTGGCCTTCGGAATCGTTGCCGCGGTGTCGTCCGTCGTCCTCGTTTCGTGCGCGGGAACGGATGCCGGGAACGGCGGTGAGTCCGCGGGCTCGATCGGACCGCGCACGGCCGTCGTCGAGAATCCGGATCCGGAACCCATCGCCGACGCGCCTGCACCGGCGCTGCCCGTCACGACGCGGAGTCTGGACGGAGTCGACGTCACGGTGTCCGACGCCAGCCGGATCGTCGCAGCCGACCAGTACGGCACCCTCGCCACGACGGTGTATGCCCTCGGACTCGGTGACAACCTCGTCGGCCGCGACACGTCCGCCGATTTTCCGGCGGTCTCCGACGTCACCGATGTCACCCCTGGCGGCCATTCGCTGAGCGCAGAAGGAATCCTCGCGCTGAACCCCACCGTCGTGCTGACCGACACGAGCATCGGGCCACGCGCGGTCCAGGACCAGTTGCGGGCTGCGGGCATCCCGGTCGTCTACTTCGACCCGACGCGCACTCTCGACGGCGTCGGACCGCAGATCGAGGCCGTCGCGTCGGCACTCGGCGTTCCCGACCAGGGCGCACGTCTCGCCGAGCGCACAGCCTCCGAGATCGACGCCGCGACACGCGCGGCGCCGACCGACGGTGACCCGCTGAAGATCGCGTTCCTGTACATGCGCGGTCCCGCGATCAAGATGCTTGCCGGACCCGGCTCGGGAGCGGATTCGCTCGTCGCAGCGCTGGGCGCCGACGACGCGGGGACCGCATCCGGCCTGACCCAGCAGTTCGTGCCGGTCACCAGCGAAGCGCTGATTGCAGCCGCACCCGACGTCATCCTGATGATGACCGACGGCCTCGAGTCCATCGGCGGCATCGAGGGCCTCGAACAGGTGCCCGGGATCGCCCAGACGCCGGCCGGGCAGTCCGAGCGCATCGTGGACATGGCCGACGGCGTGATCCTCAGCTTCGGGCCGAACACCGGAAAAGTACTGGGCGCCCTCGCGAAGGCCGTCTACGAACCGGCTTCATGACGTCCCACGCAGAGACACAGGTCGGGTCGACGCCGGAACGGCACCGACACCTGCGCACCTGGGCGGTGTTCGGTGTGCTCGTGGCACTCGTCGTCGTGCTGGCTCTGATCTCCGCGTGTACGGGCCAGGTGGAGACGACCCCGATGGAAGTCGTCGGAAGCATCCTCCACCGCGTCGGTCTCGACGTCGGCCCCATGCCGTCGCATCCGAGCGGCGACGTCACACTCTGGCAAGTTCGCTTCCCGCGTATCGCACTCGGAGCCGTCGTGGGCGCAAGCCTGGGCTGCGCGGGCGCACTGCTGCAGGGTGTTTTCGCCAACCCGCTCGCCGAGCCGGGCGTCATCGGCGTGTCGTCGGGAGCAGCGGTCGGTGCATCGTCCGTATTCGTGCTCGGCAGCGCATTCGCCGGCGTCTGGTCGGTCGCCACCGCCGCGTTCCTCGGCGGGCTGATCACGACCGTGCTCGTTTATCTCCTCGCACGCGGGGGCGGCAGGACCGAGGTGGTGACGCTCATCCTCACCGGCGTCGCGATCAACGCCTTCGCGGGCGGTCTCATCGCGTTCTTCACGTTCGTGGCGTCGCCCGCGGCTCGCGATCAGATCGTCTTCTGGCAGCTTGGATCACTGTCCGGGGCCACCTGGCAGGCTGTAGCGGTCGTCGCTCCGCTGGCGGTGGTCGGGATCGCAGCGTCGATGGCCATCGCGCACCGGCTCGATCTCCTTGCGCTCGGCGAGAACGTCGCACGACACCTCGGCGTCGACGTCGAACGGCTGCGACAGTTTGCGATCGTCGTCGTCGCGCTGTTGGTGGCGTCCGGGGTCGCGTTCACCGGCATCATCCTGTTCGTCGGGCTCGTCGTTCCGCATCTGATGCGCATGCTTCTCGGACCGGCGCACCGCACACTGATTCCCGCAAGCGCGTTGGGCGGTGCCGTGGTGTTGATCGGCTCCGATCTGCTGGCCCGCTCGCTCGTCGCGAACGTCGACATGCCGCTCGGCATGATCACGTCGCTGATCGGCGCGCCGTTCTTCTTCTGGATGTTGCGCCGCACCAGAGCGAAACAGGGCGGCTGGGCATGAGGCTGTTCTCCCGCCGACACGACGAACTCACCCCCGTCACGCCGGGCGACGTCACACTGCGCGCCCGAGGCGTCGACGCCGTTCGGTCCGGTCGTACCGTTCTGCGGTCGCTCGACCTGGACATCGTCGCAGGCGAGGTTCTCGCGCTCGTCGGACCGAACGGAGCAGGCAAGTCGACGGCCCTCGGAGTATTCGCCGGAGAGACCGATCCCCAGGCGGGCACGGTCGAACTACAGGGGCGACCGTTGTCGTCGTGGTCTGATCTTCGAGCCGCGCGTCGGCGAGCCGTTCTACCCCAACAGCACACCGTCGGGTTCTCGTTCACCGTCGAACAGGTCGTGCGGATGGGCCGGTCGCCGTGGAACGGAACGCCGTACCAAGACATGGACGACGCATCGATCGCAGCCGCGATGGACGAGTGCGACGTCGCTCGGTTCGCGCACCGACCGTTCTCGAGTCTGTCCGGCGGCGAACGAGCACGCGCGTCCCTCGCCCGAGTTCTCGCCCAGGACACCACGACACTGCTCCTGGACGAGCCGACGGCCGCGCTCGACCTCGGTCATCAGGAAACGGTGATGTCCGTCGCACGCGGACGCGCACTCGCCGGGAGTGCCGTCGTCGTCGTTCTGCACGATCTGGGTCTCGCAGCCGCGTACGCCGACCGGATCGCGGTGCTGCACGACGGCTCGCTCGAAGCCGTCGGTAGTCCGAGGACGGTGCTGCGGGCGGACCTGCTGTCCCGGGTCTACGGTCATTCCGTCGAGGTGCTCGATCACCCCGTGACCGGGGCTCTGCTCGTGCTGCCGGTGCGCGACGGCTCGTCGCGCCCGGAGTCAGCCGACGTCGATCAGTGAGCTCATCCGACCCAGAAGCGACCGCATCGGTGACGACTCGCTGGTCGACGGGTCGACCGGAGTTGCATGGTTGACGGCGTCGCGCACCGCGGCGACGACGCTGCGTTCGTCGGCGATGTCGACCTCGGTCATCGACTGCTCGGCGACGGCCGAGACGTCGGACTCGTCGGGGACGGCGGACGACATGTTCGCGCGGTAGACCGCCAGATACAACGTGCCTCGGTGAACACGGAACGCGAACGGCCGACCGTCGTCGGTCCTGCCGAATCCGTTGGCGTGGGATCCCGTGGTGATCTCTTCGACGTCGAATCGGTCGGATTCGACGTGCTGGAGTGAAGTGCCTGCGGTGTCGAAACGATTTTCGGTTTCCAACTCGACTCCTCGTTTTCTCCCCGCGAAACACGGTACCGCCACGCGCAGATCCGTCCGAGTCGGGTCCGACGACGGGCTCGCCGGAGCGATCAGGCAGGCTTGGGAGCGGTCACCGAGAACACGAACGTTGTCAGGAGCAGACGAACCGATGGAACACACACAGTCGCCGCGGCGGATCGCTCTGGTCATGGCGGCCGCTTCGGCTGTGCTTCTCGCGACGGCCTGCTCGAGCGACAGCAGCGACGAACCCGATGCCGTGAACCTCGAACCGGTGACGAGAGTGGACTCCCCCGACACTGCGGTACCCCCGATCGGCGTCGTCACCGACTCCCCTTCCGGTCTGCATTCCACCACATTCGACGCCGACACGCGCTCCGTCGTCGCGCTGTCCGACGACCAGAGATCGCTCGTCGTGTTCACCGCTCCCGACGGCCGGATCGCCGACCGACCACCTCGTGAGATTCCACTACCGGGAGCGGCCGCCGGGATCGCCGACGCCGGTGACGGTCGCCTGCTGCTGCCGATGGACCGATCGCTCGTCGAAGTCGATCTGCGCACGTCGGACATCGACTCCATTCCGATCGACGCCAATCTGACGAGCGCGGCACTTCTGGACGACGGCCGCTTCGCCGCCGGCGACGACGGTGGCACGATTCACGTCGTCGACCCGGACGGCGATCGGTCACAGGTCGAGACGGTCGACGGTCTGACGTCGGTCGACGCGCTGGCATCGACCCAGTACGGCGTGATCGCTCTCGACCGTCACCAGACCTCGCTCACCGAGGTGAAAGTCGACGACGGTTCCCTCGGCCTCGCCTTGCGAGCCGGCGAAGGAGCGGCGCACCTCGACACCGACAGGTTCGGACGGATTCTGGTCACCGACACCGTCGGACGCGAACTGCTGGTCTACTCGTCCGAGGATCTGCTGCTCCGTCAGCGCTTTCCGGTCGATGCGCAGCCGTGGGCCGTCGCCTACGATGACAAGTCCGACGTCGTCTGGATCAGTGTGCCCGGAGACAACGAAGTGGTCGGATACACGCTGGACACGGGCATTCCGGTCGAGGTCGCACGGTTCCCTACCGTCCGGCAGCCGGATTCGATCGCGGTGGATTCCGACACCGGTGACCTGTTCGTCGGGTCGGCAACCGGGAATGGACTGCAGAGAATTTCGGTTGTCGAGGGGCGTTAGAACACCAGCGAAAGGCAATGCCACAGTGCCGAAATCCACAGTGCCGGAATCGACGGCGCCGAAATCCACTGCGTTGAGTACGACCGCCGCACGCACCCGCGTTCCGTCCGACTGGGACATCACCTCCGAAGATTGGGAGTACATTCCCCTCCGCCTGCCTCCGGACGTCACACGCGTGACAGCATCGATGCGACTCGCGATTCAGGCCGAGTTCGGAGGCTGGGAGTTGTCCCGGGTCCGGCTGTACACGGACGGCAGTCGACGGGTTCTGCTCAAACGCAAGAAGACGGCCTATCACGTTCCCGAACCGGGCATGTGAGTGTCCCTCGACCGGGACTCCAAGTAGAGAGAAGATCTGTGGGTCACACGTTGTATCGCGCTTTGCTCCGGCTGATGTTCCTTCTCCCGCCCGAGAAGATTCACCACATTGCCTTCGGCGCGATGCGCGCTGTGACCGCGTTCGCACCCCTACGGGCGCTCGTGCAGAAGATCCTCGTCGTCGACGATCCGTTGTTGCGCAGCACGGTGTTCGGCGTCGAGTTCCCCGCGCCTCTCGGTCTTGCGGCCGGATTCGACAAGAACGCCGACGGTGTCGACGCCTGGGGTCCTCTCGGGTTCGGGTTCGCCGAAATCGGAACCGTCACCGCTCAGGCTCAGCCCGGCAACCCGCAGCCCCGCCTGTTCCGCCTTCCCGACGACCGAGCCCTCGTCAATCGCATGGGCTTCAACAATCACGGCGCAGGCGCTGCTGCCGGAATCCTGCGTGGTCGTCGCGGCATGATCCCGATCGGCGCGAACATCGGCAAGACGAAGGTCACACCGGCCGCCGAAGCCGCCGCCGACTACACCGCCAGCGCAACCCTCCTCGGGCCGCTGGCCGACTTCCTGGTCGTGAACGTCAGTTCGCCCAACACACCGGGTCTGCGTGACCTGCAGGCAGTGGAATCCCTGCGGCCGATCCTCTCCGCAGTACAGAGCGTCGTGTCGATTCCGGTTCTGGTGAAGATCGCTCCCGACCTGACGGACGACGATATCGACGCCGTCGCCGATCTGGCGGTCGAACTCGAACTGGACGGAATCGTCGCGACGAACACGACGATCTCGCGGACAGGCCTGCGCACCGATCGTGCCGTCGTCGAGGCCGCGGGCGCAGGTGGAGTGTCGGGCGCGCCGGTGGCCGAACGCTCGCTGGAGGTGCTCCGACGGCTGTACGCCCGCGTGGGGGGCCGAATCGCGTTGATTTCTGTCGGTGGCATCGAGACGCCCGATCAGGCATGGGAGCGGATCACGGCAGGCGCGTCCCTCGTGCAGGGCTACACCGGATTCATCTACGGTGGCCCGTTCTGGATGCGGCGCATCAACAAGGGCATCGCGGAACGTGTGCGCGCAGGCGGCTTTTCGACGCTGTCGGACGCGGTGGGGTCGGCGAGCCGCTGACGATCGTGTGGGGCGCGCGGACGACACACCGCACGCCCCACACCATCACGCCTCGTAGACGCCGGTCAGCAATGCACGTCCGATGGCGTGCGAGAAGAGATTGAACCCGAGGTACGCCGGCGTGGCCGTGTCGTCGACCTCCAGTCGCTCCACGTCCACGGCGTGCACGGCGAAGATGTACCGATGCGGGCCGTGTCCGGCGGGCGGCGCGGCACCGATGTAGCGGGCAAGGCCTGCGTCGTTCTTCAATGTGATTGCGGAGCTGGGGATTCCGGTGCCGCCGTCGTCACCTGCACCCGCGACGAGCGACGTCGTGTCCGCCGGAATGTTCGCGACGGCCCAATGCCAGAACCCGGATGCGGTCGGCGCGTCGGGATCGTACGCGGTGACCACGAAGCTCTTGGTGCCCTCGGGGAAGCCGGACCACGACAGCTGCGGTGAATTGTCGTGTCCTCCCGCGCCCATGATTCCGCTGACCTGCTGCAGATCGAGCGTCGCCCCTTCCTGGAGATTTTCCGAGGTGAGCCGGAACGACGGCAGGTCGGGCAACGCGGCGTACGGGTCGAATGTCATCGACGGTCCTTTCGTAGCGATCCTGAGTGCAGCTGGGGGTCTCAGCTGTGGAGCAGAAAGTGTTCCAGTACCTGTGTACCGAACTCGAGCGAAGCGACGGGTACCCGCTCGTCGACTCCATGGAACAACGCGGCGAAGTCGAGTTCCGGTGGGAGCCTGAGCGGAGCGAATCCGAAGCAGCGAATTCCCAACCGCGCGAACGCTTTAGCGTCGGTGCCGCCGGAGAGCATGTACGGAACGGTCCGCCCGTTCGCGTCGTGAGCCAGGACGGCGTCGTTCATCGCGTCGACGAGGTGACCGTCGAACGTGGTCTCGTACGAATCGAGCTTGGTGATCCACTCGCGTTCGACGTTCGGACCGATCAGTTCGTCGACCTCACGCTCGAACTCGGCCTGACGACCCGGCACGACGCGGCAATCGACCATCGCCTCGGCCGTCTGCGGAATCACGTTGGCCTTGTATCCCGCCTTCAGCATCGTCGGGTTGGCCGTGTCGCGCAGCGTGGCACCGACGATGCGAGCGATACTTCCCAGCTTCTGCAGGGTGCCGTCGAGATCCGGGGACGTCGGATCGAAATCCAGACCGGTCTCTTCGGAGACCGCGGCAAGAAACTCCGCGACAGAATCGGAGATCACCAATGGGAACGTGTGATTGCCGAGTTTGGCCACTGCCTCGGCAAGGTAGGTCACCGCGTTCTCGTCGTGAAGGAAGGATCCGTGTCCGGCGCGCGCCTTCGCGGTCAGCTTCATCCAGCCGAGACCCTTCTCGGCCGTCTCGACCATGTACAGCCGCCTCTCGGTGCCGTCCGGACGCGCGACGGTCAGCGAGAAGCCACCGACCTCTCCCACTGCCTCGGTCACACCCTCGAACAGGTCGGGACGGTTGTCGACGAGCCAGTGCGAACCCCACTTGCCGCCGTTCTCCTCGTCGGCGAGGAACGCGAACATGATGTTGCGAGGCGGAACGGTTCCGCGCGACTTGAACTGTCTGGCCAGCGCGAGCGCCATGCCGACCATATCCTTCATGTCGACGGCGCCACGTCCCCAGACGTAGCCGTCCTCGACCGCCCCCGAGAACGGATGGACACTCCAGTCGGCGGGTTCGGCGGGAACGACGTCGAGGTGGCCGTGGATCATCAACGTGCCGCGGTCGGGATCGGCGCCGGCGAGCGTCGCGAAGACATTGCCTCGGCCGGGAGCACCGGACTCGACGTACACCGTCTCGTATCCGACCTCCTCGAGTTTCCGCGCCACCCACTCCGCGCATTCCTTCTCGCCCTTGGTGGTCTCGAGTTCGCCCGTGTTGGACGTGTCGAATCGGATCAGGGCACTGACGAGATCGACGACCTCGTCCAGTGCTGTGGTCGGGACTGTCGCTGGTGCGGAGTTATCGGCTGAAGACACCACACTTTCCTACCACCTGTCCGGGATGCGCGGGTGACGTGACGGGTCGCATGACGTGCGGATTTGGGAGATCGGGCGTCTCTCGTATAGCTTTAACGAGCACACAGCGACCGGGTGTGCGAGCGACGGAGTGCTCGTCGAACAACAGAACAACGCAAACTGGTCCGAGTGGCGGAATGGCAGACGCGCTAGCTTGAGGTGCTAGTGTCCTATTAACGGACGTGGGGGTTCAAGTCCCCCCTCGGACACCAGAGATCGACACCGACATCTCGGTGAGATCGAACAAGATCTGAGTTGAGACAGACGACGTAGGCCCCGATTCCTTTGGAGTCGGGGCCTACGTCGTTGTTCTCGATTCGGTCGTCGTCCGGCTACAGTCCTTGTCCGGATGCAGTCGAGTGACAGGCGCCTGCCTGGGAGGAAAAAGAAGATGACCGACGCCGACACCGGTATCGATCCCGCCGATCTCGAGACGTGCCTACGGGTGCTGAAGCTCGCAGGCGATCTGGACAAGAATCACCCTGATTCCATTGTCGTGCAGCGGGCGTCGGGGCAGATGTTCAAGGACCTCAAGCGGGCTCGTCGTATCGCTGCCCGCAACGCGAAGTCCGAAGCGGACCGGGCCGTCGTCGCCGCCACCGCAACGGGCTCCCCCGACCGCATCGACGACGAGACGGCAGGTCTGTCACTGACAGCACGTGCGACGGGGGAATTCGCGGGCACGCTCATCCGTCCTCGCCCTTGCTACATCTGCAAGCAGCGCTACACGCAGGTCGACGCGTTCTACCACCAGCTGTGTCCGGACTGCGCTGCGACGAACCGCAGCAAGCGCGACGCAGGCACCGACCTCACGGGACGGCGCGCGCTACTGACCGGTGGACGCGCCAAGATCGGCATGTACATCGCCCTGCGGCTTCTGCGCGACGGTGCCCACACCACGATCACCACTCGCTTCCCGAACGACGCGATCCGACGGTTCAGCGCCATGGAGGACAGCGACAAGTGGCTGCATCGTCTGCGCATCGTCGGAATCGATCTCCGCGACCCCGCTCAGGTTGTGGCCCTTGCCGATTCGGTCGCAGCCGAGGGTCCGCTGGACATTCTCATCAACAACGCGGCGCAGACGGTGAAGCGCCCGGCCGGGTCGTACAGTGCGTTGATCGACGCGGAATCCGAAGCGCTGCCGTCGGGTCCGCGGCCCGACGTGATCACCTTCGGCAAGACGAGCGAGGCGCATCCGGCCGCACTGACGAGCGCGTTGCCCGGCACTGCCGTGGGCGCGGTCGCAGGCACGTTGACGGCGGACGCCGTGAGTTCGCTTGCGCTCGTGGCCGGTTCGGCAACAGCCGAACGTATCGAGCAGGGCATCGCCATCGACGCCGGTGGTCTCGTGCCCGATCTCGCGGACACGAACAGCTGGGTGCACACCGTCGAGCAGGTCGATCCCGTCGAACTCCTCGAAGTGCAGCTGTGCAATTCCGTCGCGCCGTTCATCCTCGTCAGTCGTCTCCGTGCCGCCATGGAATCCTCGCCCGCGCGTCGCAAGTACGTCGTCAACGTCTCGGCGATGGAAGGCCAGTTCGGCCGCGCATACAAGGGTCCCGGTCACCCGCACACCAACATGGCGAAGGCGGCGCTGAACATGCTGACGCGCACCAGCGCCAAGGAGATGCGCGAGAAGGGCATTCTCATGACGGCCGTCGACACCGGTTGGATCACCGACGAGCGCCCGCATCCGACCAAGATGCGGCTCGCCGACGAGGGATTCCACGCACCGCTCGACCTGGTCGACGGCGCAGCACGGGTTTACGACCCGATCGTCCAGGGCGAACTCGGGGTGGACCTCTACGGCCAGTTCCTGAAGGACTTCGTGCCCTCTCCCTGGTGATCGTGTCGCCTACGTTTGTGCTGCGACGGTCACGGTTATACGAGACACTCGGCAACATACGGGGCGAAAACAGGGTGGTCACAACATGGGCGACGACGTCGACCGGCGCAAGTTCACCCGTCAGGACCGGCATCGGTTCCGGCAGAAGGTCCAGGACTGTCTGGACGCACTCGCGACGATGCTCGCGCACGACACGTTCGACGTCGGCCAGCCGAGAATCGGCATGGAGGTCGAGCTGAATCTCGTCGACGACGAGATGGCTCCCGCGATGGCCAATGCGACGGTCCTCGACGCCATCGCCGATCCGGATTATCAGACCGAACTCGGTCAGTTCAACATCGAGATCAACGTCGAGCCGCGGCCGATGCGCGGCGACAGCATCGGGGCGTTGGAGTCGGACCTTCGTCGGTCGCTCAACGCCGCCGACGAGCGAGCGCGCGAGTCGGGCAGCCGTCTCGTCATGATCGGAATGCTTCCGACGTTGACCGAGAAGCACTTCGAGCATCGGTGGCTCTCGTCGAATCCTCGATACGATCTGCTCAATCAGCAGATCTTCGCCGCGCGAGGTGAGGACATCGAGTTGCAGATTCCCGGCGTTCGCCTGCCGGGATCGACCGCCGCCGAAGATCTGAACACGATCACCGACACCATTCTTCCCGAGGCTGCATGCACGTCGATGCAACTGCACCTGCAGGTCTCCCCCGACGACTTCGCCTCGTACTGGAACGGTGCGCAGGCGCTCGCGGGCATTCAGGTTGCGCTGGCGGCGAATTCACCGTTCCTCGCGGGCCGCGCGCTGTGGCACGAAACTCGAATTCCGTTGTTCGAGCAGGCGACCGACACCCGCCCGCTGGAGCTGAAGAACCAGGGCGTCCGCCCCCGCGTGTGGTTCGGGGAACGCTGGATCACGTCCATCTTCGATCTGTTCGAGGAGAATTCGCGCTACTTCCCCGCCCTGCTCCCGGTCTGCAGCGACGAGGACCCGAAAGAGGTTCTCGCGCAGGGTGGTACACCTGAATTGTCGGAGCTGCGGATGCACAACGGGACGGTGTACCGCTGGAACCGCCCGATCTACGATCGCTCCGACGGCGGGCACCACATCAGGCTGGAGAACCGAGTACTGCCCGCCGCGCCGACGGTCGTCGACAGCCTCGCCGATGCCGCGTTCTATTACGGAACGCTACGGACTCTCGCAGAAGCCGATCGTCCGCTGTGGTCGCAGATGTCGTACGACGCGGCCGCCGAGAATCTACATTCCGCGGCCCGCAGCGGATTCGATGCGCGTCTGTACTGGCCCGAGGTCGGGTGGGTCAGTCCGCAGGAACTGGTGTTGCGACGCCTGCTGCCGATGGCCGATGCCGGTCTCGCGGCGTACGGCGTCGACGCGGAGGTGCGGGACCGCTATCTCGGTGTGATCGAGGGCCGGTGCCTGGCGAAGGTCTCCGGTTCGGTGTGGCAACGGAACTCCGTCGTCGACCGCGAACGCGCCGGGCAGTCTCGTGACGACGCGCTCTCGGGCATGTTGGCCGACTACGTCACGCAGATGAACGAGGGCGGACCCGTACACACCTGGTCGTTCTAGCGCCTACGATCGACACATGCTCTACCGAGCTGTCGCCGACGTCACGGTGGTGGTGCATCTGGCATTCATCGCCTACGTCGTCGCGGGCGGGTTCCTGGCGTGGCGTCTACCGAGAACGATCTGGCTCCACGTCTGCGCCGTCGCATGGGGTTTCACGTCGATCGTCGTCGGCGTCGACTGCCCGCTGACGGCGGTGGAGAACTGGGCGCGGGTCCGTGCAGGCGTCGCGGAACTGCCGTCGACGGGCTTCATCAGCCACTACCTGACCGGCGTCGTGTACCCCGAGAGCGCGCTGGGCGCCGTGAGGCTGGCCGCTGCGTTCGCGGTGCTCGTCTCCTGGATCGGATACGCGCATCTGCGGGTCCACTCCCACCGGGGTGCGGGAGTGGAGCCTGCGGAATGACCCGAGGTGCGGGAGTGGAGCCTGCGGAATGACCCGAGGTGCGGGGATGGAGCCTGCGGAGTGACCGAGGGGGTCTTCGACTCCGGTGGAGATCCGCGTTACTGTCCAGTACATGACTTCGTCACGCGAGCACGACATCGTCGTCTACGGTGCAACCGGATTCGTCGGCAAGCTCACCGCCGCCTACCTTGCGTCCCATGCCCCCGCGAACACGTCGATCGCCCTGGCCGGACGGTCGCTGTCGAAGCTGGAGGAAGTCCGTCGTTCGCTTCCCGCTTCCGCGGCCGAGTGGCCGTTGATCCAGGCCGATGCCGCCGACACCGACGCACTTCGCGCGATGGCCGAGAGCACGCGTGTCGTCATCACGACGGTCGGCCCGTATGCGAAGTACGGCCTGCCGCTGACCACCGCGTGCGCCGAGGCAGGGACGGACTACGTCGACCTCACCGGTGAGGTGCTGTTCACGCGCGAGAGCATCGACACCAACGAGGAGATCGCCCGACGCACGGGCGCACGGATCGTGCACGCCTGCGGATTCGATTCCATCCCTTCCGATCTCGGTGTCCATGTCCTGCACGCGGCCGTCGCAGCCGACGGTGCGGGCGAGATGACCGACACCACCCTCGTGGTCACCTCGATGCGCGGCGGCGTCAGCGGCGGAACCATCGACTCGTTGCGCACACAGATCGAGGTCGTCAAGAAGGACAAGAAACTGCGACGTCTGGCCGCGAGTCCGTACACGTTGAGCCCGGACCGGTCTCGTGAACCCGACCTGGGTCGGCAGTCCGACGTGCAACTGGTCGACGGCAAGGACATCGCTCCCGGCGTGAAGGGGTGGAAGGCGCCGTTCGTCATGGCGTCGGCCAACACCCGTGTCGTGCGACGCAGCAACGCACTACGAGACTGGGCCTACGGCAGGAAGTTTCGCTATCGCGAGGTCATGAGCGTCGGCTCGTCCGTTGCTTCCCCGCTCGTCGCCGGCGCCGTGTCCGCCGGGTTGGGCGCGATGGTGTTCGCGATGACGGTCGCGCCGAAGAAGCTTCTCGATCGTGTTCTGGTTGCGCCCGGCAGCGGTCCGAGCACGAAAGCTCAGGAGAACGGACACTTCACGGTCGACATCTACACGACCACGACAACCGGTGCCCGCTACCGTTCGCGCGTGAAGGCGAAGGGCGATCCTGGATACAAGGCGACCTCGGTCATGCTCTCCGAATCCGCTCTTGCCTTGGCGTTCGACCGGGATCGTCTGCCCGACGCGGCAGGGGTGCTGACGCCCGCGACTGCGATCGGCGACGCCCTGGTGACCCGCCTGCGCGACGCCGGATTCGAGATTCGAGCCGAGAAGGCGTGACCGTCGACGACCTCACGCGGTCGTACGACGCTGCCCTCGGGACCGATTCCAGCGCAAGCTGTTTCACCGTCGGCAACTTCGGTTCGATGCTGTCCGCGACGCTCCCCGTAGCAGAACTGGCGAGTGGAGCAGTCGCGTCGTTCGCTGCGGCGGTCGACCGCTACCGGGTGGCCCACGGTCTTTCGACGAGTGCGTGGCACCTCGCCCCGGGACGAATCACCGCATCGTTCTCCGGCGATCGGATGTTGCGGATCGACGACGCTCCGGTTCAGGGATTCGCAGAGTTGTCCGGGTTCTTCCGCAGCGCCGACGGCTGGGTCCGCACGCATGCGAACTATCCGCATCACCGGCGTGCTCTGCTGGCCGCTCTCGGCCTGCCGGACGATGCCGACCGCGGGGTGGCGGCGTCGCGCATCGGCGAGCTGACGGGACAGGACATCGAGGATCGGTGTGCCGCCGCCTCGGCTGTCGCCGTCCGGGTGCGCACGGAGGCAGAGTGGGCCCGCGACGCTGCGTCGGTCGCCGATTCCGGCCCACTGATACGAACCGCGGCCGGGTCTCGATCATCGGGAAGACGGCGTTCGGGCGTTCGGTCCGACGCGACGGCCGACGAGCCGATGCGCGGCATCCGGGTGCTCGACATGACGCGTGTGATCGCCGGGCCCGTCTCGACGCGGGCCCTCGCGCTGCTGGGTGCGGACGTGCTCCGCGTCGACCCTCCGCAGATGCCGGAGATCGAGTGGCAGCATCTCGAGAACGGACAGGGTAAGCGGTCCGCACTTCTCGACATCCGTGCGTCCGACGACGCCGAGGTACTTCGCGATCTCGTCGCTACTGCCGACGTCGTCGTCACCGGATACCGGCCCGGTGCGCTGGAGGCGTTCGGGCTCGACGTCCTGCCTGCGGGCGTCGTACACGGTCGCGTGTCGGCGTGGGGACACGGGCCATGGGCGGAGCGACGCGGGTTCGACAGCATCGTCCAGGCGGCCACCGGGATTTCGCTCGTCGAAGGCACCTCCGAGAAACCCGGAGCCCTGCCGGCGCAAGCGCTCGACCACGCGAGTGGTTACCTGCTCGCCGCCGCGGTCGTCGACGCGCTGACAGCGCAACGCTCGGGCAACGACGCGCTCGATGTGTCGGTCTCGTTGGCACGGACCGGTGCGTGGCTACGGGGCCGACGGGGACGCGTCACACATCCGGTGGCGTCGACGCTGCCCGGCGACGAGACGACAGTCCAGCACGGTTCGATCAGGGCCGCACGGCCCGCGTTGATCGAGTACTCCGACTATCCGTCGCCGGCTCGTCGATTCGGGTTCGACGAACCGGCCTTCCGGTGACCTGAGAACCCGACTCAGGACGCGGGAGCAGGCAGCTTGGACGCCTCCTGGTAGAGCGTCTTCGCCTCCTTCGGCGAATCGACCTGCGGCGGGGATCCCTCGAGCGGCTGTGTCGCGGACTCGCGAAGGAATCCGACCGCGACGAGGCCGATGACGCCACTGAGGATCAGATAGAACGCGGGGACCATGGCACTGCCCGTCGCCGAGACCAGCGCCGATGTGACGAGCGGGGTCGTGCCGCCGAACAGCGAAACCGACAGGTTGAAGCCGATCGACAGGGATGCGTAGCGGACCCGGGTGGGGAACAGTGCAGGCAGCGTCGATGCGCTCGGCGCCGCGAAGCACGCCAGGATGACACCGAGAACCAGACATCCGATCAACGGTCCGACGAAGCCTGTCCGTTGGATCAACAGGAAGCACGGAATCGCGAGGACGATCTGCGCGACGGCACCGAAGACGAAGACGGGCTTGCGCCCGATCCAGTCGGTGAGGCGTCCGACGCCCACGATGATCGAGACCACGATGACCATCGCGGACAGCACCAGCAGGTCGGCGCTGAGCTGCGAACGACCGAGCACCTCGGTGAAGTAGGTCGGAAGGTAGCTCGTGACCATGTAGTTGGACACGTTGTACAGCAACACGATTCCCATGCAGATGAGCAGCGCGCGCCAGTGCTGCGTGAAGATCTTGCCGATCTCCTTCGCTCCGCTTTCCTGCTCCTTGACCTTGGAGTCGTGGTCGTCGAGCTGCTTCCGGAATGCAGGAGTGTCCTCGAGCTTGAGGCGCAGGTAGAGGCCGATGATTCCCATCGGGCCTGCGATGAAGAACGGTATGCGCCAACCCCATTCGACCATCGTGGCGTCGCCGAGCGCCGCGTTGAGGATCGTCACGAGACCCGAGCCCATCGCGTAACCGACGAAAGTGCCGAAGTCGAGCCAACTTCCGAAGAAGCCACGTCGTTTGTCGGGCGAATACTCGGCGATGAACGTCGTGGCACCGCCGTATTCGCCGCCCGTCGAGAAACCCTGAACGAGACGCGCGACCAGAAGCAGAATCGGAGCCCAGATCCCGATGGTGGCGTAGCTCGGAATCAAACCGACTGCGAGGGTTCCGATGGACATCAGGATCATCGTCGCGGCGAGAACCTTCTGCCTGCCGATGCGGTCACCGAGCGGACCGAAGAACAGACCACCCAGCGGTCGGACGAGGAAGGCCGCAGCGAACGTCGCGAACGTACTGAGAAGCTGAACGCCGGGCGAGGCGTCGGGATAGAAGACCTTGCCGAGTGTCGCGGCCAGATAGCCGTACACGCCGAAGTCGAACCACTCCATCGTGTTGCCGAGCGCGGCGGCGGAGACCGCGCGCTTGAGCATCGGCTGGTCGACGACCGTGATGCCGTCTTCGGTCAGCTTTGGTTTACGGTGCATCAGGCGGGCGAACACGCCCCGCCGCAGATGCCGGACATGTTCGTGTCCCCACCGGGTGTCCTCCGGTGGCGTCTGGGATGACTCGGAATCCTTCGCAACCGTCATTTTCTTAACGTTAGCCAGCATAATTATCAGGTTTCAAACCGTTCAGCGGTCGATGAGTCGGATTCCTCTGCATCCCCGCAGGTCATCCGACCTAAACCTCAATTTGGTTCGCGCACTGCACAATTGGGCCATTTCGGTCAATTCGGACGCGGCCTGGTCGTCGGTGCACACCCCGAAACACCGCGAACACCTCGAACCGGGCACGATGATTCGGTGCGCACTTCCATGCTCCCCGAATCCCACAGCCCGAAAGCGGGTGATCGCGTGACCGTCCCCCTGATCGTCGACGTCGACACCGGAATCGACGACTCTCTCGCTCTGCTCTACCTGTTGTCGAGTCCCGAGGCCGAGATTCTG
This sequence comes from Rhodococcus sp. BP-261, assembly GCF_019835205.1. Taxonomy (NCBI): domain Bacteria; kingdom Bacillati; phylum Actinomycetota; class Actinomycetes; order Mycobacteriales; family Nocardiaceae; genus Rhodococcus; species Rhodococcus sp. BP-261. The sequence goes on along the minus strand of NZ_JABUCO010000002.1, from coordinate 109,237 downwards.
TCGATCGCATCCACCGCGGGCAACGTCCCGGTGAACCAGGTCGCGGCGAACAACCTGGCGTGGCTCGACCTCTGCGGCGCCACCGACATCGAAGTCACACTCGGCGCGCAGAAGCCACTCGTCGCGCCGCTCATGACGACCGAGGAGACACACGGCCCGCAGGGAATCGGACACGCCGAACTACCACTCTCGACGCGTCCGCTGTCGGATCGTGACGCCGCGACCGCCTGGGTCGAAATCGTCCGTGAACGTCCTGGCGAGGTCACCGGTCTCGTGACAGGCCCTCTGACCAACCTCGCGACGGCCATTCGCGTCGAGCCCGAACTGCCGCGGCTGTTGAAACGATTGGTCGTCATGGGCGGGGCGTTCCACCATCCCGGCAACACGACCCCGACGAGCGAATGGAACATCGCGGTCGACCCCGAGGCAGCGGCCGAGGTCTTCGCGGCGTTCTCCGGTCTGCCCGAAAACCGACTACCGATCCTGTGCCCGCTGGACGTCACCGAGACGGTGGAGATGTTCCCCGAGCACATCGCGCGGCTCGCGGAACGCGCCGGAAGCACACCGCGAGAGGTTCTGTCGGAGGACGACGCGTCGACGACACGGTCCTCGGCGTCGAACCCCGTCGTCAGACACTTCTCCGACGCCGTTCGGTTCTACTTCGAGTTCCATCGCGACCACGATCAGGGGTTTCTCGCGCACATGCACGATCCCTTCGCGGCTGCCGTGGCGTTGGATCCGAGCATCGCCGTGCAGCGCACCGCGACCGTCGACGTCGAACTCGACGGAAAGCTCACGCGCGGAACGACGGTCGCGGACTACCGGGGAATGTGGGGACGCGAGCACAATGCATCCATCGCGTATGCAACCGACCCCAGCGCCTTCTTCGACGATCTGATCGAACGAGTGGGCGGGCTGGCTGCGCGCCTGTACCCCTAACTCTCCCCCGAATCGAATGCATCGAGGAGTTTCTGGGCGGCCAACGCCGCCGTGAGAGATCCGTCGCGGACGCTTTGTTCGACGTCCGCGCGGATCTTCTTGACAGCCGGGTTCTGCGCCAGCCGCCGGAGCAACTGATCGTCGACCATCGTCCACGTCCAGTCCACCTGTTGCGTGCGGCGCTTCTCGGCGAATTCGCCTGCGTCGGTGAGGACTTCACGATGCCGCAGTACGGTGTCCCAGAAGTCGTCGAGTCCGACTCCTTCGAGCGCGCTCATCGTCAGCACAGGCGGCTTCCAGATCGCGTCGTGCGGGTAGATCATCCGCAGCGCACCCTGCAGTTCGCGCGCGGCACTCTTCGCCTCGATCGCGTGCTTGCCGTCGGCCTTGTTGACGGCCACAAGATCGGCGAGCTCGAGCACGCCCTTCTTGATGCCCTGCAGTTGGTCACCGGTGCGTGCCAACGTCAGGAACGCGAAGCAATCGACCATGTTCGCGACGGTGACCTCGGACTGCCCGACGCCGACGGTCTCCACGAGAATGACGTCGAACCCGGCGGCCTCGAGCAGCACGATGGTCTCGCGCGTCGCACGGGCGACGCCACCGAGAGTGCCCGACGTCGGAGACGGCCGGATGTAGGCGTTGTCCTCGACGGTCAGCCGGGCCATGCGCGTCTTGTCACCGAGAATCGAGCCACCGGTACGCGTCGACGACGGATCCACCGCCAACACCGCAACCCGGTGTCCCTTCCCGATCAGATACATCCCGAGCGCATCGATGAACGTCGACTTTCCGACGCCGGGAACACCGGTGATGCCCACCCGATGCGACCCACCCGCCTTGGGCAGCAGCTGCAGAAGCAGCTGCTGCGCCAACTCGCGGTGATCGGTGCGCGTCGATTCGACCAACGTGATCGCCCGGGCAAGACCCGACCGTTCGCCCCTCAGAACCGACTCGGCAACCGCGTCGATGTCGATCTGCCTGCCAGGCTTGTTCGCAGACGTCATGCTCAGGCGGACGCCTCACCGGATTCGGCGGCAGGGCCGTGTCCGAGTTGCTCCGAGAGCTTCTGCACCAGCCCGATCGCCGCGTCGGCGATGACCGTTCCGGGTGGGAAGATCGCCGACGCGCCCGCGGCGTAGAGCTCGTCGAAATCCCCGGGCGGGATGACGCCACCGACGACGATCATGATGTCGGGACGATCCACCGCCGCGAGTGCGTCCCGCAGTGCGGGAACCAGCGTCAGATGGCCTGCGGCCAACGAGGACACTCCGACGACGTGAACGTCGTTGTCGGCCGCCTGACGTGCGACCTCCTCGGGTGTCTGGAACAACGGGCCGACATCGACGTCGAAGCCGATGTCCGCGAAGGCCGTCGCGATGACCTTCTGACCTCGGTCGTGCCCGTCCTGGCCCATCTTGCAGACCAGCACGCGGGGACGACGGCCCTCGTCCTCGGCGAACTTCCTGGCCAGTTCGGTCGCCGTGGCGATGTTCTGGGATTTGCCTGCCTCGTCGCGGTACACACCACTGATTGTCCGGATTTCCGCCTGATGACGCCCGTAGACCTTCTCGAGCGCGTCGGAGATCTCGCCGACGGTGGCCATCTTGCGCGCCGCATCGATCGCGAGGTGCAGCAGGTTGTTCTCCAGCCCCGATTCGCTCGACGCGGCAGCTCGGGTCAGGTTCGCCAGCGCTTCCTCGACGGCCGCGGTGTCACGCTCGCCGCGCAGACGCTCGAGCTTTTCGATCTGCTCGCGTCGTACCTTCGAGTTCTCGACCTTGAGCACTTCGATGGTGTCCGGCTCGTCCGGGACGTACTTGTTCACGCCGACCAGGGGCTGACGGCCGGAGTCGATGCGAGCCTGGGTGCGGGCCGCGGCTTCCTCGATGCGCAGCTTCGGGATGCCCTCGTTGATGGCCTGCGCCATACCGCCGGCCGCCTCGACCTCGGCGATGTGTGCGCGCGCCCGGTTCGCGAGCTGGTGGGTCAGCCACTCGACGTAGTGCGAGCCGCCCCACGGGTCGATCGGCCGAACGGTGTTCGACTCCTGCTGGATCAACAACTGCGTGTTGCGCGCGATACGTGCGGAGAAGTCCGTCGGCAACGCCAGAGCCTCGTCGAGGGCGTTGGTGTGCAGCGACTGAGTGTGTCCCTGCGTCGCGGCCATCGCCTCGACACACGTACGAGCGACGTTGTTGAACACGTCCTGCGCCGTCAGCGACCATCCGGACGTCTGCGAATGTGTCCGCAGCGACCGTGATTTCGCGCTCTTCGGCTCGAACTTCTGTACCAGCTCCGACCACAACAGACGCCCGGCCCGCAGCTTGGCGACCTCCATGAAGAAGTTCATGCCGATCGCCCAGAAGAACGACAGACGCGGCGCGAACGTGTCGATGTCCATGCCTGCATCCAGTCCCGCGCGGATGTACTCCACACCGTCGGCGAGTGTGTACGCGAGCTCCAGATCGGCTGTCGCACCGGCCTCTTGGATGTGATAGCCGGAGATCGAGATCGAGTTGTACTTCGGCATCTTCTCGCTGGTGTAGGCGAAGATGTCGGAGATGATCCGCATCGACGGCTTCGGCGGGTAGATGTAGGTGTTGCGGACCATGAACTCCTTGAGGATGTCGTTCTGGATGGTCCCGGCCAGCTTCTCCGGGGGCACACCCTGCTCCTCGGCGGCCGCCACGTACAGCGCGAGAATCGGCAGCACAGCGCCGTTCATCGTCATCGACACCGAGACGCTGCCCAGGTCGATGCCGTCGAACAACTGACGCATGTCGTAGATGGAATCGATTGCAACACCGGCCATTCCGACGTCACCCTGCACGCGCGGGTGATCGGAGTCGTAGCCGCGGTGCGTCGCGAGGTCGAACGCGACCGACAGACCCTTCTGTCCGGCGGCGAGGTTGCGGCGGTAGAACGCATTCGATTCCGCCGCCGTCGAGAAGCCTGCGTACTGACGAATCGTCCACGGCTGATTGACGTACATCGTCGGGTACGGGCCGCGAACGAACGGCGGTGCACCCGGGTAGCTGTCGACCGGATACCCCTGCGCTTCGGCTTCGTCGCGATCGGCCTTCGTGTAGACGGGCTTGACGTCGATTCCCTCGGGAGTCGACCAGACCACCTGCTCGGCCGTGTAGTTGTTCGCTCGCGCGCCTGCGGCGATGTGCGCCGATGCCTCGTCCGGCGTCGGCGCGGACGGTGCCGGCTCGGACGGATCCTTCAGCGGCACATCGGCGAAACTGCCGATCGTGTGCGAGATGCGCTCATCCTGACTGGTCATGGCTCTACGCTCCCAGCGTGTCGAGGAGGTCGGACAGGACAGCGACGGCGTCGACCTTCATGGTCAGGAAGCCGTCGGGACGCTCGTCCCCCGTGACATCGGCGAAGATCTTGTCCGGGCCGGCGAGCAGGACCCGCTCGATGCCCGCCTTCCGCAGCGCAAGCACCGCAGCACGTGCTTCGTCCGCGTAACGCTTGTCGGTACCGCACAACACCGCGGTCGTCGCTCCCGACGCAGCGACAGCGGCCGCGACGGCGTCGGCCGTCAGCGGACCCGGGTTCTCGGTATGAATGCCGCCCGAAGCAAGGAGATTCGCCGCGAACGTCGTACGCACGTTGTGCTCGGCGATCGGCCCAAGTGGAACGAGCAGTATCTCGGGCCGCGAACCGTGCGCCTTCAGGTATGCATCGGATCGGTCCCGCAGCGCCTCGAATGCCGCGCCGTACCGAGCGACACCCGTGTCGGTCGACTGCGGCGGCAACGGCTCCTCGGCGAGGTTCGGGAACTCGTTGACGCCCGTGACCGGGGTACGTCGGTGCGCGATATCGGAATCGCGCAGCGCTCGGACCCGGTCGATCTCGCGCGAGACGAAGCCCGAATCCAGCGCACTCACGTAGCCACCGTTCGACTCGATCGCCTGGGTGAATTCCCACGCCTTGGCTGCGACGTCGTCGGTCAGCTGCTCGATGTACCACGAGCCGGCACCCGGATCCAGGACACGGCCCAGATGCGATTCCTCGAGCAGCAACAGCTGGGTGTTGCGGGCGATCCTGGCCGCGAACGTCTTCGACACACCCGCGGCGCCACCGTCGATCGCGGCGTCGAAGGGCAGGACCGTCACCGCATCGGCACCGCCGACACCCGCGCCGAACGCGGCCAACGTCGTACGCAGCATGTTCACCCACGGATCACGTTGTGCCATCATCGCTTCCGACGTCACCGCGTGCTGCGGCGCGCCACCGTCGGCCGGTGCGCCGCACACCTGCGCGACGCGCGCCCAGACCGACCGCGCCGCACGGAACTTCGCGATCGTCTGGAACTGATCGTCGGTCGCTGCAAAGCGAAATTCGATCTGCCGCAACGCATCTCCGACCGACATGCCCACGTCGGTCAGCGCGCGAAGGTAGTCGAGACCCGCCGCGACCGCAGCCCCGACCTCTTGGGCGTCACTCGCTCCGGCGTTGTGAAAGACAGTGCCGTCGATCGTGATCGCGCGCACGGTCTCCGCCCGCTGCGCCGCACGAGAAGCCAGTCGTACCGTCTCGTCCAGATCCACGGACTCGGTCCCGGCGAAGCGCGACGTCAACGACGCCGCGCCCAGGCGTACGTCGATGGCGCCTCGATCCTCGGCGGTGACTCCGTCGAGGATCCCGAAGACGACGTCGGCGGCGTCGCTCGTTCCCGCCTTCGCGTCCAGGACGACCGGAGCCAGATCCCACAGCACGCCGTTCAGGGCCACCGGCAACGCTTCGACGGCCAGATCGGCTCCCCCGAGCCGCAGCCACAGCGCACTGACGCCGTTGTTCAAACCGTCGAGGATCGACTCGTTCACCGCCCCTGCATCGGTCTGTCCGATGCCGTACCGCGCGCTGACCTTCCAGCCTGCGTTGACGTCACGACCGGAGTCACGACCGCGAACGAACGGGAACACGCCCGGCAACGGACGGTCCACGAGTTCGTCCTGCGGCCCGTACAACGGCGACACCGTCACACCGTCGTAGGTGTGGGTCTCCAACAGACGCTCGGGCTCGGGAGGCAGGTCGGCGACGTCGACACGACGCGACTTGGCCAGCACCGTCGCGACGGCCTTCTGCCACGCCTCGTACGCGCTGCGCGCAGCGTCCTCCTGTGTAGCACTGGGCACGATCTGCTCCTCGATTGATCGGCGAGAGCCGATCGACAGTAGGCATTGATGTTAACCGCGATCGATCCGACATTATCGTGAGGAACACCTCACGTTCTCGTCGGTAGCCCTTTCCAGCGATCGACAGCATCGTTCGCGCCGGTAGTCTCGGTGAACGTGGCGAAGCGACTGCGTGATCCGAGGTTCATCGGACTCGTCGTTCTCGTCGTCGTTCTGACCGCCGCGGCCCTGATCGTGCCGCACCCGTCCATCGCGCAGGTCCGCGCGTGGGCGCAGTCGATCGGCCCCCTGTTCCCTGTCGTGTTCTTCGCGGTCCACACCATCGTCACCATCGCACCGGTTCCGCGAACTCTGTTCACGCTGTCCGCCGGTGTGCTGTTCGGCCCGGCGATCGGACTGACCGTCACCGTCGGCGCCACCACCGTCAGCGCAGTCCTGGCGCTGCTGTTGGTGCGCGCGGTCGGCCGCGAATGGTTCGCGACGCGTTTGACCCACCCGGCGGTGAAGGCTATCGACGACAGCCTGATTCGTCGCGGCTGGTTGGCCGTTGGCTCCCTCAGGTTGATCGCCCCTGTCCCGTTCTCCGTCGTCAACTACTGCTGTGGGGTGTCGTCGATTCGAGTGCTTCCGTTCGCGGCCGCGACGGCGGTCGGCGTCGTACCCGGCACGATCGGCATCGTCGTACTCGGGGACGCGTTGGGCGGCCACACCGATCCACTGCTGTTGGCGCTGTCGGGCGTGTGCATCGCGGTGGGCGTGGTGGGCCTCGTCGTCGACTGGAGGTTGTCGGTGACGTCGCACAGGCGTTCGGCCGATACATCACCGTCAAGCTTGGATGCTTGATTCTCGTCAGTCAAGCTAAATGCATTGACTTGGCGGAATCCAGTCTCTAGCCTTGTCGCAATGTACGTATTGACGGTCGACCAACGCGGTAGCCGCCGGGACGTCGACCGCGTCGGTCGGCTGCTCGACAGCATGCAGGACTCCCGGCTGGTCCGGCCGTTCGACCGAACTGCGGGCGACGAGGTACAAGCTGTCGCAGCCGACGCCCGCACGGTGGTCGACATCGCGCTGTCGTTGGTCAGGCAGGGGTGGTGGAGCGTGGGCATCGGCGTCGGTTCCGTCGAACAGCCGCTGCCGGAGAGTACGCGCGCAGGTCGGGGCCCGGCGTTCGAGGCGGCGCGCGACGCCGTTACCCGGGCCAAGAACGCGCCCGCGTCGATCGCGATCACCGCAGCCGACGCCGCGTCGGAAGGCCGCAGCCGAGACGCCGAAACGGCCCTCACGCTGGTTGCCCTGCTCGTCATTGACCGCACCGACCAGGGTCACGCCGCGGTCGATCTGATGGCCGACGGTCATACCCAGAAGAGCGCCGCCGAAGTATTGGGGATCAGCAAGCAGGCCATGTCGCAACGACTGTCGGTGGCCCGGTGGACCATCGAGGCGGGCGGACGGGTCTTGGCCGAACGTCTGCTCGCCGAATTGGACACGGCACCGGGTCACACAACACAGGGGGATACATGACGGTCGTGACGTTGGTTCTGCTCGGAGCCGCGGCTGCTGCAGCCGTCGTACCGCCGCGTCGGCCCGTCCCGCACTGGTTTCCGGCGGCCGCAGCGACGATCCTGCTCGCAGCGGCGGCCGTCACCGGCGCGAACACACACCCGGCGACAGGATTCGCGCTGGCCGCCACGTACGTGCTCACCGTCGCGGCAGCGCTGACCGGTGGCTCACCCGTCGTCACGGCGGTCTTCCGACTGGCACGTCGGACGAACGGTCCGGCTCCCGACGCCGCGGATCAGCCTCTGCACGGTGGTCGCACGATCGGAATCCTGGAACGCAGCGCGGTCGCGGCGTCGATCCTGGCCGGATGGCCCGAGGGCATCGCCATCGTGCTGGCGGTCAAGGGTCTTGCACGCTATCCCGAGCTACGCGGGGCTCAGGCGTCGGCAGCCTCGGAGCAGTTCATCATCGGCACGTTCACGAGCGTCATGTGGGCCGTAGCGGTGTGCGGCGTCGGTCAGGCGCTGGTGACGTGACACCAGCGGCCCGACGTCGGCGTCACCGCTGCTGTTCGGGATCCATCGACGGCGTGAGCGGTCCGGTCTCCGGCTGACGGGCGGACAATTCGCCCAGATCGAGACCCTTCGTCAGACTCGGGTCGGGCGCGAGAGACGTGTCGACCGGTGTCCGGGCGACGGCCTCGGCTGCCTTGACGGCTTCCGCCACGGCCGGGTCGGTCTTGGCCTCGAACCAGTCGGCGACCTCCGCCGAATCGTCCTCCGGCTTGGGCGCGACACCGCCGTCGGCACTGGGCTCGAAACGGAAGACTCCGTCCTCGCCCTGCGCGCCGAGATTCTTCGCGAACCCCTTCAACGCATCCCCGAAATCGCTGGGGATCATCCAGACCTTGTTCGCATCGCCCTGCGCCATCTGGGGAAGCGTCTGCATGTACTGGTACGCGAGCAGCTCGGGAGTCGGCTTGCCTGCCTTGATCGCGGCGAACACCTTCTCGATGGCCTTCGCCTGGCCCTGCGCCTGAAGGTATTTCGCGGCACGGTCACCCTGAGCGCGAAGGATGCGCGACTGGCGTTCACCCTCGGCCGTCAGAATGGCGGCCTGCTTGGCGCCTTCGGCTGCGAGGATGCGGCTCTGCTTGTCGCCCTCGGCCGTCTTGATGGCCGACTCTCGGTGGCCTTCGGCCGTCAGAATGGTCGCCCGCTTCTCTCGGTCGGCCTTCATCTGCTTCTCCATCGACTCCTGGATCGACGGCGGTGGATCGATGCTCTTCAGTTCGACGCGGGCGACGCGCAGGCCCCACCGACCCGTGGCTTCGTCGAGCACGCCGCGCAGCTGGCCGTTGATCGAATCGCGCGACGTCAGCGTCTCTTCCAGCGTCATACCACCGACGACGTTGCGCAACGTGGTCGTCGTGAGCTGCTCGACACCCACGATGTAGTTGTTGATCTCGTAGACCGCAGCCTGGGGATTGGTGACCTGGAAGTACACGACGGTGTCGATCGACACCGTCAGGTTGTCCTTCGTGATGACCGGCTGCGGAGGGAACGACACGACGCGCTCACGCAGATCGACCTTGGCCCTGATGCGATCGACGAACGGTACGAGGAACGTCAACTGACCGGACACCGTCTTCGAATAGCGCCCGAGCCGCTCGATGACCGCTGCGTCCGCTTGCGGAACGAGCGCAACGGATTTCGCGACCAGAACGACGACGAGCAGAACGATCACGCCGAGAACTATCAGTGCTGCCATGAAGCTACGGTCCCCTCCACACGACGGCGGTAGCGCCGTCTATTTCCATCACGGTCACGGTGGTGCCCGGCGCATACACCTCGGTCTCGTCGAGCGGACGAGCCGTCCACACTTCGCCGGCGAGCTTGATCTGTCCTTCGTGCGCCGAAACCTGTTCCAGCACAAGGGCACTCTTGCCGGTCAACGCGGCAGCGTTGGTCGGCAGAAGCGGCGGCTTCGCGAACTTGCGGAGCAGAATCGGCCTCACGCCGAGAACGAGGGCCAGCGACACGACGCCGAACACGAGCGCGTCGGCCCACACCGGAAAGTCCGTCACGGCCGAAACCCCGGCGGTGGCCAGTGCGCCACCGGCGAGCATGAGCAGGAAGAAATCGCCCGTCAGTGCTTCGGCAGCCGCGAGTACCACTCCTGCGATGAGCCAGATGATCGCCGCCACACCGACCATACAACCACAAACCGGACATCCGGCGGCAGCGTCGCTGCGTACGGCGGTGTTCGGAAACGAACGCCGATCAGACCTCGGTGACGAAATCGACGAGACGCTCCACCGCGCCAATCAGCGGCGCCTCGAGATCGCGGAACGTCGACACCGACCCGTACACGTGTCGCCAACCGTCCTTGGGTGTCCCCCATCCGAGTTCGCGGCAGATACCGGTCTTCCAGTCCTCACCGCGAGGGATCTTCGGCCACGCGGCGATCCCGACCGCCTTCGGGCGCACCGCTTCCCACACGTCGATGTACGGATGGCCGGTGACGAGAACGTGCTCCCCGAGCGAGGTCGTCAGCCGAGACTCCTTCGAGCCCTCGACGAGGTGGTCGACCAGCACACCGACACGACGACCCGGCCCCGGCTGGAAGTCGGCGAGCCGCTCCCCCAGATTGTCGAGTCCCTCCAAGTGTTCGACGACCACACCCTCGACCCGAAGATCGTGGCCCCACACACGTTCCACGAGGGCCGCGTCGTGCACTCCCTCGACCCAGATTCGGCTGGCACGCGCGGTACGAGCCCGCAGATTCTCCACCTTCGTCGAACCGGACGCCGATCGCGTCGATTCCTGCTTCTTCGGTGCCACCGCGCGCTCGAGCGTGACGCGTTTGCCGTCGATCATGAACGCCGCCTCGCGGAGCGCGAACAACCGCGTCGTGCGTGCCGCATCTTCCAGTCGGACGAAATCGCCGTCGTAGGTGCGCTCGAACCCGACGACCGCGCCGCAGAACCCGCTGGCTGCGTCCTCCACGACCAGTCCGCGCTCGGCCGGCACGCGAGGTGCGGGCACCTTTCGCATCCGGCTGTGCCCCGCAAGAATGTCTCCGCCGTACATGTCCACGGCGGATCACGGTATCGAAGGCCACCTTTGTGCGCCTGTCGCCACGCCGTCCTATGCTCGTGAGTCGTGAGTTCTCCCAGTGCAAGCCTCGCCGTGTGGGCCAGTTCGTGGCTGGCCGGAATCGGCGCGCCCGACGACGTGATCGACGCCCTGACCGAATGGGCGCCGATGCATCTGCTCGTTGCAGGCGACGGCCCGTCCGCCGACGCCACCGGCTTGTCGTGGCCCAGTCCGCGCGCCGACGGCGTCGCGGGACTGCTCACCGTGATTCGACGTCACCTACCCGCCGAGCGCACCGAACCCGGCATCGAGCTGTTGCTGCCGGGGCCCGGGGCCACGACCACCCATCTGCCGCCGGGAACGCCGTTCGCGCGCAGCGCCATCGGAGCGGAGCAGGCAGTCGTCGTCGGCGATCCCGGAGCCCGCGGTCTCGGCATCGTCCCCACGGTCGAGGGCCCTGACGTCCTGCGTTGGACGGTGTTCGTCATCGATGTCCCACTGCACGCAGGCACCGATTTCACGTTGGGTGAAGCCGAATACGCCATGCGTGAGGCCGTTCGCGGCGCAGCTGATGCGCTCGGGACGATGCAGTCACTGCCCACGCGATCCGAGCTCGGTGACCCGCGTGCCCGCATCGCGGCCGAACTCGCCGAACTCTCTCGGCACCGCTACCCCGACGAGACGCCCGAACGCGCGCTGCGCGTTCTCGAATCCGCCGACCGTGTCGCAGCGATCCTGTCGGTGGCTCGCCATTCGTCGCCCACCGAGGAACCCACCGCGCACTCGGCGGCTGCGCGCGAGGACCTGATCAGACCGCTGTGGAACGCGGTTCGCTCCGCACGACTCGGCGCGATCTCCGCGAGTATCGCGTCGAGCGTTCCCCGACGCTGACGCCTGCGGGCGGTGTCGCCGCTGCCCTCAGGTCGCAGCCCCCGCACGAGTGGGACGTGCCGGTTGTTCGCAGCACCGGAACGCGCAGCGAGACCCGTTGAGCGTCGATCCGTAGCGCGGAACCGTGCCCCGGCCACGTTCGTCGGCACCTGCGATGTGCTCGCGGACCAGCTCGACGACCATCTGCGCGAACCGTGCATCGGTACCCGGCGTCGCCGCCCGCGCGAACGCCATGTTCAGCTCGCGCGCTTTGTCCTTCGCCTCGGTGTCGAGATCCCACACCACTTCGAGGTGGTCGGAGACGAACCCGATCGGGCAGACGACGACGGCGTCGACCCCGTCACGCGACAACGATTCCAGATGATCGCAGATGTCCGGTTCGAGCCACGGCACCTGCGGTGGACCCGAGCGGGACTGCCACACGAGATCGAAGTCGTCGATGCCCGACGCGGCCGCCACGAGTCGCGACGCCTCGGCGACCTGCCTGCTGTACAGATGGCCACCGTCTTCCGGCGGGCCTGCGTTCGCGTCGGCGGCGCTCGGAATGGAGTGCGCGGTGAACACGACCCGGGCGGTCTGCCTGTGCTCGTCGGGAAGGGATTCCCGCGCCGCGGAAATGGCATCGGCGAACGCTGCGATCATCGCCGGATGGTCGTAGTACTGCCGAATCTTCACCAGGTCCGGGGCGCCGTCACCCGCGGCGTCACGGGCGCGCGCGACGTCCTCGTGATACTGCCTGCAGCCCGAGTAACCGCCCCACGCCGACGTCGGGAAGACGAGTGCACGCTCGACGCCGTCGGATGCCATCTGCGCGACGGTGTCCTCCACCATCGGATGCCAGTTCCGATTGCCGAAGTAGATCGGCAATTCGATCCCGGCCGCGGCCAACTCGGTCTCGATCGCCGCGATGATGTCGCGGTTCAGAGCATTGATGGGAGAAACTCCACCGAAATGCATGTAGTGCTCGACGACCGCGTCGAGGCGCTCGGGGGGCACTCCGCGCCCACGCGTGACGTTCTCCAGAAACGGTCGGACGTGAGCAGGCTCCTCGGGGCCGCCGAACGAGAGAACGAGAAGAGCGTCGTAGCCGGGGGACGTCGTCGTCATGTGCTCCATTGTGCGCCTGGCCCTCGTGTGACCGGACACGCACCGACCCCGAATACGGGAAATGCGCGCCGCAGCGCGCATTTCCGGTAGTCGACGAGTCCTACATGCCTTCCGGCAGGTAGGTGTTGTGGCTGGCACCGCCGTCGACGTAGACGATGGAACCGGTAGTGCCGGGGAGCCAATCGGACAGCAGCGCGACGACCGACTTGGCGACGACCGTCGGGTCGTCGTAGTTCCAGCCGATGGGCGAAGCGGCATCCCAGTACTCGTTGAGCTGGTTCATCTTCTTCGCATCACCGGTCGCGGTGCCTGCGATGGCTTTCGCGGCGAGCGTGCGAATAGGGCCTGCCGCAACGAGATTCGAGCGGATCTTCTTCGCCTCGCCGACCTCGCGAGCGACGTAGCGGTTGACCGACTCGAGAGCGGCCTTCGCGACGCCCATCCAGTTGTAGTACGGCATCGCGGTGCGCGGATCGAAGTTCATGCCGACGATCGAACCGCCCTCGTTCATGACGGGCAGTGCAGCGCGAGCCAACGACGCGTAGCTCCACGCCGAGATCTCGAATGCCTTGGCGGCGTCGGGGCCTGGGCCGTCGAGGAACGGCTTGGCGTCCGGACCCATCAGCGTGCGCGGAGCGAACGCGATGGAGTGCAGAACGCCGTCGAGGCCCTCGGGTGCGACCTCCCGGACGCGATCGGCAAGCGCCGCAAGGTGTTCCTCGTTGGTCGCATCGAGCTCGATGGCCGGCGGAACGGGTTGCGGCAGTCGCTGTGCGATGCGGTCGATCAGACGCAGTCGATCGAACCCGGTGATGATGACCTTGGCGCCCTGGTTCTGCGCCATGGCGGCAGCGTGGAACGCGATCGAGGCATCGGTGATGATGCCGGTGACGAGAATTGTCTTACCTTCGAGCAGTCCGCCCATGTGTCTTCCTTGTCGAAATCGGAAACGAATCGAGAAATGAAAAGCCGGATGACCGACGAGGGCTCAGTGGCCCATGCCCATGCCGCCGTCGACGGGGATGACCGCACCGGACACGTACGCCGAGTCGGGGCCCGCGAGGAAGCTGACGACGGCCGCCACGTCCTCGGGCTGGCCGAGACGCTGCAGCGGAATGAATTCCTTTGCCTTGCCGCGCAAATCGTCGGGCAGATCGGCGGTCATGTCGGTCTCGATGAATCCCGGCGAGACGACGTTCGCCGTGATCGAGCGCGAGCCGAGTTCACGCGTGATGGAACGAGCCATGCCGATGACACCGGCCTTGGACGCCGCGTAGTTGATCTGGCCCGGGCCACCGCCGAGCGCGACGACGGAACTCAGGAACACCATGCGGCCCCAGCGCGCACGCAGCATCGCGCGGTTGGCACGCTTGGCAACTCGGAACGCACCCGTCAGGTTCGCGTCGAGCACCCGCTCGAACTGCTCCTCGGTCATGCGCATCAGCAGCGTGTCGTCGGTGATTCCAGCGTTGGCCACGAGCACCTCGACGGGGCCCTGCTTCTCCTCGACCTCCTTGAACGCAGCGTCGACCGACTCGGAATCGGTGACGTCGCACTTCACGCCGAGAAGACCCTCGGGCGCTCCGGATCCGCGGTGCGTGACGGCGACCTTGTGACCGTCGGCGGCGAGCCGTTGTGCGATGGCGAGGCCGATGCCCCGGTTACCTCCGGTGACGAGTACGGATCGAGCAGTGAAGTCGGGTGTTGACATGTCTGCAACCTATCTGTTCGTGCGGAAATGACAAAGCAGAGCTACTGGTGAGTAGTAACAGGGAATCACGGCAATCTTTGCCGCAGGACCAAAGCCGTGCCCAATCCTGTTGCGGTGAAAAGGACTCCGAGAATCAGCCACGGGCGACTCGCGTCGCCCCGTGTGATCTCGAATCCGATCTGCTCTTCGAGAGTGTCGTACACCGCGCGCAGTTCCTCGAGCGACGACGCCGTGAAGAAACTTCCGCCCGACAGGTTCGCGATCTCTCGAAGCGACGGGTCGTCCACGGGAACGGGGACACGTTCGACACCGGAATCGTCCTCGATGTCGACGGTGCCGTAGCTGGTGCCGAACGAGATGGTCGAGATCGGAACGTTCTTGTCCTTGGCCGCACGTGCGGCCGTGTAGCCGCCGCGCGGATCGTCCGGGCTCTCGGGAACGGTCTGTTTGCCGTCGGACAACAGCACGATGCGTGCGGGCGGCGCCGCGTCACCGCCGCCCAGGACGGCACCGAGTGTGTCGATGGACTGCAGTGACGTGAAGATCGCCTCGCCCGTCGCGGTACGTTCGCTCAGCTGCAGCTTGTCGATGGCCGTCTTGGTCGCTTCACGATTCGCCGTCGGCGAGACCAGCACCGACGCGGTGCCCGCGAACGCCACGAGACCGAGGTTGATGCCGGGCGTCAACCCGTCGGCGAACGACTTGCCTGCCTCCTGCGCAGCAGCCAGGCGCGACGGTTCGACGTCGGTGGCCTCCATCGACAGCGACACGTCGATGACGAGCATGACGGTCGCCCGGTTCCGTGGAACCTTCTGATCCGATGTGGGACCGGCGAGGGCAACCGTCAACAGCAGCAAGCCGACGAGTACGAGCGCGGTCGGAACATGCCGCCAGTAGCCGGGACGCGTCGGCGCGACCTTCTCCAGCAGGTCCATGTTGGAGAAGCGCAACGTGTGCCTGTGGCGCGCGCGTTGCACGAGAACGTAACCGACGACGAGGCCGATCACGACGAGCAGGAACAGCAACCACCACGGTGACGTGAAATCCGACAGACTCACCGGCGACCCACCCGAGCGTTGGTGACGGCACCCGCACCGAGCGTGTGCCGCCGCGACGAGACGAAGCGGACGACGTCGGCGATCCAGTCCCCGTCGGTGCGGAGCGTCATCCGCGGTGCTCCGCAGCGACGCAACGCTCGTTCGACCTCGGACCGATGATTCGCTGCGGCCTCCGCGAAGTCCTCGCGGAGACGCGGAGTCACGCTGAACTCGCGCGTGCGACCGGATTCGGGATCGTGCAACACCACATCTCCGATATCGGGTAGTTCGAGATCCCGCGGGTCCAGAATTTCGATGGCGAGCACGTCGTGCCGAGCCGCGATGGCACGGAGCGAACGCTCCCAGTCGATCTCACCGAGGAAGTCGCTGATGACGACAGCCATACCGCGCCGCCGCTGCGGCCGACGCAACGACTCGATGGCACCCCGCAGATCTCCGCGAACACCGTCCGCCGCACTCGGCGTCGTCGCGATGGTTCGAAGCATCGACTGAAGGTGCACTCGGCCACCGCGCGCCGGAATTCGCGTCGTGTTCTCGCCCGTTGCGACCACCGCGCCGATCCGATTGCCTCCACCACTCGTCAGATGCGTGATGGCCGCCGCCGCGGCGACCGCGAGATCGCGCTTCTCACATCCGGTGGTGCCGAAGTCGAGGCTGGCCGACAGGTCGACGACCATCCAGGTCTCGAGCTCCCGGTCCGCGACCGACTGCCGGACGTGTGGATGCGTCGTGCGAGCGGTGACGGACCAGTCCATCTGGCGTACGTCGTCGCCCGGCTGGTACTCGCGTGCGTCACCGGGCTCGGAGCCCGGCCCGGGAATCAACCCGAGGTGGTCTCCGTGCAGCACACCGTCGAGTCGACGACGCACCGTCAGCTCGAGAGTGCGGAGCGCCGCCGTCAGCGTCGGGTCCCGAAGCTCACCGCTGCGAAACGAGGGCGGACGCGCGTCGGACGACCGAGCGGCCGCGCCGGCTGCTGCCCCACTCACTGCTTCTGGCTACCCACGGCCGGAGAATTGCCAGCGGACTTGTCCAGGTTCGGCGCCGGTGCACCCTGCTGCCCGTTACCGGGGAACGGCGCCTGGCCCGGCTGTTGCGGTCCGTGCTGCTGCTGCGGTCCCTGCTGGTGCGGTCCGGGCTGCTGTGCGTGCGGCTGCTGCGGGGCGTGCGGGTGGGCAGGCGCCTGATGCGGCCCCTGCTGCTGCGTAACCGCTTGCTGCGAAACCTGTTGCTGCGGAACGGGAACGGCCTGCGGTGACACCTGAGGCAGACCCACCGTCTGCAGCACGCGCGTGATGACGTCCTCGGGTGTGACCTCGTCGGCGAGCGCGTCGTACGACAGCACGAGACGGTGACGCAGCACGTCGGGGATCACTTCGAGGACGTCCTGCGGAACGACGTAGTCGCGTCCACGGAGCAGCGCAAGCGCGCGGGACGCCGAGATGATGCCCAGCGTGGCTCGTGGTGACGCGCCGTACGCGATCCAACTGGCGACGTCGTCGAGGCCCAGCTGTTCCGGGGTCCTGGTGGCGGCGATGACTCGGACGACGTAGTCGACGAGCGCATGATGCACGAACACCTGGCTCGCGACGTTCTGCAGCCTGACCAGCTCGACGGGGTCGAGGATCTGCTTGGGTGTCGGCACTGCCGTTCCCATGCGGTAGACGATCTCGCGTTCTTCCTCGACCGACGGGTAGTCGACGACGATCTTGAACAGGAAGCGGTCGCGCTGCGCCTCGGGAAGCGGGTACACACCCTCGTTCTCGATCGGGTTCTGCGTCGCCATCACGAGGAACGGATCGGGCATCGGGAACGTCTTGCCGCCGATGGACACGTGCCGCTCGGCCATGACTTCGAGCAGCGCCGACTGCACCTTCGCAGGTGCGCGGTTGATCTCGTCGGCGAGAACGAAGTTGGCGACCACGGGGCCGAGTTCGGTGTCGAACTCTTCGCGGCCCTGCCGGTAGATGCGCGTACCGATCAGGTCGGTCGGTACGAGGTCGGGCGTGAACTGAACACGAGAGAACGATCCGCCGACCACCTTCGCGAAAGTCTCGACCGCGAGCGTCTTCGCCACGCCGGGAACGCCTTCGAGAAGAACGTGGCCACGGGCCAACAGGCCGACCAGAATGCGCTCGACCAGCCGATCCTGGCCGACGATCACACGCTTGACCTCGTACACGGCCTTCTCGAGCGTCTGAACATCCTGGGCGAGAGCCGAGGTGTCCGTCCGGCTCGAACCGCCCCCGCTCGGCACACTGCCGTTCGGTTCGCTGCCGTCACGTGATGTCACCAAGAATTCACCGCTTTCATTCGCATCGTCTCTCGGGCACGTCGGTGTCCCCCCGCCAACTATTCCAGGTGATTCTCTCGCGTGCCGGAAGGCCGAGGCCACCGGCGAACTACACCCGCTCAGGACACCATACGCACGGCGTACGGCGTCATGCCGTCGTATCGGACGGGTGAAACTTTGACGACGTCACCCGATTGGGGCGCCTCGAGCATCTTGCCGTCGCCGAGATACAACGCGACGTGCTGGCTCGCGTTGGGACCGTAGAAGAGCATGTCGCCCCTCTTCATGTCCGAGGACGGCACCTGCTTGCCTGCCGTGTACTGGTAGCCGGTGTAATGCGGGAGCGAGATCCCGAGACCTGCGAACGCGTAGATCATGAGGCCGGAGCAGTCGAATCCGACCTTGTTGTAGTCGCCGTAACTGTCGGCGACGCCACCGTCGCGGATGCCCTTCGTCGGGCCGTTCTCGTCGCCGCCGCCCCACGAATACGGAACGCCGAGCTGCGACATACCGCGGTCGATCGCGAGCTCGATGGCGGCGCTTCCGGTGAGCGACGGGTTCGACTGGCCCGAACTGCGCGGCTTCTTCGGCGTCGGCGTCGCGGGGGTTCCCGAACTGCTGTCGGTGTCGGTGTCGGTGTCACCGATGCTGCTGGATTCGTCGTCGTCGATGTCGGTGTGGGCTCGCTGGCCGGCGGCAGCAGCCGCGGCAGCTGCTGCCGCCGCCTGGTTCGCTGCGACCCTCGCGGCGGCCTGAACAGCAGCTTCTCTCGCTGCGGCGGCCGCGGCGGCGATGGCGGCGTCTTCTGCAGCCTTCTGCTGCTCCCACGCCGAATACGCCGCACGCTGGCCTTGCAGACCGGCGACGTCGGACCGAGCCGCGTCGAGCTGCACCTGGGCAGCGTCACGCTGGCTCTCGATCGCGGCCTTCTGATCGGCCTGGGCCTGCAACGCGGCGCGGGCGACGGCGATCGCTTCTTCCGCTTCGGCCTTCTTGTTCTCGGCCTCGGCGGACGCGGCGTCGGCCTGCTGCTTGGATTCGCGCGCCGTCGACTCCTTGTTGGCCTCCTCGGCACGTGCACGCTGCAGACCGTCGAGCACCGCATTCTGGCTGTTCGACAACACCCGCAACACCTGCGCGCGGTCGAGGATGTCGTCCGGGCCCGTCGAACCGAGGAACGACGCGACCGACGCGACTCCCGAGCCCTGCGTGTAGCTCGACCGCGCGAATTCGTCGAATTTCAGCTGCGCGGCTTGAATTCGGCCACCGGCGTCGGCGAGAGCCTGTTGCGCCGTCGCCACTACCTGCGCCGCCAGATCCGCCGCGTCGCGAGCGTTCTGGAGGTCGACGAGCGCTTTGTTGACGTCCTCGCGCTTGATGGCGACGTCGTTGTCGAGCTGCGCCAACTGCTGGTTCGCGGCCGCAACCTGATTGATCAGGTCGCCGACCGCACCGAGCGACGAGTCGACGCGCGAGCCGGCTGCGGCGAGGTCCGAATCGGACGGGTTGGGAGGTGGCGGTGGAACTGCGGCTGCGGTACCGGACACTGCGCTCATCAGCGAAACGACCAGGCCGACCCCGACCAGTAGTCGAGCAGAACCCGAGAATGTCCTACGGCGAGTACTGCGGAATGCCCGTCGCCTCACAAATGTCTCCCTCGGTCCCGGCACTCGCGGCGTTCGATGAACGTCGTCGCCGGTCGAGCGGCCCGTCGCATCCACGTCGGATGCGTCTGCTCACTCGCCGAGCAGGAAGAAAGCACGCAGCAACACGACAGGTGCAGACCACGTCGGTCACACCCGAAGCATCGGTCGACCGTTTCCCCACGGATAGACCTCTGCCCTCTGCGACACTCCTTCCCCAGCAGTGCCAATGGCACCGTACGACACTTCGCCCACTAATGAAACTCCAGTCACAAAGAACACATTTGTAATTCGACCAGCGAAAACGCGCTGAACTCGGGTTATGACGAAAACAGTTCTTCGGTCTTTTTCCGGGGATCGTGACCCCGACACGACGAACGCCCCGACCGCGTGGTCGGGGCGCTGTTGTGAACGGCTGCTACCGGTCGACTGTCGGCCGCTGCTCGACCGACGTGTGCCGACGAACTTTGGCGACCGCAGTGGCCGCGGCTGCACCGGCGACGACGACCACGATGACGCCGGTCATCAGTGCCCACGGCGTCTGGTCTCCGGTCAGTGTGTCGACGAAGTTGTCCGCCGCCACGACGGGGTCACCGGTGTACGTGCGGTCCTGTCCGGCTTCCAGCACGACGCGCGAGACGGAATCGCTGAACGATCCGACCTGTCCCGGACTCAGCACGAGAACCGTGCCGCCGTCCTGCGCGCCCACGGCCGTCGCCAGATCTCGGAGCTGCGAATCGTGCGACGCGTTCTGTTCGACGACGACGATGCTCAGATCGATGCCGTTGTCCTCCGCGCGCTGGACCGCATCGAGCAAACCGTCTTCGACGGAAGCAGGTGCGCTCACTCCGGTCGCCTCGACCGCAGCCACGATCGAATCCACGTCGACGCCCGGCGGGATGTCCGCGGCAAGGGGAACGAAGGCCGCGAGCGGAGCAATGGCGTGGATCGGTTCAGGCATCTCTCGTCCAGTCGGATCTAGGAAAGGAATGTCGGGGGCGGAAGCGACCGCACCGCACAGACCATAGCGTCACGGGGCGTCTTCGAGTCGTCGGCCCGCCGGTCCACGCCGGAGAGACTGAGGCTGCCCTGCATTGCGAACCCACAGCAACTACACGAAAATCGACTCCGAACGGCAACCGTACGAACATGTAGGCTGCCCTTCGTTTCAACCGGACAAGCGTACTGTTAGACTCGAGAACGAGACGTTCACCCGCGCCAACCGGCCCGCGACGTACGCCTCGCTTCAACCGTCGACACAGCCCCGTCGGCGGTGTGCCTCATAGACGAGTGGAGCTGAAGTGACCGCCAGTAATGATTCATTCGGTGCAAAGGGCACCCTCGAAGTCGGAGAGAACTCGTACGAGATCTTCCGTCTGTCGGCCCTGCCCGGCGCCGAGAAGTTGCCCTACGCGCTGAAGGTCCTCGCGGAGAACCTCCTTCGCACCGAGGACGGTGCCAACATCACCGCCGACCACATTCGTTCGATCGCGTCGTGGGACCCGTCCGCGGACCCCAGCATCGAAATCCAGTTCACCCCTGCACGTGTCATCATGCAGGACTTCACCGGCGTTCCCTGCGTCGTCGACCTCGCCACCATGCGCGAAGCTGTGACGACCCTCGGCGGCGACCCGAACAAGGTCAACCCGCTGTCGCCCGCCGACATGGTCATCGACCACTCGGTCATCCTCGACGTCTTCGGCAAGGCCGACGCCCTTGAGCGCAACGTCGACCTCGAATACGAGCGCAACGGCGAGCGTTACCAGTTCCTGCGTTGGGGCCAGGGCGCGTTCGACGACTTCAAGGTCGTCCCCCCCGGCATGGGCATCGTCCACCAGGTCAACATCGAATACCTGGCACCGACGGTCATGACCCGCAAGGGCCAGGCCTACCCCGACACCTGTGTCGGCACCGACTCGCACACCACGATGGTCAACGGCCTCGGCGTGCTGGGCTGGGGCGTCGGCGGTATCGAGGCCGAGGCAGCCATGCTGGGCCAGCCCGTCTCGATGCTCATCCCCCGCGTCGTCGGGTTCAAGCTCTCCGGTGAGATCCAGCCGGGCGTCACCGCGACCGACGTCGTGCTGACCGCTACCGACATGCTGCGCAAGCACGGCGTGGTCGGCAAGTTCGTCGAGTTCTACGGCAAGGGCGTGGCCGAGGTTCCTCTGGCCAACCGCGCGACGCTGGGCAACATGAGCCCCGAATTCGGTTCCACCGCAGCGATCTTCCCGATCGACGACGAGACCATCAACTACCTGCGCCTCACCGGCCGCAGCGACGAGCAGATCGCTCTCGTCGAGGCGTACGCCAAGGAGCAGGGCCTCTGGCACGACCCGGACAACGAAGCCGAGTACTCCGAGTACATCGAGCTCGACCTCAGCACTGTCGTCCCCTCGATCGCAGGCCCGAAGCGTCCGCAGGACCGAATCCTGCTGTCGGACTCCAAGGTCGCGTTCCGCAAGGACATCCACAACTACGTGGAGGAGAACTACCCGGCCGAGCACACCCAGCTCGACGAGGCAGTCGAAGAGTCGTTCCCGGCGAGCGATCCGGCCGTGCTGTCCTTCGCCGACGACGGTGCCGTCGACGTTCAGTCGGCCGCCAACGGCTCCGAGGGTCGCCCGACCAAGCCGGTCAAGGTCGTCACCGACGAGGCCGGAGAGTTCGTTCTCGACCACGGCGCCGTGGTCGTCGCGGGTATCACCTCGTGCACCAACACCTCCAACCCGTCGGTCATGCTCGGAGCTGCGCTGCTCGCACGCAACGCCGTCGAGAAGGGTCTGTCGACCAAGCCGTGGGTCAAGACCAACATGGCTCCGGGCTCGCAGGTCGTCACCGACTACTACGAGAAGGCCGGCCTGTGGCCGTACCTCGAGAAGCTCGGCTACTACCTCGGCGGCTACGGATGCACCACGTGCATCGGCAACACCGGCCCGCTGCTCGAGCCGATCTCCAAGGCGATCAACGACAACGACCTGTCCGTCACCGCGGTTCTCTCCGGAAACCGTAACTTCGAGGGTCGCATCTCCCCCGACGTCAAGATGAACTACCTGGCTTCGCCTCCGTTGGTCATCGCGTACGGTCTCGCCGGAACGATGGACTTCGACTTCGAGAGCGACTCGCTCGGAACGGATCAGGACGGCAACCCCGTCTACCTGAAGGACATCTGGCCGTCCTCGCAGGAGATCGAGGAGACCATCCAGTCCGCGATCAGTCGGGACATGTTCAGCAAGTCCTACGAGACGATCTTCGCCGGCGACAGCCGTTGGCAGAACCTCGAGACGCCCGAGGGCGACACCTTCGCGTGGGACGAGAACTCGACGTACGTCCGCAAGGCTCCGTACTTCGACGGCATGACGATGGACCCGGCCCCCGTCGAGGACATCAAGGGTGCACGCGTTCTGGCACTGCTCGGCGACTCGGTCACCACCGACCACATCAGCCCGGCAGGCCCGATCAAGTCCGGTACCCCGGCCGCGCAGTACCTCGACGCGCACGGCGTCGAGCGCAAGGACTACAACTCCCTCGGCTCGCGTCGCGGTAACCACGAGGTGATGATTCGCGGAACGTTCGCGAACATCCGTCTGCGCAACCAGCTCCTCGACGACGTCTCGGGCGGTTACACCCGCGACTTCACGCAGGACGGCGGCCCGCAGGCGTTCATCTACGACGCGTCGCAGAACTACCAGGCAGCGGGCATCCCGCTCGTCGTGCTGGGTGGCAAGGAGTACGGCTCGGGATCGTCGCGTGACTGGGCCGCCAAGGGCACCCGTCTGCTCGGCGTCAAGGCCGTCATCACCGAGTCGTTCGAGCGCATCCACCGCTCGAACCTCATCGGCATGGGCGTTGTCCCGCTTCAGTTCCCGGCCGGTGAGAGCGCCGCGTCGCTGAAGCTCGACGGCACCGAGACGTTCGACATCGTCGGCATCGAGAAGCTGAACGAGGGCGTCACGCCGAAGACGATGGCCGTGACCGCCACGAAGGAAGACGGCACCAAGATCGAGTTCGACGCCGTCGTGCGCATCGATACCCCCGGTGAGGCGGACTACTACCGCAACGGTGGCATCCTGCAATACGTGCTGCGCAACATGATTCGCGGCTGATCGGTTCCTCGACCGCAGTAGTGATCTGCTCCGTCACGGCGATGGACCCGGAAGTGGCTTCTTCCGGGTCCATCGCCGTTCGGCGGAGATTTCATCGAGAGTAGGAACGACAAAGTGCCCAAGGTCAGTGAAGATCAGTTGGCCGCCAGACGAAGCGAGATACTCGACGGCGCCCGACGATGCTTCGGCGAGTTCGGCTACGAAGGCGCGACGGTACGGCGCTTGGAAGAGGCCACCGGGCTGTCGCGAGGGGCGATCTTCCACCATTTCAAGGACAAGGACGGCCTGTTCCTCGCGCTTGCGCAGGAGGATGCCCGACGCATGGCCGAGGTCGCGGCGAACCAGGGTCTCGTCCAGGTCATGAGAGACATGCTCGCCGAGCCCGATCGGTTCGAGTGGCTCGGAACCAGGTTGGAGATCGCGCGCCGACTGAGGACCGACCGCGAGTTCCGGGAGAGCTGGTCGGAACAGTCGGCCGAACTCACCGATGCGACTCTCGCCCGCCTCGAGCGGCAGAAGACCGCGGGCCGTCTACGCGACGACGTCCCGAAAGATGTGGTGCTCGAATACCTGGATCTGGTGCTGGACGGCCTCGTCGCGCGCATCGCGTCGGGACAGAACGGCAGCAACCTGTCCGCAGTTCTCGATCTCGTCGAGGAGTCCGTGCGGAAGTCGGACACGAACAACTAATCCGGCCGCGCGGACTTACGTCGGTTCGGACCACCGCGCGTACGCAGCGGTGTGTCCGACTCGGCCAACACCTTGTGCACGAATCCGTAGGAGCGACCGGTCTGCTCGGCGAGCGATCGAATGCTCGCACCCGACGCGTACCGGTCCACGAGCATCGCCCGCAGCCGATCACGCGAATCCCCGGTGATACGAGTGCCTTTCGTGTACTCGGCACCGACCGCGGACACAGCTCCCGCACGTGGATCACCGTTCGGGATGGTCCCTCGTGGTTGTGCGCGGCCCATGGCGTCCTCCAGTCAGCGAACCTCACTCACCGAAAACCCCCCGTGACTTCAGGGTAGAGGAGGTCACCGGACGCCATCGGAGAACAGCCGAATCGTCCGAAGCGACCGGTCAGGCCAGCTGAATGAGCTCCAGGTAGTCCTGAGACCAGTGATCCTCGGTACCGTCGGGCAGCAGGATCACACGCTCGGGCGAGAGCGCCTCGGCTGCACCCGGGTCGTGCGTCACGAGGACGACGGCACCCTTGTAGCTGCGCAGCGCGTCGAGAACCTGCTCTCGCGAGATCGGATCGAGGTTGTTGGTGGGCTCGTCGAGCAGCAGCACGTTGGCGGCCGACGACACCAGACCCGCCAGGGCGAGGCGAGTCTTCTCACCACCGGACAGCGTGCCTGCGGGCTGCTCCAACTGCGGGCCGGTGAACATGAACGCACCCAACAGCGACCTGAGCTCCTGCTCCCCCGTGTCCGGCGCCGCGTGTCGGATGTTCTCCCACACCGACGCGTTGTCGTCGAGGGTGTCGTGCTCCTGCGCGAAGTACCCGACGCGTAGACCGTGGCCGGGTTCCAGCTGACCGGAATCGGATTTCTCCGATCCGGCCAGGATGCGCAGGAGCGTCGTCTTGCCCGCACCGTTCAGTCCGAGCACGACGACGCGGCTGCCGCGGTCGATGGCGAGGTCGACACCGGCGAAGATCTCGAGCGATCCGTACATCTTCGTCAGGTTCGAGGCCATCAGCGGGGTCTTGCCGCACGGTGCCGGTTCGGGGAAGCGGATGTGGGCGACCTTGTCCGACACGCGCTCGGCATCGAGGTTGGCCAGCAACTTGTCGGCCCGCTTCGCCATGTTCTGTGCTGCAACGGCTTTCGTCGCCTTGGCGCCCATCTTGGCCGCCTGGGCGCGCAGCGCGCCCGCCTTCTTCTCGGCGTTGGCGCGCTCGCGGCGTCGACGCTGCTCGTCGGTCGCCCGGGCGTCGATGTACTTCTTCCAGTTCATGTTGTAGATGTCGGCCTCGCCGCGGACGGCGTCGAGGAACCAAACACGGTTGACGACGTCCCCCAGCAGTTCGACGTCGTGGCTGATCACGATCAGACCGCCCTCGTGGTTCTGCAGGAAGCTACGAAGCCAGTTGATCGAGTCCGCGTCGAGGTGGTTCGTCGGCTCGTCGAGCAGCAACGTGGTGGTGGATCGACCGCCGCTACCGTCGGACGCCGCGAACAGGATGCGCGCCAATTCCACGCGACGACGCTGACCACCCGACAATGTGCGCAGCGGCTGAGCCAGGATGCGGTCGGGCAGACCGAGACTGTTCGAGATGCGTGCGGCCTCGCTCTCCGCCTCGTACCCGCCCAGCGACGCGAACCGCTCTTCGAGGGAGCTGTATTTGCGCACGGCCTTGTCGAGGCGGTTGTCGTCGACGAGCTCGGCCATCAGAGCTTGCTGCTTCTCCATCTGGCGCAGCAGCGTGTCCAGGCCGCGAGCGGAGAGCACCCGGTCCTTGGCCAGGACGTCGAGGTCTCCTTCTTTCGGATCCTGCGGCAGGTACCCGAGCTCGCCCGTACGCACGACCTGGCCGGCGTACGGTTCGCCCTCGCCCGCCAGAATCCGGAGCGTGGTGGTCTTGCCTGCACCGTTACGGCCGACGAGACCGATCCTGTCACCTGCCTGGACGCGCAGTGCAGGTCCAGGGGCTGAGAGCAACGTGCGGACACCGGCACGAACTTCCAAGTCGGTGGCGGTGATCACGCATGAGCTCCTAGCGATAGCGGGCAGGTCCGAACGTCGACGCGATCGGCTTTGCTACGAATGGTGCCCGGACGGTGACCCGAGCAACCACTCATTTTAGCCGCTCCCGGAGTGTGCTCCCGCCACTATGGGCCGTGACCCCGGTAACGTCTGGCGCATGACCACCGCGAACACAGCAGACGAGAAGGACCTTGCCGGACGAGTTGCTCTGGTCACAGGGGCGAGTCGAGGCATCGGAAAGGCGATAGCGGCCGAGTTGCTCGCCCGCGGCGCCTCGGTCACGATCACCGCGCGAAAGCCGGAACCGCTGGCCGACGCGGCCCGCGACCTCGGCGCCGAGGCCGGCGACGCAGCGAGGGTGCACGCCGTACCGGGAAACGCGGGCGACGCGGATTCACGACGTGACGCGGTGACGCAGACGATCGAGCAGTTCGGCTCGATCGACATTCTCGTCAACAACACCGGCATCAACCCCGTGTACGGCTCGCTGATGGACGCCGACCTCGACGGCGTCAAGAAGATCTTCGACACCAACGTCGTCGCCACCCTCGGATTCGTGCAGGAGGCCTATCGCCAGTGGATGGGCGAGCACGGCGGGGCGGTCGTCAATCTCGCCAGCGTGGCAGGCCTTCGGTCCACCGGTGTGATCGCCGCCTACGGTGCGTCGAAAGCTGCGCTGATCCGGTTGACCGAAGAACTCGCCTGGCAGCTCGGCCCGTCGATTCGCGTCAACGCAGTCGCACCCGGCGTCGTGAAGACCAAGTTCGCGGAGGCGCTGGTCGCGGCGGGCGAGGACAAGGCCGCGGCGATGTACCCGATGAAGAGGCTCGGGACTCCCGAGGATGTCGCGTCGCTGGTCGGGTTCCTCGTGTCCGACGCGTCGTCGTGGATCACCGGCGAGACGATTCGCGTCGACGGCGGCCTGCTGGCAACCGGCGGGCTGTGAACGAGCCCGCACCGCACCGGCGATCGGCCGACCTCGTCGTCATCGGCATGGGGCCGGCAGGCCGGTCTCTGATGCACCGCGCCGAGGCGTCCGGCATCGATGTCCTGGGCATCGACGCGCATCCGAATCGAACGTGGACTCCCACCTATTCCGCGTGGGCGGACGAGCTACCGAGTTGGCTTCCTCTGTCCGTTGCGGCGTCGTCCACCACGCGGCCGGCGGCATGGACGACGCGCAGGCAGGCGATCGAGCGCACCTACTGCGTCCTGGACACGCCGGCGCTGCAGCGTGCTCTCGTCGTGGATCCCGCCAGGGTCGTCGCCGCCACCGCGACCGACGTGCGCTGCCATCAGGTGACGCTCGCAGACGGACGAGTCATCCACGGGCGCACCGTCGTCGACGCGCGGGGTTCGGTCGGAATGGCCGGCCTCGCGGAACAAACGGCATACGGCGTCGTCGTCGAGCGGCATGTGGGCGAGAAACTGCTCGAAGGTGAGGGCGCCTGGTTCATGGACTGGCGGTCCGACAACGGATCCGACCCCGCCGACACACCGAGCTTCCTCTACGCCGTCGCGCTCGACGAACACCGAATCCTGCTCGAGGAGACGTGCCTCGTCGGAGCGCCTGCGCTCACGTCGGATGTGTTGCGCGACAGGCTTGTCCAGCGCCTGAGCACACGCGGACTCGACCTGACCGGCGACGAAGCCGTCGAACGCGTGAAATTCGCGGTCCAGCCCCCTCCGCGCGACCGGGCGGATCGCGGGGTGCGGCGGTTCGGAGCACGCTCGGCGTCGATGCACCCGGCCACCGGATACAGCGTCGCCGCATCGCTCGCGACGACGGATGCATTCCTCGCCACGGTGACGAGCGGCCGCTCTGGACATTCGCCGTCCATCTGGGCCGTTCAACGTCTGCGCAACCTGGGCCTGCGGACGGCGCTGAATCTGGAGGCTCGTCAGATTCCGGATTTCTTCGCGAGTTTCTTCGAGTTGTCGGTACCCCTTCAGACGGCCTATCTGTCGGGCGGAAACGACCTGCGCGGCACGCTGGGCGCCATGATGCGCATGTTTCCGACGCTGCCCCCGAGTGCGCGGTTGGCGATCGCGAGAACGGTCGCCGGCAGATGAATCGGTCCCTTCGCTCGACACGGCTGTCGTTTCTCGGGAATCATGAACCCCATGCGTAGCATCTGGAAAGGATCGATCGCCTTCGGACTCGTCAACGTGCCGGTGAAGGTCTATTCGGCGACGGAGACCCACGACATCAGGTTCCACCAGGTGCACGCGAAGGACGGCGGCCGCATCAAGTACGACCGGGTGTGCTCCGAATGCGGAAAGTCGGTGCAGTTCGCCGACATCGACAAGGCGTACGACTCCCCCGACGGTGATCGGGTCGTCCTGACCGACGAGGACTTCGACAAACTACCGGCAGCGGAGAAGCACGAGATACCGGTGCTCGAATTCGTTCCGACCGATCAGATCGATCCGATTCTCTACGACAAGAGCTATTTTCTCGAGCCCGATTCGACGTCGCCGAAGGCCTACGTGCTGTTGAGGCAGACCCTTCTCGAAACCGAACGGACCGCGCTCGTGCACTTCACGCTGCGCCAGAAGACCAGGCTCGCCGCGCTGCGCGTCCGCGACGAGACACTGGTCATTCAAACTCTTCTGTGGCCCGACGAGGTGCGTGCAGCGGAGTTCCCGTCGCTCGACGACGCACCCGAGGCACGTCCGCAGGAAGTGAAGATGGCGACGTCGCTGGTGGAGAGCATGTCGTCGGACTTCGATCCGACCGAGTTCACCGACGACTACCAGATCGAACTCCGCAAGCTGCTCGACGACACCATCGCGAACGGTGGTGAAAAGGTCATCCACACCGAGGAAGAGACGTCCGACGACGGCGAGGACGCCGAGGTGGTCGACCTGGTCGCGGCACTGCAGCGCAGTGTCGAGGCCGCGGGCCGGAACGCCAAGAGTTCGTCCACGGAATCGTCCGGGAAGTCCGCCGCGAAGAAGGCACCTGCCAAGAAGGCAGCGGCGAAGAAGACACCCGCGAAGAAGGCCCCCGCCAAGAAGACGGCAGCGAAGAAAACTGCCGCCAAGAAGTCGTCCGGTGGCACGAGCGAGACGCGCAAGGGCGCCTGAGCAGAACGTAGTGGCAGAACGAAGAACGCTCCGCGTCATGTTTCCGACGCGGAGCGTTTCTCGTGCTGAGGTGAAGCGTTTCGATCGCTAGACGGTGAAGCCGAGTGCGCGGAGCTGCTCGCGTCCGTCCTCGGTGATCTTGTCCGGGCCCCACGGCGGCATCCAGACCCAGTTGATCTTCAGATCCGCGCACAGGCCGCTGCGCACGAGAGCACCGCGGGCCTGGTCCTCGATGACGTCCGTCAGCGGGCACGCCGCCGACGTCAGCGTCATGTCGATCGTGACGATCTCTTCGTCGTCGACCTTGATGTCGTAGACGAGGCCCAGGTCGACGACGTTGATGCCGAGCTCGGGGTCGACGACGTCGCGCATGGCTTCTTCGAGGTCCTCGAGAACCTTGATCTCTTCGGGGGTGAGCGGAGCAGCGGCGGTCGTGTCCTCTGCTGCTGTCTCGGGTGCTTGTGGTTCGGTCATGCCTGTCCTCCGGATCGAGCGGGAGCTTCTTCTACTATTCGAACAACCGCGTCCTTGAAAGCCATCCACCCGAGCAGCGCGCACTTGACGCGTGCGGGGTACTTCGACACTCCGGCGAATGCGATTCCGTCGCCCAGGACGTCCTCGTCACCCTCGACGCTACCCCGGCTTCCGACCATCTCGCCGAACGCGTCGACGATGCGCAGAGCCTCGGGGACCGCCAATCCGACGACCTGATCGGTGAGGACGGACGTCGCCGCCTGGCTGATGGAGCAGCCCTGACCGTCGTAGGACACGTCCGCGACGGTGCCCGCGTCGTCGATGTGCACGCGGAGAGTGACCTCGTCACCGCACGTCGGGTTGACGTGATGCACCTCGGCACCGAACGGCTCACGTAGGCCGCGGCCGTGCGGGTGTTTGTAGTGGTCCAGGATCACGTCCTGGTACATCTGTTCCATTCGCATCTCAGGCCACCTCACCGGTTCCGAAGAACCTCTGCGCTCGCTCGATGGCGGCGACCAGGGCATCGACTTCGTCGAGCGTGTTGTAGAGCGCGAACGACGCCCTGGCGGTGGCCGCGACCCCGAATCGACGATGCAGTGGCCACGCGCAGTGATGTCCGACGCGGATGGCGACGCCCTCGTCGTCGAGAATCTGACCGAGGTCGTGCGCGTGGATTCCGTCGACGACGAACGAGATGGCCGAACCCCGATCGACGTTGTCCGTCGGGCCGACGACCCGTACCCCGTCGAGTGCGGCGAACCGCTCCAAGGTCGCGCCGACCAAGCTGTGCTCGTGACCGGCGATGCGTGACATACCGATCTTGCCGAGGTAGTCGACCGCGGCACCGAGACCGACGACCTGCGACGTCATCGGCACGCCGGCCTCGAAACGCTGCGGCGGCGGCGCGTACGTGGTCTTCTCCATCGTCACGGTCTCGATCATCGACCCGCCGGTGATGAACGGCGGCATCGCGTCGAGCAAGGCGGCCTTGCCGTACAGGACGCCGACGCCGGACGGGCCGAGCATCTTGTGCCCGGAGAACGCCGCGTAGTCGACGTCGAGTGCATGGAAGTCGACGGTCATGTGCGGAACCGACTGGCACGCGTCGAGCACGACGAGCGCGCCGACGGCTCGAGCACGGCGAACCAGCTCGGCCACCGGTGCAACGGCACCGGTCACGTTCGACTGGTGAGTGAACGCGACGACCTTGACGGCGTCGGTCAGCTCGAGCGAATCGAGATCGATGCGTCCGTCGTCGGTGACGCCGTACCAGCGCAGTGTGGCACCCGTTCGACGCGCGAGTTCCTGCCACGGAACGAGGTTGGCGTGGTGCTCGAGTTCGGTGATCACGATCTCGTCACCGGGACCGACCCGGTGCTCGAACCGATCGTCTCCGAACACATGCGTGACGAGGTTCAACGACTCGGTGGCGTTCTTGGTGAACACCAACTCGTTCACGTCGGCGCCGACGAACGACGCGATGGCCGCGCGGGCACCTTCGTACGCGTCGGTTGCCTCTTCGGCCAGCTGATGCGCGCCGCGGTGAACCGCGGCGTTGCACGTCACCAGAAAGTCACGTTCGGCGTCGAGCACCTGTACCGGACGCTGCGATGTCGCGCCGGAATCGAGGTACACCAAAGGCTTGTCGTCGCGGACGGTTCGCCCGAGGATCGGAAAGTCGGCGCGAATCGTGTCGACGTCGAACGCATCGTCCTTCGAAGCCACCGGTGCCTCCGTCCTCACAATGTCGCGGTCTGCGTGAATCCTGCGTATCCGTTCGTCTCGAGCTCGTCGGCCAGCTCGGCGCCGCCCGACTGGACGACCTTGCCGCCGACGAACACATGCACGAAATCGGGCTTGATGTAGCGCAGGATTCGCGTGTAGTGCGTGATCAGCAGAACGCCGCCGTCCTCGCGCTCCCGGTAGGTGTTGACGCCCTCGGACACGACGCGCAGCGCGTCGACGTCCAAGCCGGAGTCGGTCTCGTCGAGGATCGCGATCTTCGGCTTGAGCAGACCGAGCTGCAGGATCTCGTGGCGCTTCTTCTCGCCACCGGAGAAGCCTTCGTTGACGCTGCGCTCGGCGAACTCTTCCTTGATCTCGAGTTCGCCCATGGCGGTCTTGACTTCCTTGACCCAGTGACGCAGCTTCGGCGCCTCGCCGCGGACCGCGGTCGCGGCGGTGCGCAGGAAGTTCGACATCGAGACGCCGGGCACCTCGACCGGGTAC
The DNA here is from genome assembly GCF_019835205.1 of Rhodococcus sp. BP-261. Classification (NCBI taxonomy): domain Bacteria; kingdom Bacillati; phylum Actinomycetota; class Actinomycetes; order Mycobacteriales; family Nocardiaceae; genus Rhodococcus; species Rhodococcus sp. BP-261. The sequence continues at coordinate 77,221 of NZ_JABUCO010000002.1, read as the reverse complement.
TGCATCGCCAGGAAGAGTCCTGCGCGAGCCCGCTCGTCGACGGACATCTCGAGCACGTCTTCACCGTCGAGGGTGATGCTGCCCGACGTCACGGTGTACTTGGGGTGGCCGGCGATCGCGTACGACAGCGTCGACTTGCCGGATCCGTTCGGACCCATGATCGCGTGGGTCTCGCCGGACTTCACGGTCAGATCGACGCCCTTGAGGATGTCGATGGACGGGGCGGTCGGATCCGACTGCGCGACGCTGACGTGCAGGTCGCGGATTTCGAGCGTGGACATCTGTAGTTCCTTCGAAGTGTGAGAGGTGGGCTCAAGCGCCGGTGACGGCGAGTTCGATCTCGATGGCGGCGTCGAGACGCTCGCGCACGGCGGGCACCGGAATACGTTCGATGATCTCGTGGAAGAAGCCGCGGACGATCAGACGTCGGGCTGCGTCCTCGGAGATTCCGCGAGCGCGCAGATAGAACAGCTGCTCGTCGTCGAATCGTCCCGTTGCACTGGCGTGTCCTGCACCGAGGATCTCGCCGGTCTCGATCTCGAGGTTCGGCACCGAATCGGCGCGCGCACCGTCCGTCAGAACGAGGTTCCGGTTGAACTCGAACGTGCTGGTGTCCTCGGCCTCGGCGCGAATGAGCACGTCGCCGATCCAAACGGTGTGCGCGTCCTGCTTGCCCGGACCGGTCTCGCCCTGCAGCGCACCCTTGTAGAGAACGTTGGACTTGCACTTCGGCGCCGTGTGATCGACCAGCAGTCGCTGCTCGAGGTGCTGGCCGGCGTCGGCGAAGTAGAGGCCGAGGAGTTCGGCGTCGCCACCGGGTGCGTCGTAGTGCACCGTCGGGCTGACGCGAACCAGATCGCCACCCAGGCTGACGTTGAAGTGCCGCAACACCGCATCGCGCCCGAGCCGAGCGTGATGTGCCGCGACGTGGACGGCGTCCTGCTGCCAACTCTGCAGCAGCACCACGGTGAGCTGCGCGCTGTCGCCGACGACGAACTCGATGTTCTCGGCATACGTGCCGCTGCCGACCTGGTCGACGACGACGGTTGCCTTCGCAAACGGTTCGAGCCGAATCTGCAGGTGACCGAATGCGATCGCGTCGGCACCCGGGCCGGTGACGGTGACGTCGATCGGCTCGGCGATCTCCTGCTCGCGCGCCACGGTCACGACGGTCGCATCGGCGAACGACGAAAACGCTTGCGCCGCAATACGATCGGCGGGCACACCGGCCACGCCGAGACGGTCGTCGTCGCGACCGACCTTCTCGACGGTGACGCCGTCCACCGCGGTGACCGCGATGTCGGAGCCGGCGGTGGCGACAGCGGAACCGTCGTGCAGGCCACGGAGTCGACGCAGAGGCGTGAACCGCCACAGCTCGTCACGTCCCGACGGCACCTCGAACGCGTTCACGTCGTAGGAGGTGAACTGAGCGCCCTTGTTGGCGACCAGCTTCGACTTGTCTTCCTTCGCGCCGGGGTTCTCGGACGCCACTGCGCCCTGCACTCCCGTGAGGGGACCCTGCGCGCCTGTTGCGGGGTTGGTCACTTAACCGACCGATCCTTCCATCTGAAGCTCGATGAGCCGGTTGAGCTCGAGCGCGTATTCCATGGGGAGCTCGCGAGCGATCGGCTCGACGAATCCGCGAACGACCATCGCCATCGCCTCGTCCTCGGTGAGGCCGCGGCTCATCAGGTAGAAGAGCTGATCGTCGCTGACCTTCGAGACCGTCGCCTCGTGTCCCATCGAGACGTCGTCCTCACGGATGTCGACGTACGGGTAGGTGTCCGAGCGGGAGATCGTGTCGACGAGCAGTGCGTCGCACTTGACCGTCGAACGCGAGCCGTGTGCGCCCTTGTTGATCTGGATCAGACCGCGGTAGGACGTGCGTCCACCACCGCGTGCGACGGACTTGCTGACGATGTTCGACGACGTGTGCGGCGCGAGGTGCAGCATCTTCGACCCGGTGTCCTGGTGCTGGTCCGGACCGGCGAACGCCACCGACAGAACCTCGCCCTTGGCGTGCTCGCCCGTCATCCAGACGGCCGGGTACTTCATCGTGACCTTGGAACCGATGTTGCCGTCGATCCACTCCATCGTCGCCCCTGCTTCTGCCTTGGCGCGCTTGGTGACGAGGTTGTAGACGTTGTTCGACCAGTTCTGGATGGTCGTGTAGCGGCAGCGACCGCCCTTCTTGACGATGATCTCGACGACGGCGGAGTGCAGCGAGTCCGACTTGTAGATCGGCGCGGTGCATCCCTCGACGTAGTGCACGTACGCACCCTCGTCGACGATGATCAGCGTGCGCTCGAACTGACCCATGTTCTCGGTGTTGATGCGGAAGTACGCCTGCAGCGGGATGTCGACGTGGACGCCCGGCGGCACGTAGATGAACGAGCCACCCGACCACACGGCCGTGTTGAGCGCCGAGAACTTGTTGTCACCGGCGGGAATGACGGTTCCGAAGTACTCGCGGAACAGCTCCGGCTGCTCCTTCAGAGCGGTGTCGGTGTCGAGGAACAGCACACCCTGAGCTTCGAGATCCTCACGGATGGAGTGGTAGACGACCTCGGACTCGTACTGTGCCGCGACGCCCGACACGAGGCGCTGCTTCTCGGCCTCGGGGATGCCGAGCTTGTCGTAGGTGTTCTTGATGTCCGACGGCAGATCGTCCCACGTCGCTGCCTGCTTCTCGCTGGAGCGGACGAAGTACTTGATGTTGTCGAAGTCGATTCCGTCGAGGTCGGAACCCCACGACGGCATCGGCTTGCGATCGAAGGTCTTGAGGGCCTTCAGCCGGGCCTCGAGCATCCACTCGGGCTCGTTCTTCTTGGCCGAGATGTCGCGAACCACCGCTTCGGACAGTCCGCGCTGAGCGCTTGCCCCGGCGACGTCCGAATCCGCCCATCCGTATCCGTAGTTACCGAGTGACGCAATGGTCTCGTCCTGCGTCAGCGGGGCTGCGGGCGCAGCTGGGGTCACCTGGTCTGGTGAGACGGTCATGCGAGCTCCTTCCGGAGGCTTGTACGTTCTCCGGCACTGGGCTGTGCACCGGATGTTCTGGAGGGGGTGGAACGAACGTGCGGGGTGTTCAGTGGAACGTGGGTGGTGCATGCGCAATCGCCGTTGGCGATGGTCGCGAGTCGTTGGACGTGCGTGCCGAGCAGTTCGGAGAATGCACGACGTTCGGCGTCGCACAACTCCGGAAACTCCGATGCCACGTGCGAGACCGGGCAGTGGTGCTGGCAGATCTGCACCCCGTTGCCCACCTTTCGGGTGGACGCGGCGAAACCGGCGGCGGTGAACGCGTCGGCGATCCGGTCCGCTGCCTCGGTGACGTCGACTGCACGTTCACCTGCCGCGGGCTCGACGTCGGCGACGATGGCGTCGACGCGTTGCCGGGCGAACGTCTCGATCGCGGCGTCGCCACCGATCTTGCGCAGCTGACGCATCGCGGCACCGGCCAGGTCGTCGTACGTGTGGCCCAGCCTGTTCCGTCCGACGGCCGTCAGCTGGAAGTGCTTCGCGGGGCGACCGCGGCCCCGATGCCGAACGGCTGCCGAGGATGCGACGCGCGCTTCGCCGGTCTCGATGAGTGCGTCGAGATGGCGCCTGACCCCTGCCGCGCTCACACCGAGCCGCGACCCGATGTCCGACGCCGTGATCGGTCCTTCTTCGAGCAGTAATGTGACGACGGCGTTCCGCGTCTGCCCCTCGTGACCGACGGGCGCGGCTACCGACGACGGCGAACTCGACGTGACGACAGCCTGCTCGGACGCGGACACGTCGGCACGAGAACGGCTGTTCTCGGCGGCGCGCATGCGACTGACGGATGTTTTCACAACACCAGTGTGACGGAATTACCCGCACCGGTCCACCAAGGGTGCCCTTCTTCACCGACCGGCGGCACCAGGGAATATCCGTCGTCCACCCGTTGTTGGAGTGCCCTCGGACCGGACCGACCGCGCGTGCGGCCCGCACGGTTACGCTTCACACGTGCCACAGACCGCCGACGACGAGAACTTCGCGGACTCCTCGGTCACCCCGACCGATCATCCCGGACGACGCCTCGGGCAACTCCCGCGCACGGTAGTCCACTCGGCGCGGCGACTCGTCGGCCTCGACACACGCCACCCGTCGTCGGCGAGTGTGGCTGCGCTGCACGGTGACGAGCCCGAGGCGCCCGGTCTGAACGCGTCGGAAACGTCGCAGCTACGGGCGATACGACGGTTCGGCGCGGCAGGCGCGATTCTCATGGCCGTCGGCGCGCTCGGCGCAGGAGCGCAACCGGTCCTGCAGAATCCGGTCGCCGGAGTCCGGGTGCTGAGCCTGCCGTCGCGCATGGCGAGCTCGGCTCTGACGATCACCATGACCGGAACCGTCATCGTCGTGTTGGCATGGCTGTTGCTCGGCCGCTTCGCCGTCGGGCGTCTGCGCGACGGATCGGTCCCCCGACGAATGACGCGTTCCCAACTCGATCGCACCCTGCTGCTGTGGATCCTTCCGCTGTGCGTCGCACCGCCGATGTTCTCCCGCGACGTCTACTCCTACCTCGCCCAGAGCGAGATCACCGCGCGAGGCCTCGACCCCTACGAGATCGGGCCGGCAGGGGCACTCGGCGTCGACAACGTCCTGACGCGGACCGTTCCCAACATCTGGCGAGACACGCCTGCGCCGTACGGCCCGTTCTTCCTCTGGATCGGGCGCGGCATCACGTGGCTGACGGGTGAGAACATCGTCGCGGGCATCTTCCTGCATCGGTTGCTTGCCCTCGTCGGTGTCGCGTTGATCGTCTGGGCGCTACCCCGCCTCGCTCGGCGCTGCGGTGTCGCCGCGGTCAGCGCGTTGTGGCTCGGTGCCGCCAACCCCCTGCTGCTCTTCCACCTGGTGGCGGGCATCCACAACGAAGCCCTGATGATCGGACTGATGCTCGCCGGTACCGAGCTCGCGTTGCGCGCCATCGAATCCGCGTCGCCCATCAGGAACGCGTCGTTGGCTCTTCTGCTGTCCGGCGCGGCGCTGATCGCCCTGTCGTCGACGGTGAAGATCCCGTCGCTGCTCGCGCTCGGGTTCGTCGGGATGGCACTCGCCCGACGATGGGGCGGAACGGTCAAGGCCGTCGTCTCGGCGGCAGCGCTGCTCGGTGTCGTGGCGGTGATCGTGCACGTCGGGGTCAGTCTCGCGAGTGGCCTCGGCTTCGGGTGGGTGCACACCCTCGGGACCGCGAGCGTCGTGCGCAGCTGGATGTCGATCCCGACCATCCTGGGCGTCGGCACCGGGTTCGTCGGCGTGCTCCTCGGCCTCGGCGACCACACGACGGCTATGCTGAGTCTCACACGACCGATCGCGTCGGTCGTCGCAGGCTTCGTCGCGATCAGGATGCTGGTCGCGGTCCTGAAGGGACGGTTGCACCCGGTCGGCGCGCTCGGCGTCTCGCTCGGTGCGCTCGTACTGCTGTTCCCGGTGGTCCAGCCGTGGTACCTGCTGTGGGCGGTCATCCCGCTCGCGGCGTGGGCGACACGGCCTGCGTTCCGTGTTCCTGCGATCGTCTTCTCGACGATCGTCAGCGTCATCCTCATGCCGAACGGCAGCGAGTATCTGCCGTTCCAGATCGTCCAGGCAGCCGTCATGACCATCCTGACCATCGGCGTCCTGTATCTCCTGACCCGCTCGACGCTGCCGTGGCGGTCCGAGGTCGGACCGCAGACACGCCGGACATCGGCAGGGGAATACGCTGGTTCCTCGTGATCGTGCGCTCGTCGAACTCCTCGACGCAACCTGCCGTACAGCTGACCGATGTGCGGAAGTCGTACAACGGACTTCTGGCCGTCGACGGACTCGACATCACCGTCGAACGTGGTCAGGTGCTCGCTCTGCTCGGACCCAACGGAGCAGGCAAGACGACCACCGTCGAGATGTGCGAAGGATTCGTCACCCCTGATTCGGGAACCGTCCGAGTGCTCGGCCTCGACCCGATCACGCAATCGGCCCAGCTACGCCCCCGCATCGGTGTCATGTTGCAGGGAGGCGGCGCCTACCCGGGCGCCAAGGCCGGCGAGATGTTGCACCTGGTCGCGTCGTACTCCGCGAATCCGCTCGACCCCGACTGGCTGCTCACGTGTCTCGGCCTGGACCGCACCGTCAAGACGCCGTATCGACGGCTGTCCGGCGGTCAACAGCAGCGGCTCGCTCTCGCGTGCGCCATCGTCGGTAGGCCCGAACTGGTCTTTCTCGACGAACCGACGGCCGGTCTCGACGCGCAGGCGCGTCTGTTGGTCTGGGAACTCGTCGAGGCGCTGCGGCGGGACGGCGTCAGCGTGCTGCTGACGACCCACCTCATGGACGAGGCCGAACAGCTCGCCGACCAGCTCGTCATCGTCGACCACGGCCGTATCGTGGCGTCGGGCACGGCATCGGAACTGACGAAGCAGGGCGCCGAGGGACGCCTTCGCTTCACCGCTCCCCCTGGCCTCGAGCTCTCGCTTCTCGACGCCGCCCTCCCCGTCGGCTATCGACCGTCCGAGGAGTCGCCCGGCTCGTACGTGATCGAGGGCGTCATCGAACCGGACATCCTCGTGACGGTGACGTCGTGGTGCGCACAGCAGAACGTTCTCGCGACGGAACTCCAGGTGGATCAACGTCGCCTGGAAGACGTGTTTCTCGAATTGACCGGCAGGGAGCTCAGACGATGACGGTGCGCAAGGACGCACGCAGCGACAACCGTTTCGACGCGGGACTCTTCACACCCGACCCGTCGCCGAACTCGCCACTCACGATGCTGACGTCGCAGTCCATGCTCGAGCTGAAGTTGTTGCTGCGCAACGGCGAACAGCTTCTGCTGACGATGTTCATCCCCATCACGTTGCTCGTGGGTCTCACTCTTCTGCCCCTCGGCGCGATGGGCAAGGAACCCGTCGACCAGGTCGTGCCCGCGGTGATGATGGTCGCGATCATGTCGACGGCGTTCACCGGACAGGCCATCGCAGTCGGATTCGATCGCCGTTACGGCGCATTGAAACGTCTGGGTGCGACGCCGCTGCCCAAGTGGGGCATCATCGGCGGCAAGGCCGTGGCCGTCGTACTCGTCGTCGTCCTGCAGTCGGTACTGCTCGGCGCCATCGGGGCGTTGCTGGGGTGGCGCCCCGGCGCAGGCGGACTGGTACTCGGCGCGGTGATCATCGCCCTCGGGACCGTCACGTTCGCGACGATGGGTCTGCTGCTCGGCGGAACTCTGCGCGCGGAGATCGTGCTCGCGCTCGCCAACATCCTCTGGTTCGTGATGCTCGGAATCGGCTCGCTCGTCGTGCTGAGCGACGACCTGCCGGTCGCGCTGCACACCATCGCGCGGTTCGTCCCGTCCGGGGCCCTTGCGGAAGCACTCGGCAACGCGGTGTCCGGTTCGTGGGACTGGTTCGGCGTCGCCGTGCTCGCCGGCTGGACCGTCGTCTGTTCCTGGCTGGCCGTTCGGCTGTTCAAGTTCGTCTGACCGGGGTCAACGACAGCCTGTAGTTGATCGACCACTACGATCACCACGTGCTGTATCGAGCGTTTCTGAGCGTCGTCGACCGTCTTCCGCTGCCCTCGCTTCGAGTGCAGAAGATCCTGGCGTTCATCGTCATCCTGACCCAGGGCGGCATCGCCGTGACCGGCGCGATCGTGCGCGTCACGGCGTCCGGACTCGGATGCCCGACGTGGCCGCAGTGCTTCCCCGGCAGTTTCACGCCGGTCGGTGTGTCGGAAGTACCGGTGCTGCACCAGGCAGTCGAGTTCGGAAACCGGCTTCTGACGTTCGTCGTCGTGCTCGCCGCTGCAGCGATCGTCCTCGCCGTGACGCGGGCGCGTCGTCGTCGCAACGTACTTCTTTTCGCGTGGCTGATGCCGCTCGGAACCGTCGTGCAGGCGATCATCGGCGGATTCACCGTTCTCACCGGTCTGCTGTGGTGGACCGTCGCCATCCACCTGGTGGTCTCGATGGCGATGGTGTGGCTGGCCACGTTGTTGTACTTCAAGGTCGCCGAACCCGACGAGAACGTCGTGTCCACGCGAACCGTGCCCGAGCCTCTGCGCATGCTCGCCGGATTGTCCGGCATCGTGCTCGCAGCCGTGCTCGTCGCGGGCACGATGGTGACCGGCGCAGGCCCGCACGCCGGCGACAAGAGCATCGACGAGCCGGTTCCGCGTCTCGAGATCGAGATCGTCACGCTGGTGCACCTGCATGCACAGCTGCTCGTTGCCTACCTCGCCCTTCTGGTCGGACTCGGATTCGCGCTGTACGCCGTGCGAGCCTCCGACACGGTCAAGAAGCGCCTCTGGGTGCTCATCGCGACCGTCGTCGCACAAGCCCTCGTCGGTGTCGTCCAGTACTTCACGGACGTGCCCGCCGCACTGGTGGCCGTGCACGTGGCCGGAGCGGGCGCCTGCACCGCAGCGACCGCGGCCGTGTGGGCGGCATGCCGGGCTCGTACTCCTGCCGACGAGCTGGTGGACAGCGCAGCGATCTAGAGCTGGAAGTCAGACCTCACGAGGGGAGAGGCAGCCGGTCTCCCCCTCAGACGACCGACTACCTCTCCACTCATATTCGACGCGACCCGGAAACATTCGGTTCCCCGGTTTCGGGGAAAATTTCGCGGGTTCGGATTACTTCTCGAGCGCTGCGTTACGCGCCTTCGGGAAACGGGTCTGGCGCGCAACCCATCCCGCCATCCGGCGGTAGTGCCCCGGGGCCGGATTGACCGAACTGACGAGGTCACGGTCCCATTCCGACTCGCTGAGACTGTCCACCTGGTCGACGAGCGCCCGGGCGATCTCGTCGTTCGCGACGACCTGGTCCCCCAACACGCCGTCGGCGCCCACGAGGGTCACCCGGGTGCCTGCGCGGCCGATCGGCTGAACGACGACATGTCCGGATCCCCCGTGCTCGCCGACGAACTCACGCACCGCCTTCAGCGCGCCCGCGGGCACCTCCGTCTGGGGCGCGTCCTCAGCCTGATCCGAAATGTCTTCGAGCGTCTTCTCAGAATCGGTAGCCATTGCACGACAATACCGCTCGGTAACCTCGTGCACGCGTGGAGGGCGCTGCGCGCCCCGTGAGCAGAAATGCGTACCGGGGTACGCATTTCTGCTCACATGCGCGTCAGGAGAACAGCTGTGCGAGCGTGTCCCAGCCGATGACCGAGTCGACCGCGAGTCCGCAGAACACCAGCGCCAGGTACTCGTTCGACAGAATGAAGAGCTTGAGCGGCTTGACCGGTGTGCCGCCGCGAACGCCCGCGTACAACCGGTGCGCGACGACGAGGAACCACACGCCCGCCGCCAGTGCGACCGCCGCATAGATGACGCCGGATCCAGGGGCCAACGCGAACGTCGCCAGAACCGTGGCCCAGGCGTAGATCACGATGTGCTTGGTGACCTTGGTTTCCGACGCAACCGCAGGCAACATCGGCACGTTGGCGGCCTGGTAGTCCTCCTTGTAGCGCAGCATCAGCGCCCATGTGTGCGGCGGCGTCCACAGGAAGATGACCAGGAACATGACGATCGCCTGCCAGCCGATCGTCCCGGTGACGGCCGACCAGCCGATCATCACGGGCATGCAGCCGGCGGCACCGCCCCAGACGACGTTCTGCGACGTCCGCCGCTTGAGGACGAGCGTGTAGACGAAGATGTAGAAGCAGATGGTGACGACGGCGAGAATGCCGCTGAGCAGGTTCGTCGTCGCCCACAGCCAGAAGAACGAGACGATGCCCAGTGTCACGCCGAAGACGAACGCGTGCGACACCGGCATCGCGCCGCGTGCGAGCGGACGCTTCGCCGTCCTGGCCATGACCTTGTCGATGTCCGCGTCGGCCACCATGTTGAGGCAGTTGGCGCTGGCGGCTGCCATCATTCCGCCGAACAACGTCGTCAGGATCAGCCACGGCTGCACGTGTCCACGGTCGGCGAGCAGCATGGCCGGGATCGTCGTGACGAGAAGAAGCTCGATGACCCGCGGCTTGGTCAGCGCGACGTACGCCAACACCAGATCGATCGCCCGCTTGGTCGCGGACTTCTCTCCGGTGGTCTGCGACGGGGCGTCCGCACCGTGTGCGTCGTCCTCGGGGTGGCTAGGGCCGCCTGCGAATCCGTGGCCGCCCGGCCGCTGCCCCATTCGCACTACGTCTCCTTGCACGGGCTCGAAACACATGAACACTCGAACTACTGCACGCACACGTCGACACCGAGAACTTCGGTGCGGATGCGTACTACTACAAGCGATGGTAGACGTCGACCATCCCGACTCCAATTCTCAGGGCACCCAAAGTGAGCAATGCGTCGCTCCCCGGTTACGCCGACGCGACCGGGAGGGGGAAGGCACGACATCGGACCGCCGCGGAACTAGGCTGGTGGGCGACGTGTTTCCGATGCGCTGAAATCGGTGCGCGCAACTGGCCTTACTCGTACCAATGTCAGGAGATCTCTGCTCGTGTCGATCACAGACGATATTGACGTCCTCACCACGGCGCACCACCCCAGCGACTGGACGGACCTGGACACCAGGGCGGTCGATACCGTCAGAGTCCTCGCTGCGGATGCGGTACAGAAGGTCGGCAACGGGCACCCCGGCACGGCCATGAGCCTGGCCCCGCTCGCCTACACGCTTTTTCAGCGCACCATGCGCCACGACCCCAACGACACCCACTGGATCGGACGCGACCGTTTCGTCCTCTCGTGCGGACACTCGAGCCTGACGCTCTACCTGCAGCTGTACTTGGGCGGATTCGGTCTCGAGCTCATCGACATCGAGTCGCTGCGTACCTTCAAGTCCAAGACCCCCGGCCACCCGGAGTTCCGCCACACCGACGGCGTCGAGATCACGACGGGTCCCCTCGGCCAGGGTCTCGCGTCCGCTGTCGGTATGGCCATGGCGTCGCGACGCGAACGCGGCCTGTTCGACCCCGAGCCCGCGCTCGGTGACAGCCCCTTCGATCACTTCATCTACGTCATCGCCTCCGACGGCGACATCGAAGAAGGTGTGACGTCCGAGGCGTCGTCGCTCGCAGGAACGCAGCAGCTCGGCAACCTGATCCTGTTCTACGACGACAACAAGATCTCGATCGAGCACGCCACCGACATCGCGCTGTCGGAGGACACGGCAGCTCGGTACGAGGCGTACGGCTGGCACGTCCAGGTCGTCGAGGGCGGCGAGAACGTCGTGGCGATCGAAGAGGCCATCGAGAAGGCCAAGGCCGTCACCGACAAGCCGTCGATCATCGTGCTGCGCACGATCATCGGCTTCCCTGCTCCGACGATGATGAACACCGGCGCCGTGCACGGTGCCGCTCTCGGCGACGAAGAGGTCGCGAAGGTCAAGCAGGCGCTCGACTTCGACCCCGAGAAGAAGTTCGAGGTCTCCGACGAGGTCATCGCGCACACCCGGTCGCTGCAGGAACGCGGACGCAAGGCCCACGCCGAGTGGAACACCCAGTTCGACGCATGGGCCGCACGTGAGCCCGAGCGCAAGCAGCTGCTCGACCGGCTGACCGCGGGCACCCTGCCCGAGAACTGGACCGACGTCCTCCCGTCCTGGGAGCCCGGTAGCAAGGCCATCGCGACGCGCGCCGCGTCCGGCGAGGTGCTGAGCGCCGTCGGACCGGTCCTTCCCGAACTCTGGGGCGGATCCGCCGACCTCGCGGGCAGCAACAACACGACCATCAAGGGCGCCAAGTCCTTCGGCCCCACGTCGATCTCCACCGACGACTGGGACGCCGAGCCCTACGGACGCACGCTGCACTTCGGTATCCGTGAGCACGCGATGGGGTCGATCCTGTCGGGCATCGTCATGCACGGACCGACCCGCGCCTACGGCGGTACGTTCATGCAGTTCAGCGACTACATGCGTCCGGCGGTGCGTCTGGCGTCGTTGATGGACATCGATCCGATCTACGTGTGGACCCACGATTCCATCGGCCTCGGTGAGGACGGCCCGACGCACCAGCCCGTCGAGCACCTCGCCGCGTTGCGTGCCATTCCGAACCTGTCCGTCGTCCGCCCGGGCGACGCCAACGAAACCGCGTTCGCCTGGCAGGCCGTGCTGGCGCGCTCCAGCAGCAGCGGCCCCGTCGGTTTGGCACTGACCCGTCAGGGCATCCCGATTCTCGAGGGCACGAGCTACGAGGGTGTGTCGAAGGGCGCCTACATCCTCTCCGAGTCCTCGAAGGCGGCTCCGGACGTCGTCCTCATCGGCACCGGCTCGGAACTGCAGTACGCCGTCGAGGCGCAGACGACTCTCGAGGAGCAGGGCATCGCGGCTCGCGTCGTGTCCATGCCGTGTGTCGAGTGGTTCTTCAGCCAGGACCAGAACTACCGCGACCAGGTCATTCCGCCCACCGTCAAGGCGCGCGTCTCCATCGAGGCGGGCATCGCGATGCCGTGGTACCGGATCGTCGGCGGCTTCGGCGAGATCATCTCGCTCGAGCACTACGGCGAGTCGGCGGACGCCAAGACGCTGTTCCGCGAGTACGGATTCACGGCCGAGGCCGTGGTCGCTGCCGCACAGCGCTCGATCACCAATGTGAAGGGATAACCCATGACCCAGAACAAGAACCTCGCAGATCTGTCCGCAGCAGGCGTATCCGTCTGGCTCGACGACCTGTCCCGCGACCGCATCAACTCCGGCAACCTGCAGGAGCTGATCGAGAGCAAGAGCGTCGTCGGCGTGACGACCAACCCGTCGATCTTCCAGGCAGCGCTGAGCAAGGGCGACGCCTACGACGCGCAGGTTCGTGAGCTGGCCGAGCGAGGCGCCGACGTCGACGCCACCATCCGCACGGTCACCACCGACGACGTGCGCAACGCGTGCGACATCTTCGCTCCCGTCTTCGAGTCGACGGCAGGAGTCGACGGCCGCGTCTCCATCGAGGTCGATCCCCGCCTGGCGCACGACACCGAGAAGACCGTCGCGCAGGCCGTCGAGCTGTGGAAGATCGTCGACCGCCCGAACGTGCTCATCAAGATTCCCGCGACCGAAGCCGGCATTCCCGCGATCGCCAAGGTCATCGGAGAGGGCATCAGCGTCAACGTCACACTGATCTTCTCCGTCGAGCGGTACGAGGCGGTCATCGGCGCCTACCTCGAGGGACTGGAGGCTGCGCGCGCCGCAGGCCACGATCTGTCCAGAATCCACTCGGTCGCTTCGTTCTTCGTCTCGCGCGTCGACACCGAGATCGATGCACGCCTGGACAAGATCGGCACCCCCGAGGCCGAGGAACTCAAGGGCAAGGCTGCTCTGGCGAACGCTCGCCTGGCCTACGTCGCGTACCAGCAGGCGTTCGAGGTCGGACCGCGTTTCCACGAGCTCGCCGGATCCGGCGGACGTCCGCAGCGCCCGCTGTGGGCGTCGACCGGTGTCAAGAACCCCGCGTACCCGGACACGCTCTACGTCACCGACCTGGTGTCGCCGAACACCGTCAACACGATGCCCGAGAAGACTCTCGATGCTGTCGCCGACCACGGTGAGATCACCGGTGACACGATCTCGGGCAAGGGTCAGGAGTCGCAGGAAGTCTTCGACAAGCTCTCCGCCATCGGCATCGACGTCACCGACGTGTTCCTGACGCTCGAGAACGAGGGTGTCGCCAAGTTCGAGGCGTCGTGGACCGAGTTGCTCGACGCCACCGGCGAACAGCTCCGCCAAGCGGGCCAGAAGAGCTAGAGACGTGACCACCGCAGACACCGAACACAAGGATCCTGCGCAGAACAGTTCCTCGGAGTGGACCAACCCGCTCCGCGATCGAAGTGACAAGCGTCTTCCGCGAATCGCCGGACCGTGCAGTCTCGTGATCTTCGGCGTCACTGGCGATCTCGCTCGTAAGAAGCTCATGCCTGCGGTGTACGACCTGGCGAACCGGGGGCTTCTGCCCCCCGGTTTCGCCCTGGTCGGCTTCGCTCGACGTGAGTGGGGCAAGGAAGATTTCGCCACGATCGTGCACGACGCGGTCCGGGATCACGCGCGTACACCCTTCAGCGAAGAAGTCTGGAACACCCTGGCCGAAGGGTTCCGGTTCGTGCAGGGGTCCTTCGACGACGACGCTGCATTCGACGAACTGTCCCGCACGCTCACCGAGCTGGACGAGACCCGCGGGACGGGCGGCAATCACGCGTTCTATCTGTCGATCCCACCCGGCGCGTTTCCCGTCGTCCTCGAACAGCTCTCTCGCTCCGGGCTGTCCCAGGGCAAGGACGACCAGTGGCGACGCGTCGTCATCGAGAAGCCGTTCGGCCACGACCTTCGGAGCGCTCAGGAGCTCAACGCCGTCGTGAACCGAGTGTTCCCGGAGGACACCGTCTTTCGGATCGATCACTACCTCGGCAAGGAGACGGTTCAGAACATCCTGGCGCTGCGCTTCGCGAACCAGCTGTTCGATCCGATCTGGAATGCGCACTACGTCGACCACGTTCAGATCACGATGGCCGAGGACATCGGATTGGGCGGCCGCGCAGGCTATTACGACGGCATCGGCGCGGCCCGTGACGTGATCCAGAACCACCTGCTGCAGCTGCTCGCGATCACCGCGATGGAGGAACCGGTCAGTTTCAGCCCGTCGGAACTGCAGTCCGAGAAGATCAAGGTGCTGTCGGCGACCAAGCCTGCACTCCCTCTCGGGGAAACCACCGCCCGCGGCCAGTACACCGCGGGGTGGCAGGGCAGCCAGAAGGTCAAGGGGCTCAAGGAAGAAGAGGGATTCGACTCCGAATCCAACACCGAGACGTACGCGGCGATCACCCTGCAGGTCGACACCAGGCGCTGGGGCGGCGTCCCGTTCTACCTGCGCACCGGAAAAGCGTTGGGGCGCAGGGTCACCGAGATCGCCATGGTGTTCAAGCGTGCACCGCACCTGCCGTTCGACGCCACCATGACCGAGGAACTCGGCCAGAACGCGCTCGTCATCCGCGTCCAGCCGGACGAGGGCGTCACCATGCGCTTCGGATCGAAGGTGCCGGGCTCGAGCATGCAGGTGCGCGACGTCAGCATGGACTTCAGCTACGGGCAGGCGTTCACCGAGTCGTCCCCCGAGGCCTACGAACGTCTGATCCTCGACGTTCTGCTCGGCGAGCCGTCGCTGTTTCCCGTCAACGCCGAGGTCGAACTGTCCTGGAAGATTCTCGACCCGATTCTCGAGTACTGGGCGTCCGGCGGCACCGCCGAGCCGTACGAGGCCGGCACGTGGGGACCGACCTCCGGTGACGAGATGATGCACCGCACCGGACGCGAATGGAGAAGGCCGTGATCGTCGACATCCCCCGCACCACCACGGCCGAGGTCGGCAAACAGCTGGTCGAGCTGCGCGAGTCCGGTGGTGCCGTCACCATCGGGCGCGTACTCACGCTCATCGTCGCCAGCCCGGACGCCGAGAAGGCAGAGCGTGCCATCGAGGCCGCGAACGACGCCAGTCGTGAGCACCCGTGTCGTGTCATCGTGCTGACCCACGGTGACCGCGCCGCCGAGTCGAGTCTGGACGCCCAGATTCGCGTCGGAGGCGATGCAGGCGCGTCGGAGGTCGTCGTGCTCAGGCTCAACGGCGAACTGGCGGATCACGAACACAGCGTCGTCATCCCGTTCCTGCTGCCGGACACGCCGATTGTGGCGTGGTGGCCGGACGAGGCTCCTGCGGTTCCTGCGAAGAATCCGTTGGGCCGCTTGGCTATTCGTCGCATCACCGACGCGACGAACGCTCCGGACACGACCGCGGCGATCAAGAGCCGCGTCACCAGTTACCGGCAGGGCGATACCGACCTGTCGTGGAGCCGCATCACGTACTGGCGTGGGCTGCTCGCGACGGCACTCGACCAGCCGCCGCACGAGAAGGTCGTGTCCGTGTCGGTCTCCGGTTTGGCCGAGGAGCCCGCGTTGGACATCCTCGCCGGCTGGCTGGCCGCGAAGCTCGACGTGCCGGTCCACCGGACGACGGGCGAGCTGAGAGTCGAGCTGCATCGCGAGAACAGCAGCATCTCGATCACCCGGCCCCAGACCGGCAAGACTGCCACGCTTCGGCGCACGGGACAGCCCGACGCCGAGGTCGCGCTGGCGCGTCGGGACACGCGTGAATGCCTCGCCGAGGAGCTGCGTCGCCTCGACACGGACGAGATCTACGAACTGGCCCTGAACGGACTGTCGAAGGTGACTTATGAGTGAGACATCGGTTCTGCATTTTCTCGACGCCGACGCGCTCGTCGACGCGGCACGTTCGAGGTTCGTCGACGTCGTCACCTCGGCGCAGGCCGAGCGTGGATCCGCCTCGGTCGTACTGACCGGTGGTGGAACCGGCATCGCACTGCTCGAAGCTCTGCGCAAGGACTCGGGGAACATCGACTGGAGCCGCGTCGACGTCTATTTCGGCGACGAGCGGTTCCTGCCGGCGGGCGATCCCGAACGCAACGAAGTTCAAGCGTCGGACGCCCTGCTGAATCACGTCGACGTGCACCCAGATCGAGTGTTCCGCATGGCCGCGTCGGACGGTCCGCACGAGAGCGACCCCGAGGTGGCTGCGGCGTCGTACGCCCGGGTTCTCGCAGCCCACGCCGACGAGGGTGAGCGGGCGCCGGAGTTCGACGTGCACCTGCTCGGCATGGGAGGCGAGGGACACATCAATTCCCTGTTCCCCCATACCGACGCGGTGCGCGAGACGACGCAGTACGTCATCGCGGTCGAGGACTCCCCCAAGCCGCCACCCGTGCGAATCACGTTGACTCTGCCCGCGATTCGACGTGCGAAGCATGTCTGGCTACTGGTGTCCGGCGAAGCAAAGGCCGAGGCCGTGGCTGCAGCGGTCGGCGGCGCCTCCCCGGACGACGTGCCATCGGCCGGAGCCGTCGGATCCGAGTCGACGGTGTGGTTCGTCGACACGGCGGCCGCGTCGAAGCTGGACACGTAGTACGAGCGGCGAGAACCACGACGGCGTCGAATCTGCTTGTCCGTCAAGCAGGTTCGACGCCGTCGCCGTCTCTCGACAGGTCCCCGGCGGGCGGCGTCGCAAGGCTCGAATCCGTGGCGTCCGTGCCGGCCGACATCTGCGCGCGACCACCGAGAGACCGACGTCCGTGCACGCGATACGCGGTCCCGTCACGCCACGATCGGGCGTCGCTCGAGCACTGTGCCACGGCCTTGTCCCCCTTTGCCTCGACCCGGCTTCCTATCCCTTCTGACGCGGCCGCCGAGGAAACGGTTCCACCAGCGGACTCACCGCGACAGCGACGAGAAGAAGGTCCGGAGATCGTCGATCAACTCGCCCGGCGTTTCCATCGCTGCGAAATGTCCGCCGTGATCGAACTCGGTCCACCGGACGATGTGGTTCTGCTTCTCGGCGATTCCACGAATACTGTTGTCACGCGCGAACACTGCGGCAGCGGTAGGCACACCCGACGAGGTCAGCTCTGCTCCCCACTGCGTCGACTCCTTGTACAGGCGCATCGACGACCCGATGGTCTCGGTGAACCACAGAATGCTGACGTTCGCGAGCAGCATGTCGCGGTCGATCGCGTCGGATAGGGTCTTCGCCGGGTCGATGTAGGTGTTCACGACGTCGATCACCCAGGACAGCAATCCGACCGGTGAATCGGTCAGTGCGGGTGCAAGCGTTGCGGGCCGCGTCGAATGAACAGACGCATACGACGCTGTCTCGGAATTGCTCCAATCTGCCAGCGCCGCAACTTTTTTCCGATCCTCGGCACTGTATCCGCTACCGTCGTCGTCCCACGACGGGATGGTGATCGGTCCGTTCATGTGCACTCCGATGACCTTGTCCGGCGCAATCCGCCCGAGCTGCGGGGCGATGAACGAACCGGCGTCTCCGCCTTGTGCACCGTAGCGGTCGTAGCCGAGTTCGGCCATGAGCCGCGCGATCAGCTCGGCCGAACACACCGTGTCTGCGTCACCGCGCCGGGTCGTGGGGCCCGAGAAGCCGAATCCGGGGAGTGTGGGCACCACGACGTGGAACGCCTGCGCCGTATCGTCGCCGTGGCCACGCGGATCCGTGAGCGGTCCGATCACGTCGCCGAAGTCCTCGAACGGCCATCCGTGAACGAGAACCAACGGAACCGCGTCGGGATCCGGCGACGCGACGTGGACGTAGTGGAGCGTTCGGCCGTCGATGTCTGCGACGAACTGCGGGTACCGATTCAGTCTCTTCTCGTGGGCACGCCAGTCGAACGCCGTGGCCCAGTACTCGGCGAGTTCGCGCAGATACGTGACAGGGACGCCGTACTCCCATCCGACACCGGGAAGGTCGTCCGGCCAGCGGGTGCCGGTCAGACGCCGTCGAAGGTCGTCGAGTTCGGCCTGAGGAATGTCGACACGGAACGGTGATGCCTTGAACGAAGTCATGCCACGCACGGTATGGGCTGTCGAGGACGGCTTCGGTCCTCGACAGCCCATCGAGAACTATTACCCGCTGTTGCGCAACGCCGTCGCTAGACCGTTCATCGTCAACAGAATTCCGCGCTTGACGCGCTCGTCGTCGTCGCCTGCACGGAAGCGCCGCAGCATTTCGACCTGCATCTGGTTCAGCGGCTCGAGATACGGGAACCGGTTGTGCACCGACCGTTCCAGCGCCGGGTTGTCCTCGAGCAATCGGGAATGACCGGTGATCTTCAGGTACATCTCGATGGTCTTCGCGTGTTCGGTCTCGATCATGCCGAAGATGCGATCACGCAAAGCCGTGTCCGGCACCAGCTCGGCGTATCGAGCGGCAATGCCGAGATCCGACTTCGCCATGACCTGAGCGAGATTGGACAGCACCGTCTGGAAGAACGGCCACTTCCGGTACAGGTCGGTCAGCACGGCCAGCTTCTCGTCGTCGCCGTCGACCCATTCCTCGAACGCCGAGCCGGTTCCGTACCACCCCGGAAGCATGACGCGGCACTGACTCCAGGACATGACCCACGGGATCGCCCGGAGGTCGTAGACCGAGTTGGTGGGCTTCCGCGATGCGGGCCTGCTACCGATGTTCAACTCCCCGACCTCGGCGACGGGCGTCGACGTCCGGAAGTACTCGACGAACCCGGGCTCCTCGTGCACCAGACGGCCGTAGGCGGCACGGGCTCTGGCCGCCAGGTCGTCGAGCACGGCGTAGGCCGGTTCGGCCCCGTCGCCCAGACCTTCGACGTCGAGCAACGTCGATTCCAGCGTGCCCGCGACGAGCGATTCGAGGTTGCGCCGTGCCATCGACGGTTCGGCGTACTTCGCCGCGATGATCTCGCCCTGCTCGGTGAGTCGAAGCGAGCCCTGGACGACGCCGGGCGGCTGGGCGAGGATCGCGTCGTAGCTGGGGCCGCCGCCGCGTCCCACGGTGCCGCCGCGACCGTGGAACAGCCGCAGTCGAATTCCCGTGGTGCGCGACGCCTCCAGCAGATCCAGTTCGGCGCGGTACAGCGCCCAGTTGGCCGCGAGGTACCCGCCGTCCTTGTTGGAGTCCGAGTACCCGAGCATGACTTCCTGGTTCATGCCGCGGCCCTCGACGAGAGCTCGGTAGACCGGGACGTTCAGCGTCGCGACGAGCGTCTCGGCGCCCTGCTGCAGGTCTTCGATCGTTTCGAACAGCGGCACGACGCCGACGGTCGACGTCGGGGCCGACCCGTCCGCACCCGGATCGAAGATGCCTGCTTCCTTGAGCAGAAGGGCCGCTTCGAGCATGTCGCTGACCGACTGACACATGCTGATGATGTAGTTCTGGATCGTGTCGGGGCCGAGATGATCGATCGCCGTCTTCGCGGCGCGGACGATGCCGAGTTCCTTGGTCGCAAGGTCGCTCAGTCGGGCGTCGGCTGCCACGAGCGGACGACGCGTCGTCAGCTCCCGAGACAGCAGTGCGACCCGCTCGTCCTCCCCCAGCGACGCGTAGTCCGGATGCACACCGGCCCACGCCAACAGTTCGGCAACGACCTCTTCGTGCGTCTCCGAGTTCTGACGCATGTCCAGGGCCTGCAGATGGAACCCGAACGTCTCGACGGCTTGTCGGAGCGCGAGCAGACGGTCGTCGGCGATCAGTGCGTCGCCGTCGGCACGCAGTGCTCGGTCGATGACGTCGAGATCGTTCAACACGTCCTGCGGGGCGGCATACGGCGTCGCGCCCAGGTCGAGCGCAGAGACAGGCAGCGAGTCGAGCACTGCAACCGCGGTGGCGGTGAGTCGGGCACGAATTCCACGGACTGCGACGCGGTACGGCTCGTCCTCCCGTCGGTCGTCGGGATCTCCCGACTCCGCAGCGAGGGCGGTCAATTCGTCGGCGATGTCGACCAACCGCGCCGACATCGACAGTTCCTTCTCCAGCGCGACCAACTGGTCCAGGTAGTGCGCGAAGGCGACGTATCCCGCCTGGTGTGTCGCGGTGTGCACGACGTCGCCGGTGACGTTCGGGTTGCCGTCGCGGTCGCCGCCGATCCACGAACCGGGGCGCAGGATCGGCCGCGGCAGCAGACCGTCCTCGGGGTACCGTGTGCGCAGTGCGGCACGGACATCCGCGTTCAGCGCCGGGATGACGTCGAAGAGCGATGTCTCGAAGTACCGGAGCCCGACCTCGATCTCGTCCTGGATCCGCAAGCGGGACAAGCGGATCAACGCCGTCTCCCACAGTGTCAGCACCTGACGCCTGATCGAGGCATCAACGGACGCAAGCTCTTTCGCGGCCGACGCCTTGTTCGGCGCCGCAGCCATCGCGACCTCTCGACGACGCATCAGCTCGGTGATCTTGGACTGTACGTCGAACACCGTGCGCCGACGCGTCTCCGTCGGATGCGCCGTGATGACCGGCGAGACAAGGGCATCGGTCAATGCGGACGCGATCCGGTCGCGCGTGAGGTTCGCGGCGTCGAGCTTGAGCCAGGTCGCCTCGAGGCTGCTGTCCTGCGGCGGATCCTCGCGGTCGAGGTGAATCGCGCGTCGACGCTCGCGGTGCAGATCCTCGGCGAGGTTGGCCAGGAGCGAGAAATGACTGAATGCGCGGATGAGCGGAATCGCTTGGGCTACAGCGGTATCGGCGTACATGCCGACGGAGGTGCCTCGATCGACCTCCGAACGGCGGACGGCGAACGATTCGACACGCGCCCGCTCGACGAGGTCGAACGTCTCCTCACCCTCGTGTTCGCGAATGATGTCGCCGAGAATCCCACCGAGATAACGGATGTCCTCGCGCAGCGGTTCGGTCAGCTCGCGACCCTGGGTCGTCGGTGTGACGAACGCAGGAGATCCAGCCGACTCCACAGGGGTTTCACTCATTCGTACAGTATCGCCGAACGCCCCCGCATCCGCAGTTCACACCACGTCGTGTCGGCATGTCTTTACAAATGACCTCGGTGAGGCCGCGACAGTCAGGAGAACTTGATCTCGAGGCCGATGCCGAGAATCGCGATGAGCCAGACGATGCCGGTGAAGATGGTCAAGCGGTCGAGGTTCTTCTCGACGACCGTCGAACTCGACAGAGACGATTGCACGCCGCCACCGAACAGACTGGACAGACCGCCGCCCTTACCCCGGTGCAACAGCACCAGAAGAATCAGCGCCAAGCTGGTGACGACCAGCAAGATATCCAGAAACAGTTCCATGTCCGCCTCACATCGATTCAGCTCACGACCGCTGACAGCCTACCTGTCGAACGCCGACTGCCGTGCCACCGCCTCTCGCGAGACAGTGGCACGGCAGCTCCGGTCGGGTGTCGCCCAGAAGATCAGGGCAGGGGTCCCCCTGCGGCGATGGCCGACAGGGTGGCGAACTCGTCCGCCTTCAACGACGCACCACCGACGAGGGCGCCGTCGACGTCGTTCTGCGCGACGATCTCGCCGACGTTCTTGGCGTTGACCGATCCGCCGTAGAGGATTCGAACGCCGGCCGCGACATCGGCGGACGCCAGCGTCTGCAGTTCCTCGCGAATGGCTGCGCACACTTCCTGCGCATCCGCAGCGCTGGCCACCTTGCCGGTACCGATGGCCCACACGGGCTCGTACGCGATGACGATCTTGGAGATGTCCTCGGCGGACAGCCCCTCGAGCGACGCACGCAGCTGAGCGACGTTGTACGACACGTGCTCACCGGCCTCTCGAATGTTCAGGCCTTCGCCGATGCAGACAATCGGCGTCAGCCCGTGCTTCAGCGCAGCCTTGGTCTTGGCCAGGACCGTCGCGTCGTCCTCGCTGTGCAGCGTGCGGCGCTCGGAATGTCCGACGACGACGAACGTGCATCCCAGCTTGGCGAGCATGCCACCGCTGATCTCACCGGTGTACGCACCCGAGTCGTGAGCCGACACGTCCTGCGCACCGAAGGTGAGCAGCAGCTTGTCACCCTCGATCAGCGTCTGCACGCTGCGGATGTCGGTGAACGGCGGGATGACCGTCACGTCGACCTTGTCGAAGTACTTCGCGGGCAACGAGAACGCGATCTTCTGTACCAACGAGATGGCCTCGAGGTGGTTGAGATTCATCTTCCAGTTGCCGGCGATAAGCGGCTTACGTGCCATCTGTTCAGTCCTCCAGGGCTGCGAGACCGGGGAGCTGCTTGCCCTCGAGGTATTCGAGCGACGCCCCTCCTCCGGTGGAGATGTGCGAGAAACCGTCGTCCGGAAGTCCGAGGGCCCGGACCGCGGCAGCGGAGTCGCCGCCACCGACGACGCTGAAAGCGCCGTTCGAGGTCGCCGCGACGATCGCCTCGGCGAGACCCTTGGTGCCTGCCGCGAACTTCTCGAACTCGAACACACCCATGGGGCCGTTCCAGAACACCGTCTTGGCCGCGCGCAGAACCGCACCGAAACGCTCGACGGACTCCGGGCCGATGTCCAGACCCATCCAGCCGTCGGGAATCTCGTACGACGGCACCGTCTTCGCTTCCGCATCCGCGGAGAACGAATCGGCGACGACGACGTCCTTCGGCAGGTGGATGACGTCACCGAAACGCTCGAGCAGGTCCTTGCACGTGTCGATCATGTCGTCCTGCAGCAGCGACGAACCGACGGACTGTCCCTGAGCCGCGAGGAACGTGAAGCACATTCCGCCGCCGATGACGAGTGTGTCGACCTTCGGTGCCAATGCTTCGATGACCGCGAGCTTGTCGGACACCTTCGAGCCACCCAGCACGACCGCGTACGGGCGCTGCGGGGTCTCGGTCAGCGTCTTCAGGACGTCGACCTCGGTGCCGACCAGGTTGCCCGCGTACGACGGGAGCAACTTCGCGACGTCGTAGACCGACGCCTGCTTGCGGTGGACCACACCGAAGCCGTCGGACACGAACGCACCTTCGCCGTCGGTCAGCGCCACCAACTCGGCGGCGAGCGCGGCACGCTCCGCCTCGTCCTTGCTGGTCTCGCGCGGATCGAAGCGGATGTTCTCGAGCAGGAGGACGTCGCCGTCGGTCAGTCCCTCGGCGCGCGCCTGGGCATCCTGCCCGACGACGTCGCCGGCCAGCTGCACGTGCCTGCCCAGCAGCTCGCCGAGCTTCGACGCGACAGGCGCCAACGAGTACTTCGACTCGGGCTTGCCATCCGGTCGTCCGAGATGCGCCGTCACGATGAGCTTGGCGCCCGCGTCGAGCAGGGCGTTCAGCGTCGGAAGCGACGCGACGATCCGGCCCGGATCGGTGATGACACCGTTCTCGATCGGAACATTGAAGTCCGATCGGACCAGCACAGCGCGGCCGGACACCCCGGCGGCGATCAGATCCTGCAGTGTTTTGACTGCCATGTGATCAGAGAGACTTTCCGACGAGGCCGATGAGATCCGCGAGGCGGTTGGAGTAGCCCCACTCGTTGTCGTACCAGGAGACGATCTTGACCTGGTCGTCGATGACCTTGGTCAGGCCCGCGTCGAAGATCGACGAGTGCGGGTCGGTGACGATGTCCGACGAGACGATCGGATCCTCGGTGTACTTCAGGATGCCCTTCAACGCGCCCTCGGAGGCCGCCTTCATCGCAGCGTTGATGTCCGCGGCGCTGGCCGACTTCTTCAGGTTGGCCGTCAGGTCGGTGACCGAGCCGGTCGGGATCGGCACACGCAGGGCGTAGCCGTCGAGCTTGCCGAGCAGCTGCGGGAGAACCAGGCCGATCGCCTTCGCGGCGCCCGTTCCGGTCGGAACCACGTTCAGAGCGGCAGCGCGCGCACGGCGCAGGTCGCTGTGCGGGCCGTCCTGCAGGTTCTGGTCCTGCGTGTACGCGTGGACGGTCGTCATGAGGCCCTTGACGATGCCGAACTCGTCGTCGAGAACCTTGGCGATCGGTCCGAGGCAGTTGGTGGTGCACGACGCGTTCGAGATGATGTTCTGGCTGCCGTCGTACTTGTCGTCGTTGACGCCCATCACGATGGTGATGTCCTCACCCTTGGCGGGCGCGGAGATGATGACCTTCTTGGCGCCTGCGTCGAGGTGACCCTTGGCCTTGGCCGCATCGGTGAAGATGCCGGTGGACTCCACGACGACGTCGACACCCAGGTCGCCCCACGGAAGTGCGGACGGGCCCTCGCGCAGCGACAACGCCTTGATCTTCTGGTCGCCGACGACGATGGTGTCGTCGCCCTCGAGGCTCACGTCGTGCGGCAGACGGCCGAGGATGGAGTCGTATTTGAGCAGGTGCGCCAGGGTTGCGTTGTCCGTGAGGTCGTTGACAGCCACGATCTCGATGTCGGTGGTGCCCAGAGCTTTCTGCGCATCGACTGCCCTGAAGAAGTTACGTCCGATGCGGCCGAAGCCGTTCACGCCTACCCGGATCGTCACTGTTCGCTCCTAAGTTGTTGAACCGTTTGTCGGATTTCGTGCATGTGGACATCCGCACGCAGCAGATCCCACCCTAGTGCGCAGTCACGACTCGCGCGCGGGTCGTCCGCTACCAGGGCATTCACGCCTCGTCGAGCAGTTCCGCGGTGACGGCCGACTCGGTGTCCGGAATGCCGGTGTCCTTCGCTTTTCGGTCCGCCATCGACAGCAGACGGCGGATCCTTCCCGCGACGGCATCCTTCGTCATCGGCGGATCGGCCAGCTGGCCGAGCTCCTCCAGGGACGCCTGTCGATGCTGGACTCGCAACGAACCCGCCGCGGCGAGATGGTCGGGAACGTCGTCGCCGAGGATCTCCAACGCCCGTTCGACGCGTGCCGCCGCCGCGACTGCAGCACGTGCGGAGCGTCGTAGGTTGGCGTCGTCGAAGTTCGCGAGCCGGTTGGCGGTCGCACGCACCTCGCGTCGCATGCGGCGTTCCTCCCAGACGAGGCGAGTGTCCTGAGCTCCCATGCGGGTCAGCAGAGCGCCGATGGCCTCGCCGTCGCGGACGACGACGCGATCGGTGCCACGCACCTCACGCGCCTTGGCTGCCACACCCAGTCGTCTGGCTGCACCGACGAGCGCCAGCGCGGCTTCCGGACCGGGGCAGCTGATCTCGAGCGCCGACGAGCGACCCGGCTCGGTCAGCGACCCATGAGCGAGAAAGGCACCGCGCCATGCCGCTTCGGCGTCGCCGACCGTCCCGCCGACGACCTGTGCGGGGAGACCACGCACGGGCCGACCGCGCATGTCGAGCAGTCCCGTCTGGCGAGCCAGCGCTTCGCCGTCCTTCGCGACGCGCACGACGTAGCGAGAGCTCTTGCGCAGACCGCCTGCACTGAGAACGTGCACGTCCGACGAGTAGCCGTAGAGGTCGAAGATCTCCCGCCGCAGGCGCCGCGCGATCGACCCCAGATCGACCTCCGCCTCGACGACGACACGCCCCGCAACGATGTGAAGCCCACCTGCAAACCGCAGGAGAGCCGACACCTCGGCTCTCCTGCAGCTCACCTGGGTGATCGCGAGCCTCGAGAGCTCGTCTTTCACCTCCGCTGTCATGGCCACGAAATGATCCCCTCTCTGCGCGACGTCGTCGGCGCAGTCCCGTCTCGCGACGAGACGATGCTACCGAGCGCTGCCGCCAACTTTCCGAAATGATGCGCGTGAGTACCTGATTCGGCGACATCGTCGTAGACGACCTCGGCTCCCAGCCTGGCAGCCGCACGGGCGAGGTGGTCTCGCTCTCCCCCGGCAGGCACGGAGAGCGAGTCGACGAGGACGTAGTCGACTCCGAAGTCAGGCGCGTGTTGGGAGAGTACGTGCAGATGCCGCTCGGCGGAGAATCCGGTGGTCTCCCCCAACTCCGGCGCGAGATTCAACACCAGGACCTTCGGCGCCGTCGATCGGTCGAGAGCAGCCAGTAGGTCCGGGACGAGAACGTGGGGAATGACACTGGAGAACCACGAGCCGGGACCCAGCACGACGAGGTCGGCCGCGCCGATGGCCTCCACCGCTTCCGGCGTCGCCGGTGGGTCGGGAGGCATCAGACGGACACGCCGCACCTTGCCGGGTGTCGTCGCGACGGCCACCTGACCCCGTATGACGCGGCTGACCCGAGGATCGTCCTCCAGCCCCGAGACGTCCGCCTCGATGTCGAGCGGAACGGGTGCCATCGGGAGCACCCTGCCGCGGATTCCCAGCAGATCGGACACCTCGTCGAGCGCCAGAACCGTGTCACCGAGCACCTCGGTGAGCCCGGCCAGTATGAGATTGCCCACCGAGTGTCCCGCCAACGCCCCGGTACCGCGGAAGCGATGTTGAAGCACGTCGGCCCACATGCGGGTGCGCGGGTTCTCGGCGGCCAGCGCGGCCAATGCCATCCGCAGGTCACCGGGCGGAAGGACACCGAGCTCGGCGCGAAGGCGACCCGACGATCCCCCGTCGTCCGCGACGGTCACCACGGCCGTCACGTCGGAGGCGAGCCTGCGGGCCGCGCTCAGCGTGGCATACAGGCCGTGACCTCCACCCAGCGCGACGATCTTCTTCGACGACGTGTCGTCCGGCTGCAGGTCGGTCATTCGCGACCCATGTCTCGATGCAGCACCCGCACCGACAGGTCGTCGTGTTGTTCCAGCATCGCGGCTAGCGCTTCCGACATGGCTACGCTTCGATGTTTTCCTCCGGTGCACCCGACTGCAACCGTCATGTATCGCTTGCCTTCCCGCCGATATCCGTCCACCGTCAGCTGCAACAGATGGTGGTAGGTGTTCAAGTAGTCCTGGGCCCCGTCCTGCTCCAGGACGTAGTCGCGGACCGCCTCGTCCCGACCAGTGTGCTCGCGGAGCTCCGGAACCCAGTGCGGGTTGGGCAGAAATCTGACGTCGCACACCAGATCCGCGTCGATCGGAAGACCGTACTTGAAGCCGAAGGACTGCACGGTGACGCCGATCATCGCGGCATCCGCGCCTCCGAACGCGGCCTCGATCTTGCGACGTAGCTGGTGCACCGACAGCGACGAGGTCTCGATCGTCACGTCGGCTGCCGCCTTGACCTGCGCGAGGCGGAGCCGCTCGGCTGCGATGCCTTCGGTCAGCGTGCCGTCCTGCCCGTCGTTCTGGAGTGGGTGGCTACGTCGGTTGGACTCGAACCGTCGAATCAGCGCCGCGTCGGTGGCGTCGAGGAACAAGACACGATTGCGGACGCCCTTGGAATCGAGTTCCCGGACGACCCAGCCGAGGTCGCCCGTGAACAGACGGCTGCGCACGTCCATCACGAGTGCGAGCCGTTCGATGCGCGGGTCCGACTCCAGGCCCAGATCGACCATCTTCGAGATCAGCTCGGGTGGCAGGTTGTCCGCGACGTACCACCCCATGTCCTCGAGCGCCTTGGCGGCAGTACGAAGCCCCGCGCCCGACAAGCCGGTGACGAGGGCGACCTCGATACCGCCTGGGTGCGGTGGGACGACGTCGTCGCTGTTGTCGCTCGCGCTGTCCGCCGCCGTCGCGTCCGGCGCCGGCTGTACATCCGGTTTGCTCACGTCACGCCTCACCCTGTCGAAGTTGCATCTTCCCGACCCCGATCGGCAGCGTCGCTGCCCGTGACTCCATCTTGACCGACGATGTCCGAAGTGTCCGACCCGACGGTGTCCGGTATGACAGGGCCGGACTCCGCACCCAGTGCCTCGAGCACCGACTTCGCCGTCATCTCGCCGATTCCCGGTACCTGGACGATTTCTTCGACCGACGCCTGCTTCAGCTTGGCGACGGATCCGAAATGCGCCACGAGAGCGTTACGACGCGTCTCGCCGAGCCCGCGTACCGAGTCCAGCGCCGACGCCGTCATGCGACGCGAACGCTTGCTGCGGTGGAAACTGATGGCGAATCGGTGTGCCTCGTCGCGCACCCGTTGCAGCAGGTACAGGGACTCGCTGGTCCTCGGCAGGATGACCGGATCCGACTCGCCCGGCACCCACACCTCTTCGAGACGCTTGGCCAGACCGACGATCGCGACATCGGTCACGCCCAGCTCGTCCAGAACCTCGGAGGCGGCTGCGACCTGGGGAGCGCCGCCGTCGACGACGAACAAGTTCGGTGGGTACGCGAAGCGCTTCGGGCGTCCGGTCTGCGGATCCAACGCGGCCTCGGTTGACAGGTCGCCACCGCCACCGGCGTCGGAACTGTGCCGGAGGAATCGGCGACGCGTCACCTCGGCGATGCTGGCGACGTCGTCGGAATGTCCGTCGCCCGCCGCTTCCTTGATCGAGTAATGGCGATAGTCGCTCTTGCGCGGGAGACCGTCCTCGAACACGACGAGCGAGGCGACGACATCGGTGCCCTGTACGTGCGAGATGTCGATGCACTCGATCCGCAGAGGCGCGGAGTCGAGATCGAGCGCCTCCTGAATACCCTGCAGCGCAGCCGATCTGGACGTGAAGTCACCTGCACGCTTGAGCTTGTGTTGCTGCAGCGCCTCCTTGGCGTTGCGTTCGACGGTCTCGGCCAGCGCCTTCTTGTCACCGCGCTGCGGAACCCGAAGCTGCACGTTGGACCCGCGCAGACGGCTGAGCCATTGCTGTACCTGATCGGAGTTGGCAGGCATGACCGGAACGAGGACCTCACGCGGAACCGCATTGGCGCCTGCGTCGTCGACACCGGGCGACTGAATCGACATGGCAGCCTGCTCACCGTAGAACTGCGTCAGGAACTGCTCGACGAGAGCAGGCAGATCGTCACGGTTCTCGGCTTGCTGCTCGACCACTTCTCCCGCCTTCTCCACGACCCAGCCCCGCTGGCCGCGCACCCGCCCACCGCGCACGTGGAAGACCTGCACGGCGGCTTCGAGGTCGTCGGCGGCGAAGGCGACGAGGTCGGCGTCCGTGCCGTCACCGAGAACGACAGCCTGCTTCTCCAACGCGCGTCGGAGTGCGCCGACGTCGTCGCGCAGCCGAGCCGCGGTCTCGAAATCGAGTTCCTCGGACGCCTCCTGCATGCGCTTCTCTAGTTGCCGCACGAGCTTGTCGGTCTTGCCGGAAAGGAAATCGCAGAAATCCTCGACGATCTTGCGGTGCTCCTCGGCGCTGACGCGGTCCACGCAGGGCGCCGAACACTTGTCGATGTACCCCAGCAGGCAGGGCCTGCCGATCTGGCTGTGCCGCTTGAACACTCCCGCCGAGCAGGTACGCGCCGGGAACACTCGCAGCAGTAGATCGAGGGTCTCCCGGATGGCCCACGCGTGCGCGTACGGCCCGAAGTACCGCACACCTTTGCGTCTCGGACCGCGGTAGACGAACAGCCGCGGATACTCCTCGTTCATCGTGACGGCGAGCATCGGGTAGCTCTTGTCGTCGCGATACCGAACGTTGAACCGCGGATCGAACTCCTTGATCCAGTTGTACTCGAGCTGCAGCGCCTCCACCTCGGTGGTGACGACCGTCCATTCGACGGACGCTGCGGTGGTGACCATCTGGCGGGTACGCGGATGCAACGACGCGACGTCCGCGAAGTACGAATTGAGTCGGCTGCGCAGGCTTTTGGCCTTGCCGACGTAGATCACGCGTCCGTGCGGATCACGAAATTTGTACACGCCGGGTTCGACCGGGATGGTCCCGGTGGCCGGGCGATACGTAGAGGGATCGGACACGTAATCCAGGCTAGCCGCAGGGTCCGACGCGGAACATCACGTGTCGGACCCTGCGTATTTGGCTTCGAGAGCGCGGAACGTGCGCACGGCTGCGACGGCTCGGTCGCGATCGTTCGACTGGATGGCCATGACCGGGATGAACTCGTCGTCGGGAATGTCGACGCGTGCCCACATGGCGCCGTCGGGGAACGACAGACCCCGAACGAGATCCCACTCGATGAGTCGCTCGGACAGGATGTTGCGGACCGCGACCCCTTCCGCGCCGACCCGCACACGCGGACGCGTCAGCAGCAACGCGATGCCGGCGAGCAAGAAGCCGATGCCGGCGAGCGCCAGCTGGTCGGCGGTACGGAAGTACACACCGGTCGGCGACACTCGCAAGAGAACGGCGACGGTCACGTGCGCGGTGACCAGTACGATCGCCGCGACGACGGCGTATCGGGCGGACTTCCGAGATCTGACTTCGAGTTCCCAGCGACCGGGCTCGGTCATCGCGCAGCCCCGTCGACACTGGGCTGCCGTAGTCGCTGCAGCGTCAACGCCGTGTCGATGGCCGCGGCCACCGCTTGGGCGCCTTTGTTCTCGCTCGACCCGGGAAGCCCGGCACGATCGAGCGCCTGCTGCTCGTCGTTGGTCGTCAGAACACCGTTGGTGACAGGAGTGCCCTCGTCGAGCGACACCCGCGTCAGACCGGCCGTGACGGCGTCGCAGACGTACTCGAAGTGCGGCGTGCCGCCCCGGATGACGACGCCCAACGCAACCACTGCGTCGTGCGTGCGCGCCAACTGCTGCGCGACGACGGGAAGCTCGATGGCACCCGCGACGCGTACGACGGTCACGTCGGTGACACCTGCCTCGTCGGCCTTGCGAGTGGCTCCGTCGAGCAGCGCCTCGGACACCGTCTTGTGCCACTGGCCCGCCACGATCGCCAACTTCAGATCGGCAGCACCGGACAACTGGAGTACGGGTTCGCCCTCGCCGCTCATGGATTCGTTCCCAACTCGATGTCCGGGGTGGAGCCGGCCTTGTGACCCAACTCGTACTCGTCCAGGCCGACGAGGTCGTGGCCCATGCGGTCGCGTTTGGTCCGGAGATACGTCAGGTTCTCGGCGTTCGCGCGCAGGGGCATCGGCACCCGCTCGGTGACGTGCAGACCGTAGCCGTCGAGTCCGACGCGCTTGGCAGGGTTGTTGGTCAGCAGACGCATCGACGAGATGCCGAGGTCGACCAGGATCTGCGCACCGATGCCGTAGTCGCGCGAATCGGCGGGCAATCCGAGTTGGAGGTTCGCGTCGACGGTGTCCGATCCCGCGTCCTGCAGCTGGTAGGCCTGCAGTTTGTGCAGCAGACCGATGCCGCGGCCTTCGTGGCCACGCATGTACAGCACGACGCCGCGGCCTTCCTGCGCGATCATCTCGAGTGCGGCGTCGAGCTGCGGACCGCAATCGCAGCGCAAAGACCCGAAGACGTCGCCGGTGAGGCATTCGGAGTGGACGCGCACGAGCACGTCGCTGCCGTCGCCGTCGGGGCCTGCGATGTCGCCGCGCACGAGGGCTACGTGCTCGACGTCGTCGTACACGCTCTGGTAGCCGACGGCGCGAAAAACGCCGTGCGACGTCGGGATCCGTGCGTCGGCGACGCGTACGACGTGCTTCTCGTGCTTGCGACGCCATGCGATGAGATCGGCGATGGAGATGAGCGCGAGATCGTGGTCGTCGGCGAAGACACGCAGCTCGTCGGTGCGAGCCATCTCACCCTCGTCCTTCTGACTGACGATCTCGCAGATCACACCGGCGGGACGAAGATCCGCCATGCGTGCCAGGTCGACGGCGGCCTCGGTGTGGCCGGGGCGTCGCAGCACGCCGCCGTCCTTGGCGCGCAGCGGCACGACGTGGCCCGGACGAGTGAAGTCGCCCGCGCCGCTGTTCGGGTCGGCCAACAGACGCATGGTCGCGGCACGATCGGATGCGGAGATACCGGTTCCGATGCCTTCGCGCGCATCGACGGTGACCGTGTACGCCGTGCCGTGCTTGTCCTGGTTGGTCGCGTACATCGGAGGCAGACCGAGCCGGTCGCAGTCGTCGCCGGACAGCGGAACACAGAGGTATCCGGACGTGTATCGCACCATGAACGCCACGAGCTCGGGGGTGGCCTTCTCGGCGGCGAAGATCAGATCGCCTTCGTTCTCGCGATCCTCGTCGTCGACCACCACCACGGCTTTGCCTGCGGCGATGTCGGCGACAGCACGCTCGATACTGTCGAACCTAGTCACGTCGTACGCTCCAAAGTGTCTCGTTCCGCACCGACTTCAGACGTCGGCGCAGATACCCCTCCAACACTACTTTCCGGTTCGGTCAGTCTGCGGCGAGGGTCTGCAGGCGCTCGACGTACTTCGCGATGACGTCGACTTCGAGGTTCACCGGCGTACCGACCGGCGACCGGCCGAGGGTGGTGAGCTCGAGTGTCGTCGGGATCAGCGAGATCTCGAACCAGTGACCGTCCGCATCCTCGCCCAGGCCGGACACCGTCAACGAGACACCGTCGACGGTGATCGATCCCTTCTCGACGACGTATCGGGCGACCGAGGTCGGCAGCGCGATGCGCACCACCGTCCAGTTCTCGGAGCGCGAGCGGCTGACGACCGTTCCGGTGCCGTCGACATGCCCCTGAACGAGGTGTCCGCCGAGCCTGCTGCCGAGCGACGCAGCGCGTTCGAGGTTCACGCGGCTGCCCACCTCCAGCCGCTGCAGGCTTGACCGGTTCAATGTCTCCTGCATGACGTCGGCGGTGAAGGAGATCCCGTCGAGGACGTCCACCACGGTCAGGCACACACCGTTGACCGCGATCGAATCTCCGTGACCTGCATCCGACGTGACGACAGGTCCCTTGACGGTGAACCGCGCCGCGTCGGCCAGGTCTTCCTTGCCGACGATCTCGCCGAGCTCTTCGACTATCCCGGTGAACACTGTCTACGTCACTCCTGTTTCTTTCGGTACGGCGACGACGACCAGGTCGGTCCCCAGCGTCTGCACACTCTCGATCGAGAACCGCAGGGCGTCGGCAATTGTTCCGACCCCCGCATTCTCCACCGCGGCTCTGCCCGACCCCAGCACGACGGGCGCGATGTAGGCCACGATTCGGTCGACCACGCCCGCTGCGAGAAACGCACCCGCCAGAGTCGGACCACCTTCGACCAGCACATCGGTGTGGTCGGCCAGAACGGCGAGGACGTCGAGTGGGTCGTGACTGCGGACGAACGCCGTCTGCGCGTCGTCTCCGCGTATACGAGCACCGGCCGGTATCTCACGTCGCCCGACGACGACGCGCAGCGGCTGCCGGGCGGCGTTGGACCCGTCGGTCAGCCGTGCGGTCAGCAGCGGGTCGTCGGCCAGCACTGTTCCGGTCCCGACGACGACGGCGTCGAGCTTCGCGCGCTCGGCGTGGACGTGAGCGCGCGCGTCGGGACCGGTGATCCACTGACTCGTTCCGTCTGCGGCGGCACTGCGTCCGTCGAGACCTGCCGCGTACTTCAACGTCACGAACGGCCTGCCCGTTCGTTGCTTGTGCAGCCAGGCGCGCAACGGACCGTGCGAGACGGCGTCGGCCTCCAGACCGGATTCCACGACGACACCCGCGTCGCGCAGCCTGTCCGCGCCGCCCATCGCCACGGGGTTGGGGTCGTCGACGGCGTGGATCACGTGGGCGATACCGGCATCGATCAGCGCGACTGCACACGGCCCGGTCCGACCGGTGTGGTTGCACGGCTCGAGCGTGACGACGGCCGTACCGCCCCGAGCCCGGTCACCGGCCTCGCGCAACGCCATGATCTCGGCATGAGGACCACCGGGTGGTTGCGTGGACCCGATACCGACGACCGCGCCGGCGGCATCGAGGATCACTGCGCCGACGGGCGGATTGGGGCTCGTACGTCCCCGTGCCGATTCCGACGCGTCGATCGCCGTGCGCATCGCGGCCGCGTAGTCCGGCACATAGTCGGACGCGGCGGGATCCGACATCAGAGGGAAAGATGTGCCGACGCGCGCCCTGCCTGCTCGCGGAGTCCACGGACCGCAGCGGCGGGATCGGCAGCGCCGTACACGGCAGAGCCGGCGACGAAGCAGTCGACGCCTGCCTCGGCCGCCTGCTCGACGGTGTCGACGTTGATTCCACCGTCGATCTCGACGACGAGCGTCAGCTCACCGGAGTCGACGAGTTTCCGCACGGTTCGAGCCTTGCCGAGCACGTCGGGAATGAACGACTGCCCGCCGAAGCCGGGCTCGACGCTCATCACCAGCAGCGTGTCGAATTCCTTCAAGATTTCCAGGTAGGGCTCGATCGGGGTGTTCGGCTTGACCGACAGGCCCGCCTTCCCGCCTGCCGCCCGAATGTCCTTCGCCACTGCGATCGGATCGTCCGTTGCCTCGGCGTGGAACGTCACGTTGTACGCACCTGCCTCGGCGTACGACGGCGCCCACCGGCCGGGGTCGTCGATCATCAGATGGCAGTCCAGCGGGATGTCCGTCGCCTTCAACAGGCTCTTCACCACGGGCAGGCCCAACGTCAGGTTCGGAACGAAGTGCGCGTCCATGACGTCGACATGCAGC
Source organism: Rhodococcus sp. BP-261 (assembly GCF_019835205.1). Lineage (NCBI taxonomy): Bacteria > Bacillati > Actinomycetota > Actinomycetes > Mycobacteriales > Nocardiaceae > Rhodococcus > Rhodococcus sp. BP-261. Next base: position 42,723 of record NZ_JABUCO010000002.1, on the reverse strand, counting down.
CAGTCCGAACCGGTGACAGCGTCGGCCTCCTCCCCCAGACGAGCGAAATCGGCGGACAATATCGACGGAGCGATCATCGGAGCAGCCACATGCGCAGCCTAGTGCGGCCCTGTATCAGCCGTCACAGGCGGTTGCCGTCAACCCCAGTTCTCCGCCTTCGTCAGACAGAACGGATGGCCCGCCGGATCGAGCAGCACCCGCCACGTCTCCCCGGGCTGATCATCGGGAAGCACAGCCCCGAGGTCGACGGCCCGGCGCGCGGCGTCGTCGAGGTCGTCCACGGCGAGATCGACATGGAACTGCTTGCTGCCGTGGGGATTCGGCCACGCGGGCGAGACGTAGTCCTCGACGCGACCGAAGCCGAGCGCGGTGTCCTTTCCCGTCACCATCGCGTACTCCTGTTCCGCGTGTGCGACCGCGGTACGTGGGCACGACCCCCGAATGGGTGCTGAACCGGTACCGCATTCATGACGCCATCACCGATCTCGACGACGGATTCTCCGGCTCCATCGCCGATCTGGCGGCGCGCTACGCCTGGTTCGACCAGGCGCACTTCACCCGGGAGTTCACCGAACTCGTGGGCGTGCCACCGAGCGACTATCGATCACGACGGCTTGCGTAGCGCCGCCAGGAACATGGCATCCGTTCCGTGTCGGTGCGGCCACAACTGCACCGAGGTGCCGTCGCCGACACCCGGCACATCGGGCACCAGTGCGCGGGTGTCGAGCTCCTCCACACCGTGCCTGCGGACCGCGTCGGCGACGACGGCCGAGGTCTCCGACAGGTGCGGTGAGCAGGTCGAATAGAGCACGACCCCGCCGGGACGCACCAGTTCGATCGCGGAGGCCAACAGCTGCTTCTGCAACGTCACCAGCTCGGCGACGTCCTTCGGCGAGCGTCGCCACCGTGCCTCGGGGCGACGACGCAACGCTCCGAGACCGGTGCAGGGCGCGTCGACGAGGACGCGGTCGTACCCCGGATCCAGGCCCGGATCGCGTCCGTCGACGGCGTGCACGGTGACGGGCAGCGCCTTGGTCGTCTTGCGCACCAGTTCGGCCCGGTGCGCCGCAGGCTCGACGGCGTCGACCTGCGCCGCGTCGATCTCGGCCAGTGCACCGAGCAGCGCCGCCTTGCCGCCCGGCCCCGCACACAGGTCGAGCCAACGACCCCCGTCGGGACCGTCGAGCGGTGCCAGCGTCAGCGCCCGCGCGACGAGCTGGCTGCCCTCGTCCTGCACCCCGGCGAGACCGTCGCGGACCGCGTCGAGCTTGCCGGGGTCGCCGCCGTCGAGGTAGACCGCGTAGGGCGAGTACTTTCCCTCTTCTCCCCCGGTGATCAACGCCAGTTCCTCGGCCGAGATCTCTCCGGGACGCGCGACGAGGTGGACCGCCGGACGGGCATCGTCGGCTTCGAGGACCGCCGCCAGCTCGCCCGCGTCGGCACCGAGTGCGTCGGCGAATGCCTGCGCGATCCATCTCGGGTGGGCATGTTCGAACGCGAGGTGCCCCACCGGATCCTTCTCCGCGTCCGGAGCGAGCTCGGCGACCCACTCCTCGGCGCTCTTCTCCGACACCCGCCGCAGTACGGCATTGACGAATCCCGCTTTGCCGCTGCCGAATTCGGCGCGCGTCAGGTCGACGGACGTGGCGACGGCGGCGTGCGGCGCGACACGCGTGCGCAACAGTTGGTAGGCGCCGAGACGAAGAATGTCGAGCAGACCGCCGTCGATCTCGGAAATCGTTCTGCCCGAACCTGATTCGACGACCGCGTCGAGCAACCCACGGGCGCGACACGCGCCGTAGGCAAGTTCGGTCGCGAGCGCCGCGTCGCGGCTGTCCAGCTTGCGATCCCGAAGCAGTCCTGGCAGAACGAGATTGGCGTACGCATCGCGTTCACGAACTGCCTTCAGAACATCGCGCGCAGCCAGCCGTGCCGGATCGATCGGCGGTGCCGACGACGGTCCGCGCCCGCGCTGGGGTCGCTGGCCACCGCCACCACGAGATCCGGGACTGCGCTGCGGCCGACCGCCGCGAGCCGATCCGCCGCCGGAACGACGCCGACCGGCGTTGTCGGGGTTGCCGTCTCGGTTCGAGTTACTGCTGCGGTCGCTCACTGCGCCACCGTCCCGTCGATCGATCGTGCGCCGCGCGCCCAATCTGCTGCCTTCATGAGTTTCTTGCCCTGCGGTTGCACGTCACCGAGAACGATCGAGCCGTCACCGGTTCCGATGTGGACACCGTCCTTGCGCGCCAGAACCTCTCCGGGTTCGAGCGTCTCGTCGGACGGACGGACCGGTCCGATCTTCACACGCAGATCTCCGATCGTCGTCCAGGCGCCCGGCGCGGGAGTGACGGCACGAATATGCCGGTCGACCGCCGTCCACGACGCCGACCAGTCGATGCGGGCCGCGTCGACGGTCACCTTCGCGGCGTGGGACACACCGTCCGTGGGTTGCGGGATTGCCGATGCCTCACCGGATTCGATGGCGTCGAGCGTCGCCTCCAGAAGCTCCGCACCGCTCACCGACAGCCGGTGCAACAGATCTCCCGACGTGTCGGTCGGGCGAATCGTCTCGGTGACGACGCCGAGAACAGGACCGGTGTCCATGCCGTCGTCCAGCAGGAAGGTCGATGCGCCGGTGATGTCGTCTCCTGCGGCGATCGACGCCTGCACGGGCGCTGCTCCGCGCCACGCAGGGAGAAGAGAGAAATGGAGATTGATCCAGCCGAAGCGAGGGATGTCGAGAACGGGCCGCGGAAGTAGAGCGCCGTACGCGACGACGGGGCACACGTCGGGAGCGAGATCGGTCAGTTCCGACACGAATTCGGGTTCGGACGGACGCCTCGGGGTCAGAACCGGGATCCCGTGCTGGTCGGCCAGTAGTCCGACGGGGGAGCGATTGACCTTGCGGCCGCGTCCGGCGTGGGCATCGGGCCGCGTCACGACGGCCACCACATCGTGTTTCGTCGACGCGATCAGCCGTTCCAGCGACGGAACCGCCGCATCAGGCGTCCCTGCAAACACAACACGCACCAGTTGGCTCCCGAAGAATAGGTAGTTCGATTCCGTACGACGAACTACCTATTCTAGGGAACCGCTGTCGCAGCTCATCGATCACTCCGCCGTAGGCGACGACGCGGCGTCGCCGTTGTCGGCATCGTCCTCGGCGAGAATGCGGTAGAGACGTCGCCGTGCGTCGGTGAGAACCTCACCGGCCGCCTTCACCTGGTCGGGCGTCCCGACTGCTGCAACCTGGCCTGCTGCGCCCATCAGTTGGCCGATGAGACCGCGCAGATCCAGAGCGTCACCGCCGACGCTGCGGCGCACGTCGTCCCACGGGGCGCCCAGCTCAGCTCGGTGCTCGTCGACGAAGGTGGTTCCCTGCTCGGTGAGTCGTGCAGTCTTGCGGCCGTCGACTTTCTCGATCAGAACGAGGCCCTCGTCTTCCAACTGGGACAGGGCGGGATAGATCGATCCCGGACTCGGCTTCCACGCACCCTCGCTTCGCGCGACGATCTGCTGGATCAGCTCGTAGCCGTGCATGGGAGATTCCGCCAGCAACAACAGAATTGCCGATCGGACGTCTCCTCGCCGACCACGTCCGCCGCGTCCTCGACCTCGTCCGAAGTCGCCGCCCGGCCCGAAACCGCCGAATCCGCCCGGTCCGAAGCCACCTGGCCCGAAGCCGCGATTCCGGTCGCCGCGTCCGCGGTGTTCGTCTCCGCGGAGTCCGTCGCCGCCGTGTCCGCGACGCCCATGGCCACCACGGTGACCCGGCCCGCCACGATGACCTGAATCCGGTCGCGAATCCTCGGGACCGGACGCATCCTGCGGCATCCACATCGTGAACGCTCGCCGCTTCTGGGCACGTTCCGCCATGCCCATCCAGGGCATGCGGTGCATGTCGAAGTAGTTTTCCATGTCCTTGCTCCTTGTCGTATCGTTTGGACATATTGACGATATATCGACAATGCATCGATGGCAACCCCCTGACGGTCGAGCTCACCCGCGTCAGGACAGCCGCGGAACCAACCCGAATATCGTTGCAGGAGAACCCGATCCGGCGCGATTGATCGGGCCGCCGACCAGGATGTAAGCACCGGTGGTGGGCAACGATCCGAGGTTGGTCAGGTTTTCGAGGCTGATGCGGTGCTGGTCGTACAGCTTTTCCGACACCGGATACGTGTCGTCGTTACCGAGATCGGGACCGAACGTATCGGTGCCGAGTGCGCCGCGAACGGCGAGCCTGCCCGTGTCGATCAACCACTGGGCGGCGTCGGCGGAAAATCCGGGCTGATGGGTCACACCGTCGGCGTCCGCGCCCACGTATGCATCGGTGCCCCATCGCGATTCCCAGCCGGTCCAGAGCACGACCGCAGCTCCGGACGGGATTCGCCCGTGTGCAGTTTCCCACTCCTGCAGATCGGCGACGGTGACCGCATAGTCGGCGTCGGCCGCGGCCTTGTCGCGAATGTCGATCTTGACGGCAGGCAGGAACAGATCCTCGGGTACGAGTCGGTCCGCCGTCAGGCCTCCGTCCTGGAAGTGCGCAGGCGCACCCCAGTGCGTTCCCGTGTGCTCACCCTGGCGCACGTTCTGCAGGTAGTACCCGTCCTCGGCGACCGTCGCGGCTGTCTCCAGCACGAACTCCGGGTCGCCGGAGAAGATCGGTGTGGACGCCGGATCGTTGACGTGCGACAACGAGACGATGCGCACCAGTTCGCCCAGCGGCACCGCCGGCGTCGGTAGATCGGCCGATCCGGTCCCGGGTGCCGCATGTGCGAAACTCCGACCCGCGAACCGCGCCCCCGCGATGCCGGCCAGTCCCGTCGCCACCCGCCGAACCCACTGCCTGCGGTGCATTCGAAGCGCCCTCCTCGCGGCCGAGTTTCGTGTGGTGCCACGTCGTCGCCGAGGACTCTATGCGGACCGGCAGCCGAGCGGTGACTCAACCGATACGAATGGGATCGATCTGCACGCGGACCGCCTCGGTGTTCTTCCGCGCGCTCCGAACCGCCTGAGCGTCGGCGAGCGCGTGCGCCAGCGCTCCCCCGGCGGCACGCGGGACCCGCAACAACAGCCGTTGCACGTCTCCTGGCATCCTGTCCTCGCCGCCGCCCGCAGGCAGCCGTTGCCCCTCGGGAAGGTCCACCGGCCCGAGAACCTCTGTCCCCTCGGGCAATTCGGCCGTCTCGACGAGAGCCATGATCGCGGCGGTCGTGCCATCGACGGCCGCGACATGGACAGCAGGCGGGAAGCGCACCTCGGCGCGCTCGTCGAGTTGACTTCGCGCGTGCCCTACTGGATCCCACCGGACCAGAGCCTGAACCGTCGGAATCTCGGATTCCGCGACGACCACGACGCGGCCGCCCTCGGCTCCCGGACGTACGAGGGCAGCTGCCGTCATCCAGCGTCGCAGCGCTTCCTCGGCCGCACGCAGGTCGGCTCGGCCGAGCAGCGCCCATCCGTCGAGAAGCAGCGCAGCACCGTACCCGCCCGGAGCCCACGGCTCGGCGCCGACCGTCGAGATGACAAGCGACGCACCGGGTTCGACGGTGTCCAGAACTGCCGGGCCCCCCGATGTTCGCACCGTGACGCCGGGGAATGCGCGTCCCAGTTCCTCGGCGGTGCGGTGCGCTCCGACGACGACTGCGCGGAGCGCGCGCGAGCCGCACACGGTGCAGCGATGATTGGTGTCGGCGATGCCACACCACGTGCACGTGGGGCTCGCGGCCCCGTCGGCTCCTGGCGCCGACGGTAGTGCCAACGGGCCGTTGCATCGGCGGCATCGCGCTGGGGTCCGGCATTTTCCGCACGCGAGAGACGGGATGTAGCCGCCGCGCGGTACCTGCACCAGCACCGGTAGGTCGTTCTTCACCGCTGTTCGCGCAGCGTCGAAGGCAATCGCCGGCAGCCTCGCAGCGCGGGCTCCCGGATCGCGGGCCAGCGCATGATCGCTGTCGGCCAACGCGACGACGTGAGGCTGCCGGGCGCGGACCACGTCTCGTGGCGCCACGAGATCGTGGGCCCATCCCGAGTCGACGAGCGCTTCGGCCTCTGCGGTGCGTGCGTGTCCGGCGAGGACCACGCCGCATCCGGTCTCGAACGCTCGCAGCAACGCGACTTCACGGGCGTGCGGATACGGCGAACGCGGCTCGGCGTATCCGTCGTCACCGTCGTCCCACAGCACGACGAGACCGAGATTCGCGGCGGGTGCGAAAACGGCACTGCGGGTACCGACCACGATCGACACGTCTCGACGCAGCACGCCGAGCCATCTCCGGTATCGCTTGGCCGGACCGAGCCCGGCGGAGAGCGCAGCCACGACGTCCGGGCCCGCTGCCGCTTCACACGCGGCCGCGACCCGATCCAGGTCGCGTTGATCGGGCACCACGATGACGGCGCTGCGGCCCACGGCGACACACGTTGCCGCGAGCTCGGCGAGCCGACGCGCCCACTCCTCGCCCGGAAGGGCCTGCCAGACGGCCCGTGGATTGCGGCCGGCGCGGAGTGCATCGAGAAACGCGGACCCGTGGGTATAGCTGCTCCACGCTCGTTCGTCGACCACGGGTTCTGGAACGTCCGGTTTTTCGGGCGGATCCTCGGACTCGACCTTGGCGTGACGCGGCGGAACCGCCAGCCGGAGAACGTCGGCACGCGTTCCCGCGTAGCGATGCGCGACGGCCGACACCAGCCGGCTGACCTCCGGCGTCAGAACCTGCTCGTCGGACACGACGCGGTCGAGCCACCCCAGCTTGCCGGTGTGCTCGGTGGTCGCCACGCGTTCGACGACGAAACCGTCGACGAGTCGACCCGCGAAGCGGATGCGGACACGAACGCCGACCTTCGCGTCGTCGGCGAATTCGGCGGGGACGAGATAGTCGAACTCGCGATCGAGGTGCGGTAACGGCAAGAGCGGCAGAACCCGACCTATGGGGAGCTCGGGTGCTGCCGCTCGCGCTGTGCTGCTCAGAGACCCGCTGCCGCGCGCAGCTTCTCCGCGCGGTCGGTCGACTCCCACGGCAACGCGATGTCGGTACGACCGAAATGACCGTAGGCGGCGGTCGGCGCGTAGATCGGGCGGAGGAGGTCGAGATCGCGAATGATCGCGCCCGGACGCAGGTCGAAGACTTCGTTGATCGCCGACTGGATGCGCGCCGGGTCGGTCTTCTCGGTACCGAAGGTCTCGACGAACAGACCGACGGGGGCTGCCTTGCCGATGGCGTAGGCGACCTGGACCTCGATGCGGTCGGCCAGACCTGCGGCGACGGCGTTCTTGGCGACCCAGCGCATCGCGTACGCGGCGCTCCGGTCGACCTTCGACGGATCCTTGCCCGAGAACGCGCCACCACCGTGGCGCGCCATTCCGCCGTAGGTGTCGACGATGATCTTGCGGCCGGTCAGACCTGCGTCGCCCATCGGTCCACCGAGCACGAACTTGCCGGTGGGGTTGACGAGCAGACGAATGTTGGACGTGTCCAGCGTGGGCACGTTCAGTTCTTCGAGTACCGAGCCGAGAACCTTCTCGCGGATGTCGGGCGTCAGCAGGTTGTCGAGGTCGATGTCGGCGGCGTGCTGCGTCGACACCACGACCGTGTCGAGGCGCACCGCGTCGTCCCCGTCGTACTCGATGGTGACCTGGGTCTTGCCGTCCGGACGCAGGTACGGAAGCACACCCGACTTACGAACCTCGGTGAGACGACGCGACAGCCGGTGTGCGAGCGCGATGGGCAGCGGCATCAATTCGGGGGTGTCGGTGTTGGCGTAGCCGAACATCAGACCCTGATCGCCTGCGCCCTGCCGGTCGATCTCGTCGTCGGACAGGCCCTCGACGCGTGCCTCGTGGGAGTGATCGACGCCCTGCGCGATCTCCGGAGACTGCGCACCGATGGCGATGTTGACGCCACAGGAGTTGCCGTCGAAGCCCTTGGCGGACGAGTCGTAGCCGATCTCGAGCACCTTGTCGCGCACGATCTTCGGAATGTCGGCGTAGGCGGTGGTGTTGACCTCGCCCGCGACGTGAACCTGGCCGGTCGTGACGAGCGTCTCCACCGCCACGCGCGCACGCGGATCCTCCGCGAGGAGCGCGTCGAGAATCGAATCGCTGATGGCGTCGCAGATCTTGTCTGGGTGACCCTCGGTCACGGACTCACTGGTGAAGAGCCGACTGCCGGACTTGCTCACGGATTTCCTCTCGACGTGTTTCCCGGCCGATCGGAGCCGCTGCTCCGGTCGGCACTTCCATTGTCTACGGTCACGCTGTTACTGCAGGTAAGCACACATGGGCGTTCTGGCACACCGACACTAGTCGCGTCGATGTCGCCCGTGCACCCTTGAAATCACCCGAGATCCGAATGTGAAACATCGGACAGCACGGAGACCACCGCGTCGACGACGCGACTGGCGAGCAGCGCCTTCGACCCGGCACCGAGAGCGGCTTCCGATCCGTCCGATCCGAGGAGCCATCCGTCGTTGTGATCCACCTCGAACGCCTTGCCGTCGCCGACCGCGTTGACGACGAGCAAATCGCAACCTTTGCGTTCGAGCTTCGCGCGTGCGTAGGTCAGGACGTCGCCGTGCTCGTCACCGGTCTCGGCGGCGAAACCGACGATGACCGTGGCTTTGTCGATATCCCCGTTCCGACGCGCGTCGACGAGACCGGCGAGGATGTCGTCGTTGCGGACGAGCGGGATCGAGTCGGGCTCGTGGGCGCCCTTCTTGATCTTGCTCGTCGCGATACTGGAAGGGCGGAAGTCCGCGACGGCCGCAGCCATGACGATGGCGTCGGCGTCGGCCGAGTACTGCGTCACCGCGTCCCGCATCTCGTGCGCGGTCTTGACGTGAACGACGTCGACGGCGGCCGGATCCGGAAGATTCGCGGTGAAGCCGGCGATCAACGTCACACGCGCACCGCGCTGCGCCGCGACGCGGGCGATGGCGTAGCCCTGTTTGCCGGAGCTGCGATTGCCCAGGAACCGAACCGGATCGAGCGGTTCGCGGGTGCCGCCTGCTGTCACGACGACGCGGCGGCCGGTGAGATCGTGCGGAAGCGAATCGGTGCGCTCTGCCGACAGCATCGCGAGCGCGTGGATCTCGTCGGGCTCGGGAAGCCGTCCCGCGCCGGTGTCGCGGCCGGTCAGCCGCCCCGAAGCGGGTTCGATGACCGTGACGCCCCGACTGCGCAGAGTGGCGACGTTGGCGACCGTCGCCGGGTGCTCCCACATCTCGGTGTGCATCGCAGGCGCGACGACGACGGGACATCTCGCCGTCAACAACGTGGCGGTCAGAAGATCGTCGGCCCGGCCGCCTGCCATCCGAGCGATCAGATCGGCGGTCGCAGGCGCGACGACGACCAGGTCCGCCTCTTGCCCGAGGCGCACGTGAGGCACCTCGGGAACGTCGGCGAACACTCCGGTGTGGACCGGGTTGCCCGACAACGCCTCGAATGTTGCGCGGCCGACGAACTCGAGCGCGGATTCGGTCGGGATGACGCGGACGTGGTCACCGTTCTCGGTGAACCTTCGAATGAGGGAACAGCTCTTGTAGGCGGCGATACCTCCGCCTACACCGACGACTACGCGCAACTTGGCTGATTCCTTGTTCGGTTCTTATTCGCCTTCGGAGTGCTCGAGGAGATCGGAGTGGATCTCGCGAAGCGCGATGGACAGCGGCTTCTCCTGCAGGCCCGGCTCGACGAGCGGGCCGACGTACTCGAGGATGCCGTCGCCGAGCTGGTTGTAGTAGTCGTTGATCTGACGCGCGCGCTTGGCTGCGTAGATGACCAGCGCGTACTTCGACGACGTGCGCGCGAGGAGCTCGTCGATCGGAGGGTTGGTGATCCCGAGCGGCGTGTCGTAAGCCGGGAGTGCGCTACGCGCGTCGAAGTCGGAACCGGCCACTGAAGTGCTGCTCACTATGGAATCTCCCTGAATAGCGTCGATGCTGCATACGTACTGAACTGCGAAAAGGTTGTTCGTGCTCGTGAACCTCGGAGGCCGAGAACCTCAGGAAGGGCCGACCGACGAGCTACCGACCAACAAGGATACCAACTCTTCGCACGAATGGTCGACATCGGTATTGACGATGACCGTGTCGAACTCGTCCTGCGCGGCCAGTTCGACCTTGGCGGTCTCCAGTCGGCGTGCGGTGGCCGCCGATTCCTCGGTCGCCCGCGACGTGAGTCGGTGAACGAGGTCGTCCCACGTCGGCGGTGCCATGAACACCAGCTGCGCCTCGGGCTTCGACACCCGTACCGCTCGCGCGCCGGCGAGGTCGAGCTCCAGAAGCACCGGTTTCCCCTGCTCGAGCGCCTCTTCGACCGGCGCGGCCGGGGTGCCGGACCGATGCAGGCCACCGTGGACGCTGGCCCATTCGAGCAGCTCCCCTGCCTCGATCATGCGATCGAACTCCGCGGCGGTGACGAAGTGGTAGTCCTCACCGTCGATCTCACCCGGACGTGGGTCGCGCGTGGTGACGGACACGCTGAACCACAGTTCGGGCAGTACGCGTCGAACGACGCGGACGACACTGGACTTACCGACGCCGGAGGGACCGGCCAAAACGATGAGCCGGCCCCTCCGGGGCGATGACGCGTCACGATCGGACACGTGCGCTACCTCCGCTTGTACGTGCACTCAGGCGTCGAAATCGAACTTGGTCAGCAGTGCCTTGCGCTGGCGATCGCCGAGGCCACGGAGACGACGCGTCGGCGCGATCTCCAGCTCGGTCATCAGCTCCTGCGCCTTGACCTTGCCCACCTTCGGCAATGCCTCGAGAAGTGCCGATACCTTCATCTTGCCGAGGATCTCGTCGGTCTCGGCGTCTTTGAGCACCTGCTTCAGATCGGTGCCGCCTCGCTTGAGGCGCTCTTTGAGCTCGGCCCTGACTTTACGGGCGGCAGCCGCCTTCTCCAGAGCAGCGGCACGCTGCTCTGCGGTCAACTGGGGAAGCGCCACGTTTCCTCCGTCTCATCGTGGGGTGGACAGTGCACGGAATGGCGGGTCGCGCACGTCGCTGCTGCGCAACTCGTGGTCACCAGCAACATCAGCGACGTTACCGACGCGCGACCCGCATGGCGAACTTGCCCCCGGAGCTGACGGGGTCGCAACCATGGTCTATGCGAGGCCCGCTTCTACTTCGTCGCGGAGGGTGGTGGCGGCATCGCGAAGAGCGGTGACCGACGGCCCTGCCGCGAGCACGCCGCGAGACGAGTTGGGCAGCAGAAGCTCTCGGGAACCCGCGAAGATCTGGGCGAGATCGTCGACACCCGCGCCCTGAGCGCCGAGCCCGGGAGCGAGGATCGGGCCGGTGAAGTCGCTGAGATCCAGACCGTGATCACGCGTTGCGCCGACGACGAGACCGGCCGTGGCGCGTCCGTCCCGGTCGATGTCGGCAGCCCCGTCGACGATGGACTGCGCGACCGACCGATGGGACGCCGTCGCGGTCTGCAGGTCCGCCCCCTCGGCGTTGGACGTTCGCGCGAGGACGAACACTCCTCGACCGTTTCGCGCGGCCAGGTCGAACGTCTCGCGCAGCGAATCGAACCCCAGGTACGGGGAGACGGTGACCGCGTCGGACGACAGCGGCGAGTCCTCCCCGAGCCACGTCTGCGCGTAGGCGCTCATCGTGCTCCCGATGTCGCCGCGCTTGGCGTCGGCGACGACGAGTGTGCCTGCGTCACGCAATACCGAGACGGTGCGTTCGAGCACGGCGTACCCCGCGCTGCCGTAGGCCTCGAAGAACGCGACCTGAGGCTTGACGACGGCGACCTCGCCGACGAACGCCTCGACGCACAGCTCGGCGAAGGTCTCCAACCCGTCGGCCGATCGGGGCAGACCCCAGGCGTCGAGCAGCGACGGGTGCGGATCGATGCCGACGCAGAGCCGGCCGCGCGCCGCCGTCGCAGCGCGCAGCCGATCCGCCCACGTCTTGCTCATGCCGTGACCGAGGCGCCCGCGATGGCCGCGTGCAGGTCCTGCAACGACCGCACTCCCACCCCACCGGCAATGGCGGCTTCGATGCCCTGCACTGCCGCCGACGCGCCCTGCACCGTCGTGATGCACGGAATGCTCTGTGCCACCGCGGCGCTGCGGATCTCGTAGCCGTCGACGCGCGGTCCCGAGTTGCCGTACGGGGTGTTGATCACCATCGCGACGTCCCCGGCGAGGATGCGGTCGACGATCGTCGACTCCCCTGCAGGTACGTCCTCACCGGACTGCTTGTAGACCTGCTGGCACTCGACGCCGTTGCGACGCAGCACCTCTGCGGTGCCCTCGGTCGCGAGGATCGTGAAGCCCAGGTCGGCGAGACGCTTGACCGGGAAGATCAGCGACCGCTTGTCCTTGTTGGCGACCGATACGAACACCGAGCCCGACGTCGGCAGCGAACCGTATGCCGCCGTCTGGCTCTTGGAGAAGGCGGTACCGAAGTCCGCGTCGATACCCATGACCTCGCCCGTCGACTTCATCTCCGGGCTCAGCAGCGTGTCGACGCCCGTGCCGTCGGCGCGACGGAATCGGTTGAACGGCAGGACCGCTTCCTTGACGGCGATCGGCGCGTCCAGCGGGGTCGTCCCGCCGTCGCCCTCGGCAGGCAGGATGCCTTCGGCCCGCAGGTCGGCGATCGACTCACCGAGCATGACGCGCGCACACGCCTTGGCCAGCTGCACGGCCGTGGCCTTGGACACGAACGGAACCGTCCGGCTCGCACGCGGATTCGCTTCGAGGACGTACAGAATGTCGTCCTTGAGCGCGTACTGGACGTTGAGCAGTCCCTTCACGCCGATGCCCTTGGCGAGCAGCTCGGTGGACCGTCGCACGTTCTCGATGTCGGCCTTGCCCAACGTGATCGGCGGCAGCGCACACGCCGAGTCGCCGGAGTGGATACCGGCTTCCTCGATGTGTTCCATGACGCCACCGAGGTAGACCTCGGTTCCGTCGCACAGTGCGTCGACGTCGATCTCCACCGCGTCTTCGAGGAAGCGGTCGACGAGAACCGGACGGTCGTGCGAGATCTCGGTCGCACGCGAGATGTAGTCGGCGAGCGATGCCTCGTCGTAGACGATCTCCATGCCGCGGCCGCCGAGCACGTACGACGGACGCACGAGGACGGGATAGCCGATACCGCCCGCGATCTCGCGAGCGCCGTCGAACGTCGTCGCGGTTCCGAACTTCGGAGCAGGCAGGCCCGCCTCGGTGAGGACACGACCGAACTCGCCGCGATCCTCGGCCAGGTCGATCGCCTCGGGGCTGGTTCCGACGATGGGAACACCCGCAGCCTTCAGGCGCTTCGCCAGTCCCAGCGGCGTCTGGCCACCGAGCTGCACGATGACACCTGCCACGGTGCCGGACTGCGATTCGGCTCGATATACCTCGAGCACGTCCTCGAACGTCAGCGGCTCGAAGTACAGGCGGTCGGCGGTGTCGTAGTCGGTCGACACGGTCTCCGGGTTGCAGTTGACCATGACGGTCTCGTAGCCGGCCTGCGACAGCGTCTGCGCCGCGTGCACACACGAGTAGTCGAACTCGATGCCCTGGCCGATGCGGTTCGGGCCCGAACCGAGGATGAGCACCTTCTGACGCTCGCGCTGTTCGGCGACCTCGGACTCGGCGTTCGGATCGAGCTCGTAGGTGCCGTAGTGGTACGGCGTCTTGGCCTCGAACTCGGCTGCGCAGGTGTCGACCGTCTTGTAGACGGGGTGGACACCCAGCTCGACGCGCAAGGCGCGAACACCGTCTTCACCGCCGAGTTCCGGCCGCACCGCGGCGATCTGGCGGTCCGACAGGCCGTGGTACTTGGCCTGACGCAGGAGCGCCTCGTCGAACTTCTCGGCGGCACGCAGTTCGTGTCCGAGTTCGTGGATCTGCTGGAACTGGTCGAGGAACCACGGGTCGATCTTGGTGGCGTCGAACAGCTGCTCGAGGGTCGCGCCCAGTTCGAACGCCTTCTCGATGCCGTACATCCGGCCGTCCTTCGGGACCGACAGGTCCTTCAGCAACGACTCGAGGTTCACGGCCTCGACCTCGGGGCCGGTCCAGTAACCCGCTCGCTTCGTCTCGAGCGACCGCATGACCTTGCCGAACGCCTCGGCGAAGTTACGGCCGATCGACATAGCCTCGCCGACGGACTTCATCGTCGTCGTGAGCGTGCCGTCGGCGCCCGGGAACTTCTCGAACGCGAACCGCGGCGCCTTGACGACGACGTAGTCCAGCGTCGGCTCGAAGCACGCCGGGGTTTCCTTCGTGATGTCGTTGACGATCTCGTCGAGGGTGTAGCCGATGGCCAACTTGGCGGCCATCTTCGCAATCGGATAGCCGGTGGCCTTCGACGCCAGTGCCGACGACCGCGAGACACGCGGGTTCATCTCGATGACGACGAGGCGGCCGTCCGTCGGGTCCATCGCGAACTGGATGTTGCAACCACCGGTGTCGACGCCCACCTCGCGGAGGATGTCGATCGAGAGGTCGCGCATCTTCTGGTATTCGCGGTCGGTCAGCGTCATCGCCGGGGCGACGGTGACCGAGTCGCCGGTGTGCACACCGACCGGGTCGACGTTCTCGATGGAGCAGACGATGACCACGTTGTCGCGGCCGTCGCGCATGAGCTCGAGCTCGTATTCCTTCCAGCCGAGGATGGACTCCTCGATGAGCACGTTCGCGGTCGGCGACGCGGCGAGCCCGCCTCCGGCGATGCGCGTGAGGTCGGCGTCGTCGTAGGCCATGCCCGAGCCCAAGCCGCCCATCGTGAACGACGGCCGCACGACGACCGGGAAGCCCAGCTCGGCGACGGTCTCACGCACCTCGTCCATCGTGTAGCAGACGCGAGAGCGCGCGCTCTCCCCTCCGACCTTGGACACGATGTCCTTGAACTTCTGACGGTCCTCGCCACGCTGGATGGCGTCGAAGTCCGCGCCGATGAGCTCGACGTCGTACTTCTCGAGGATCCCCTGCTCGTGCAGCGCGACGGCGGCGTTGAGCGCGGTCTGGCCACCGAGGGTTGCGAGAACGGCGTCGATCGGATGTCCCTGCTCGGCCTCGCGAGCGAAGATCTTCTCGATGAAGTCGGCGGTGATCGGCTCGACGTAGGTGGCGTCGGCGAACTCCGGGTCGGTCATGATGGTGGCCGGGTTCGAGTTCACGAGGCTGACGCGCAGGCCCTCCTCGCGAAGTACCCGGCACGCCTGAGTGCCGGAATAGTCGAACTCACAGGCCTGTCCGATGACGATCGGTCCCGAACCGATGACCAGGACGTGTCCCAGATCGCTGCGGCGTGGCATTACTTGTCAACTCCCTCGAGCACTGATGTGAACCGATCGAAGAGGTACGCGGCGTCGTGTGGGCCCGCCGCGGCCTCGGGGTGGTACTGAACCGAGAACGCGCGTCCACTCAGCAGTTCGACGCCTTCGACGGTGCCGTCGTTGGCGCACGTGTGGCTGATCCGGGCGCGGCCGAAGTCGGTGTCGAACTCCTCGCCTGCTTCGCCTTCGAGCGCGAAGCCGTGGTTCTGCGCGGTGATGGCGATGCGTCCGGTGGTGTGCTCGACGACGGGGATGTTCATGCCGCGGTGGCCGAACTTCATCTTGTACGTCGAGCGTCCGAGCGCGCGGCCGAAGATCTGGTTTCCGAAGCAGATGCCGAACAACGGCAGTCCGCGTCCGAGAACCTCGCGGGTCAGCGCGACGTTGGCGTCGGCAGTCGCTGGGTCGCCCGGTCCGTTGGACAGAAAGACGCCGTCGGGATTCAGCTCCAGAATCTGGTCCATGGTGGCTGCCGACGGAACCACGTGCACACGGATGCCGCGCTGGGCGAACATACGCGGTGTGTTCGTCTTGATGCCGAGATCGACTGCGGCGACGGTGAATCGGGCGTCGCCGCCTTCGGGCTCGATCACGTAGCCGGTGTCGGTGGTGACCTCACCGGCCAGGTCGGCACCGAGCATCGACGGCTGACCGACGACCTGCTCGAGCATCTCCGTCTCCGTGCCGAGTGCGTCACCGGAGAAGACGCCCGCGCGCATCGAACCGCGGGTGCGCAGGTGGCGTACGAGAGCGCGCGTGTCGATGCCGGCGATGCCGACGACGTTCTGCGCCTCGAGCTGTTCCTGCAGCGATCCGGTCGATCGCCAGCTCGACGTGCGTCGTGCCGGGTCACGGACGACGTAGCCTGCGACCCAGATCTTGTTGGGATCCTGGGCGCTCGCGGCTTCGCCGTCTTCCTGGTTCCAGCCCGTGTTGCCGATCTGCGGCGCCGTCGCGACGACGATCTGACGGTGGTAGCTGGGGTCGGTCAAGGTTTCCTGGTATCCGGTCATACCGGTGCAGAAGACGGCTTCGCCGAGAGTCCGTCCGGTGGCGCCGAAGGTGGTGCCACGGAACGTCCGGCCGTCCTCCAGAACAAGAACTGCGCTGCTCACGCGGGTGTCTCCTTCGAGTCGTTCGTGCCTGTGTTCGGATGTGTGTCGACCCACGTGGGGTAGACGAGCTTGTCGTCGGCTCGAAAGCCGGTGTCGATCTCGGTGCCGGTCGGCAGGGTCCAGCGGATGACCAGCAGGCCGTCCTTGCTCATGACCTTGCCCGCCAACGCACGATCGGTTCTGATCCCGCGAATGGACTCCTGCGGAATCCAGATGGTGGACTCCCCTGTTCGCTCGAGCAGGATGCCCTTCTCGTACCGCGACAGTTCCGCCGTCGCGCGGTGGCCGATGTCGCCGACGGCGATGCGGTCCTGCCAGTTCGGCGCGATCGTGCTGCCGACGTACAGGCCGGTCGCAGCGGCGATCGACGGTGCCCCGAGATCGGCGGGCACGGGAGGGAACACCCCGATCCGGTCCGCCTGACGCTTCTGCCGGCCACGCCAGCCCCAGAAGATCAATCCGATCATCGCCAGCCAGAAGACGACGAACGCGACGACGATGACCACTCTGTCCACGGCTATGCCTCCGTCGCGACGCGAACGGCGCCGCCCAGGGCAGTGATCCGTCCGCGCAGCAGCGTCGTGGTGACTCTGGCCGAGAACGCCATCTGCTCGAACGGCGTGTTCTCGGAGATACTGGCGAACTTCCTGCCCTCGACCGTCCACGATGCGTCCGGGTCGACGAGCGTCAGGTTCGCGATCTCTCCGACCTCGATCGGACGCCCCTGGTCGGCGAGTCCGACGATCTCCGCCGGACGCTCGCTCATGACGCGGGCCACGCCACGCCAATCGAGCAGACCGGGCTCGACCATCGTCTGCGCGACGATCGCGAGGGCGGTCTCCAGACCGAGCATGCCCGGACGCGCCTGCGAGAACTCACAGCACTTGTCCTGCTCGGCGTGTGGCGCGTGATCGGTCGCGACGCAGTCGACCGTGCCGTCGGCGAGGCCCGTGCGCAGCGCCGCGACGTCGGACGCCTCGCGCAGCGGCGGGTTCACCTTGTTGACGGCGTCGTACGTCTCGAGGCGCGAATCGTCGAGCAGCAGGTGATGCGGCGTCACCTCGGCCGAGATCGAAATCCCTTGTGCGCGTGCCCACTTGAGCAGTTCGACGGTTCCCGCCGTCGACGCGTGACAGATGTGCACCTTCGCTCCGGCGTCGCGAGCGAGCAGAGCGTCACGGGCGACGATCGACTCCTCGGCGGCACGCGGCCAGCCGGCGAGACCCAAGCGAGCTGCCGTCGGCCCCTCGTGTGCGACGGCACCGACGGTCAGACGCGGCTCCTCGGCGTGCTGCGCGATGAGCACCCCGAGCGAGCTCGAGTATTCGAGCGCGCGACGCATGATCAGCGGGTCGTCGACGCATTTGCCGTCGTCGGAGAACATCTTGACCTTGCCGACGCCACTCGCCATCGTCGCCATCTCGGCGAGCTGCTTGCCCCCGAGACCGACCGTGACGGCACCGACCGGGTGCACGTCGACGAGTCCGACCTCCTGGCCGCGACGCCACACGTGATCGGTGATGACGACCGAGTCGGCGACGGGGTTGGTGTTGGCCATCGCGAACACCGCCGTGTAACCACCCAGTGCGGCTGCGGCAGAACCGGTTTCGATGGTCTCGGTGTCCTCGCGGCCGGGCTCGCGCAGGTGGGTGTGCAGGTCGACGAATCCGGGGAGCAGAATCTGCCCGCCCGCCTCGACGACCTCGGCATCACCTGCGTCGAGATCGGATCCGATGGCGGCGATCTGGCCGTCGTCGATCAGGACGTCGGTAGCGGGTTCCTCGCCGTAGATCAGAACGCCGCGCAGCAGAACACTCACAGCGCACCTCCGTCCGAGCCGACGAGCAATCGGAACAGCACCGCCATGCGCACGTGAACTCCGTTCGTAACCTGTTGCAGTACAGCAGTTCTGGGTGAATCGGCCACCGACGACGCGATCTCCATACCGCGCAGCATCGGTCCCGGGTGCAGCACGACGGCATGCTCCGGGAGAAGGTCCATCCGCTTCTGGGACAGCCCGTATGTGATCGAGTACTCCTTCGCCGACGGGAAGAATCCGCCGTTCATCCGTTCCGCCTGCACGCGCAGCATCAGCACGGCGTCGAGCGAGGGCAGTTCGGCATCGATGTCGTGCGACACGCGGACCGGCCAGCCGGAGACTCCGACGGGCAGTAGCGTCGGCGGCGCGATGAGAACCACCTCGGCGCCGAGCGTCGACAACAGAATCGCGTTCGATCGCGCGACGCGACTGTGCAGGATGTCGCCGACGATGCCGATGCGCCTGCCCTCGATGTCACCGAGACGTTGGCGCAGGGTCACGGCGTCGAGCAGCGCCTGCGTGGGGTGCTCGTGGGTTCCGTCACCTGCATTGATGATCGCGGGTCCCGCCCCGTCGCCCTGGCCCTTCGTCCACGCGGCGATCTGGTGTGCCGCACCCGATGCCGGGTGACGCACGATCAGCGCGTCCGCGCCCGCGGCACGCAGCGTCATCGCGGTGTCCCGCAACGACTCCCCCTTCGACACCGACGAGCTGCTGGCGCTGACGTTGATGACGTCGGCGCTCATCCACTTGCCTGCGACCTCGAACGACACACGGGTGCGGGTCGAGTTCTCGAAGAAGACGGTCATGACCGTACGGCCGCGGAGAGTCGGGAGCTTCTTGACCTCGCGGCCCAGCAGCGCCTGCTCGAACCGATCGGCCTCGTCGAGCAGCTCGGTCGCGGTCTCGCGGGTCAGATCGGCCACGGACAGCAGATGCTTCACTGCACTACACCTTTGTTTCCATCTGGGTCACTCCTGCGGGCTCCGCTCCCGGCTGAGATAGATACACCGTCCTGCCCGTCGTGCTCGGTCAGAGACACCGACACGTCCTCGGTCCGAGCCGTCGGCACGTTCTTTCCGACGTAGTCGGCGCGCAACGGGAGTTCGCGATGTCCGCGGTCGATGAGAACGGCCAGCTGAACGGCCCTGGGGCGACCGAGGTCACGCAGCGCGTCCAGCGCTGACCGCACTGTCCGGCCGGAAAACAGGACGTCGTCGACGAGAACCACGAGTGCGTCGTCGATTCCGCCCTCGGGGACGAGAGTCCGCTCCAGGGGGCGGTGCGGCTTGTTCCGCAGATCGTCGCGGTACAGCGTGATGTCGAGCGAGCCGAGCGGCGGGCGCACACCGCTGAAGACCTCGATGCGCTCGGCGAGGCGCTCGGCGAGCGTGGTGCCGCGCGTCGGAATGCCGAGGAGGACGACACGGGGGCCGTCCGCGGAATCCAGCGCGGTCTTCTCGATGATCTGATGCGCCATCCGGGCGATGGTCCGGCCCACATCCGCGGCGGACAGCAGCTCGCGGGAAGAACCAGGTCGATTGTCGGGAACGGAAGAACTTTCGGGCGCAGGCAAACTACGACCTCCTTCTCCGCCTCTCTGGACGGATCGTTAAAGGATGTCTGACGGTGACACAGCCTAGCAATCGCTCCTCCCCGCACGAGCGGCGGGGAGGAGCGATTCGAAAGATACTCAGGAGTCGGCGGGCTTGTCCTCGGCAGTACGCGAGGACACGGCCGCGGCTGCCGCTCGAACCTGAGGCGCCACGAGCACGATCTGGCCGAGAACGCCGTTGACGAACGACGGCGAATCGTCGGTGGACAGCTGCTTCGCGAGTTCGACGGCTTCGTCGACGGCCACGACCGGCGGCACATCCGTCGCGTGGAAGAGTTCCCACACCGCGACACGCAGAATCGCGCGGTCGACGGCCGGAAGCCGGTTCAGCGTCCAATCCGTCAGGTGGTCGGAGATCACACCGTCGAGACGATCGAGATTCTCGGCGACACCGACGACCAGCGTCTCGGTGTACTCGCTGACGGGCGCGATCGTATCGTCGCCGCGCGCCAACTCGATACGCTCCTTGGCCAGGTCCACCGGATCGGTGTCACGCGCCTCGGCCTCGAACAGGAAGTCCACGGCCCGCTTGCGAGCCTTGTGGCGCGCACCGAGCTTCTTCGGCTGCTCGGGCTGTTTCGATGCAAGACGTGCTTGGTTCTTCTTCGACGACACGTTAGGAGTTCACACGCCCGAGGTAGTTGCCGTCACGCGAGTCGACCTTCAGCTTGTCGCCGGTGTTGATGAACAACGGAACGGAGATCTCGGCGCCGGTCTCGAGGGTTGCAGGCTTGGTGCCGCCGGTGGAGCGGTCGCCCTGGAGACCGGGATCGGTGTGCTTGACCTCGAGCTCGACCGTGACGGGCAGCTCGACGTACAGCGGCGCGCCCTCGTGGGTCGCGACCTGAACCTGCATGTTCTCGAGCAGGAAGCGTGCGCCGTCGCCGACCGTCGCCTCGGAGATCGAGATCTGGTCGTAGGTGTCGCCGTCCATGAAGACGTAGTCGCTGCCGTCGTGGTACAGGTACGTCATGTCGCGACGATCGACCGTCGCGGTGTCGACCTTGACGCCTGCGTTGAACGTCTTGTCGACGACCTTGCCCGACAGCACGTTCTTCAGCTTCGTACGCACGAAAGCGGGGCCCTTGCCCGGCTTGACGTGCTGGAACTCGATGATCGACCACAGCTGGTTGTCGATGTTGAGAACGAGACCGTTCTTGAAATCGCTGGTAGAAGCCACTGGCTCTTACGTCTCCTCGTATTTCTCGCCTGCGCCGTGCGTCACACGAGAATCAGTTCTTTGCTGGTCATGGTGAGCAACTCGGGTCCGCCGTCGCGAACGACGAGTGTGTCTTCGATCCGGACGCCACCGCGCCCCGAGATGTACACACCCGGCTCGACGGTCACAGCTGCACCGCTCAGCAGTGTACCGGTGCTGGTGCGTGCAATTCCCGGCGCTTCGTGGATTTCGAGGCCGACACCGTGTCCGAGGCCGTGCAGGAACAGCTCCCCGTACCCGGCGTCCTCGATGACCGATCGTGATGCCGCGTCCACCGAAGCCGTGCTCACGCCGGGTGCCAGCGCCTCTCGGCCCGCGGCCTGAGACCGCAGCACGAGCTCGTAGATCTCCTTCTGCCACGCGTCGGGCTCCCCGATGACGACCGTGCGTGTCATGTCCGAGTGGTACCCGCCGACGAGCGCACCGAAGTCGAACTTCACGAAGTCACCCGTCGCGAGTACAGCCGCCGTGGGCCGATGGTGAGGCACGGCGGAATTCGCACCCGCTGCGACGATCGTCTCGAACGAGATGCCGTCGGCACCCGCGTCGAGCATCTGAGCTTCGAGCTCGCGCGCCACCTCGAGCTCGGTACGTCCGGCTCTGATTCCCCCGCGCTCGATCAGTAGCGCGAAGGCCTCGTCCGCGGCACGACACGCGTCGCGCAACAGCCCGATCTCGTGCTCGTCCTTGACCATGCGCAGATCCTCGACGAGGCCCGGACTGCGGACGAGCGTCGGAGCCGCGTCCAGAGCACTCCACGCGTCGTGCTGGTCGACCGTCACGACATGGCTTTCGAATCCCACGTTCCCGGACGGCGCCGCCCGGTCGTCGGTCAGCAACGCCGTCGCCGACGACCTGTCGATCGACGCACGAAGGTCGGGAACCTGGGCGGCGACCTGGGAGAGATACCGACCGTCGGTGCAGATGACGGTTCCGTCCTCGTTCCCGTCGGAATCGGCGGCGGACACCACGAGGGCGGCGTTGCTCCCGGTGAACCCGGTCAGGTACCGGATGTTGAGGAGATCGGTCACCAGGAGTGCGTCGAGGTTCTTCGCGTGCAGAGCGCGACGTAGCGCGGCTCGACGCGCTCCGAAGTCGGCTCGTTTCCGGTCTGCAGACATTCCTCCAACCTATCGTTCGACGCAGCTGCCACGGCCCATCGATGTCGTAGACCGTCACGAAATTCTGTGGGGCCGGACACACTTACCGGCGGGTAGGGATAGGCTGACCCCATGACTGGGTGGGTTGTGCGCGGAATCGGTATGGGTCTGATCAACGTGGGGGTGCGGATACTGCTGGGGGCAGCCGTCGCGCAGTGGCCGACGCACGGCTCGCAGCTGCGCTGGGTGGGCATGGCCGCCGTGCTGCTGGCGGTCGTCGTGTGGGCCGGAATCGACGGAATCCGCGACCGACATGCCAATCCCGATCCCGAATACGGCAAGGATCTGACGATGGTCTGGCTGAAGGCCGCGGTCGTCGGTGGTCTACTGGCAGGCCTTCTCGCGTGGCTGGTCGGATTCCTCGTCGAGTTCAGCGTCGGCCAGAATTCGCTGTTCTTCGAACTGACGTCGGGCGCCGCGTTCACGATCCTCGTCATCTTCATTCCAGCGACGATCGCCGTGTTCCTCGGACGCCTTCTCGCTTCGCGCGATGCGAAGAAGAAGCTCGCCGCGACCGACGCCGAGCGCGAGCAGCACCGCCGCGAACATCACACGGTCGGCGCGAACGCCTCGGGTCAGTCGGCTACCGGTCAGGCAGCGCCGTCGCAGTCGACGGCCGACCAAGCACGGTGGGCCGACGACTCGGCCGACACCGAAGTGTTCCCGGCCGTCGGTCCAGACCTGCAGAAAGATCAGGGCTCGAAGAAGAGCACCAGCTAGAGCAGAATTCCGGTGCTGGACGGGCCGGAGTCGTCCCGTGCGATGGCCGAGTAGGCCGCGACGAGAAGGCTCGGGTCCGGTCCTTCCAGTCGTCCCGGCTTGGCAAGGCCGTCGAGCACGACGAACCGCAGCATTCCGGCGCGATTCTTCTTGTCGGTCTGCATGCCCTTCAACAGATCACCGAACGCGTCCGCGTCGTACGTCGTCGGCAGCCCCACCGCCTCGAGGATGCTGCGGTGACGGTCGGCGGTGGCGTCGTCGAGACGGCCGGCCAGGCGACCCAGTTCGGCCGCGAAGACGAGACCGACGGCGACGGCAGCACCGTGACGCCAGCGGTAGCGCTCCCGGCGTTCGATGGCATGGCCGAGCGTGTGTCCGTAGTTCAGGATCTCGCGCAGACTCGATTCCTTGAGGTCGGCCGCGACGACGCGGGCCTTGACCTCGACGGAACGACGAATGAGTTCCGGCAGAACGGTCCCCTGAGGGTCGAGCGCGGCGTCCGGATCGGCTTCGATCAGATCGAGGATGGTCGGGTCGGCGATGAAACCGGTCTTGATGACCTCGGCCAGACCGGCCACGATCTCGTTGCGCGGAACGGTTTCGAGCGTCGCGAGGTCGACGAGGACTGCTGCGGGTTCGTGGAACGAGCCGACGAGGTTCTTGCCGGCCTCGGTGTTGATGCCCGTCTTGCCGCCGACCGCTGCGTCGACCATCGCCAGGAGCGTCGTCGGCACGTGCACGATCTTGACCCCGCGCATCCACGTCGCGGCGACGAAACCGGCGAGATCGGTGGCCGCGCCGCCGCCGAGGCTGACGACGGCGTCGCTGCGCGTCAGACCGATCCGGCCCAACACCTCCCAGCAGAACCCGGCGACCGCCAGTTCCTTGCCGTCCTCGGCATCCGGAATCTCGATGCGGTGAGCATCGATTCCCTTGGCCGCCAAGGCTTCTCGAACGGCTTCGGCAGTCTCCGCGAGCGGCGGCTGGTGAAAGATCGCGACGGTGGCCGTCCCGGCCAGTTCGCCGACCAGATCACCCAGCAGTCCCCTGCCGATGATCACCGGGTACGGCGCTGCGGTCTCGACCATGACGCGTACGGGCTCGGTCATTGTTCTCACCCTCCATCGAATCGGTTGGGTCGCCCCAGTGCGGGCGGTGTCGTGGCACCCGCGTGCTCGTGATGCGCTCTCAGTTTCGCGACGACCTGGGTGACGACACGTGCCGGACTGCGCCCGTCGGTGCGCACCCGGATGGTGGCTGCCGAACGGTACAGCGGCCGCCTCGTACGCATCAGGTTCTGGTACTTCGTACGCGGATCCGGGCCGGCCAGCAGCGGTCGAGCATTGTTGGCGCCCGTGCGGCGCAAGCCCTCGGCAACGCTGATCTCCAGATAGACCACGGTCTGCGACTCCAGCAGCGCGCGTGTGCGCTCGGAGAGGATCGAGCCCCCTCCCAACGACACGATGCCGCTGTGGGTCGCGATGGCGTCGGCGACCACCTGCTCCTCGATGACGCGGAACGCGGGTTCGCCGTCCTCGGCGAAGATGTCCGCGATGGTCCGTCCGGTCGTCCGTTCGATCGCGGCGTCGGTGTCGAGCAGTTCCAGTTCGAGCGCCTGAGCGACCCGACGCCCGATGGTCGACTTGCCGGCACCGGGCGGGCCGATCAACACCGCGTACGGAGTCATCGCGGCGGCCGGGCGGCAGAGCCCTTCACGTAGTGGTCGACGTTGCTCGCCGTCTCCGCGAGCGAGTCTCCCCCGAACTTCTCGAGCGCGGCCTGCGCGACGACGAGGGCAACCATCGTCTCGGCGACGACGCCGGCAGCAGGGACCGCGCAGACGTCGGACCGCTGGTGGATCGCGACGGCCTCGTCACCGGTCGACATGTCGACGGTGGCGAGCGCGCGCGGAACCGTCGAGATCGGCTTCATCGCAGCGCGCACCCGCAGCGCCTCGCCGTTGGTCATGCCACCTTCGATGCCGCCTGCGCGGTTGGTCGACCGCAGAACTCCGTCGGGGCCCGGCTTCATCTCGTCGTGCGCGGCGCTTCCACGCCTGCGGGCGGTCTCGAAACCGTCGCCCACCTCGACGCCCTTGATCGCCTGGATGCCCATGAGGGCGGCCGCGAGCCGTGCGTCGAGCCTGCGCTCGCCGCTCACGAACGACCCGAGTCCGACGGGCAGACCGTGCACGACGACCTCGACGACGCCGCCGAGGGTGTCACCGTCACGTTTGGCGGCCTCGATCTCGGCGATCATCGATGCCTCGGCCGCGGCGTCGAACGCGCGGACGGGACTGGCGTCGATCGCGTCCAAGTCGTCACCGGACGGCGCAGGGCCGACGTACGGCTCCGACGCGCCGATGGAGATGACGTGTGAGACGACGTCGACGCCGAACGCCTGCTTCAGGAATCGCCGTGCGACGGTTCCGATCGCGACGCGGGCTGCGGTCTCGCGCGCGCTCGCACGTTCGAGCACCGGGCGCGCGTCGTCGAAGCCGTACTTGAGCATGCCGGAGTAATCGGCGTGACCGGGACGGGGACGGGTCAGCGGACTGTTGCGGGCGAGGTCGGACAGCACCGACTGATCGACCGGGTCGGCCGACATGACCTGCTCCCACTTGGGCCACTCGGTGTTTCCGACCTCGATCGCGATGGGACCACCGAGGGTCAGGCCGTGCCGGACGCCGCCCGTGATGGTGACCTTGTCGGCCTCGAACTTCATGCGGGCACCACGCCCGTATCCGAGTCGTCGACGCGCCAACTGAGCAGCGATGTCGTCCGAGGTCACCTCGACACCCGCGACCATTCCTTCGAGGATGGACACGAGAGCGGGACCGTGAGATTCTCCAGCAGTAATCCAGCGCAGCACGCAGCTATCCTTCCACGTCCGTCACGCCGCGAGTGCCAGCAGGGTGGCCGCGCACATCGCCGGGCCGTGTGGCACCGGAGTCCGTGAGCGGCCGGCAGCCGACAGCGCAAGCCCGCACAGGCCGGTGAGCAGCGGTGCAGCAACCGCGGCCACCGCCCACGCGTCGACACCCGACATACCGGTGACACCGCCCAGCGACCACGCCAACTTGACGTCGCCCGCGCCCAATGCGCGCGGCGCCGCGAGATGGACGGCCAGGTAGCAACCGAACAGTGCGACGGCACCCGCCAGCATCGCGGGAACGGCCCCCACGACGCCCGAATACACGGCGATCGCGGCAGCTCCTGTCCCGGTCAGCGAATTCGGCAACCGCCGTGACATCAGGTCGATGCAGGACAGGCACACGCACCACGAGACGAACACGATGACCAGGGGTCCGCCGTCGAGCCATCCGGCGGCCGTTGCAGCGGAAGCGGACCCGAGTTCGACAGGAAGGGTTTGAAAGTACACACACGCATGCTCGCGTGCCTCGCGTCGGCCCTCACGCGGAATGCCCTGGTCGCGATCTGCCCTGTGAGCGAAGAGAACCTGTGGAATCTTCTCAGATCGCGGCGCGCATGGCGGCTCTGGGCGCGGGCTTGCCGGTGAACTGCTCGACCTGGCCGTACGCCTGATTCAGCAGCATCTGCACACCCGAGATCACGGTGCCACCCGCGGTCTCGACGGCCGTGGCCAACGGCGTCGGCCACGGGTCGTAGATGGCGTCGAGGACGACCGGAGCATGCGCGACGGCCGCAGCGACGGGTTCGACGCCGACCGCAGGCACCGTACTGACGGCCACTGCGGCGCGTGCGGCCACACCGGCGAGGTTCGGGTCCGTGATGGTCACGAAGTCCGCGGCCATCCCCGTTGCCTTCGCGCACGCGAGGGTGTCCTGCGCACGCTCGGCCGATCGCGCCACGACGGTGACCGATACCGCCCCGAGCCCGGCGAGAGCGACGATGGCAGGACGCGAGGTTCCGCCTGCTCCGACGACGAGAACCGAGCGACCCGTCAGGTCGACGATCCCCGCCTCGATGAGGGCACCTGCGACGCCGTCGACGTCGGTGCAGTCCGCGCGCCACCCCGTCGCCGTCCGCACGAGCGTGTTGGCCGATCCGGCCAACACCGCGCGGTCGGTGCGCTCGTCGGCGACATTCAGCGCTGCGACTTTGCCCGGCATCGTCACCGACAGTCCGACCCAGTCCGAATCGAGACCGGACACCAGATCGGGCAGCTGTTCGCCCGTGCACAGGATTCGCTCGTACGTCCAGTCGTCCAGCCCGAGCGCGCGATAGGCCGCCAGGTGCAGAAGAGGCGACTTCGAGTGCTCGATGGGACTGCCGAGTACCGCAGCGCGCATCGATCAGCGTCCGCTCTCGAGGAAGCCGTCCTCGACCTTGCCGATGTTCGCCAGATGCTCGTCGTAGCTCCGGGTGAACAGCGTCTCCCCAGCGGTGTTGATGGTCACGAAGTACAGCCAGTCGCCGTCGGCGGGCGCCTCGACTGCCTCGACCGCCCCGACACTGGGCGACGCGATCGGTGTGGCAGGCAGACCCTCCATCGCGTACGTGTTCCACGGCGTCACGGTGGCTCGGTCGAGGTCGGTCGTCGCGACCTCGGTGGTGTCGAGCGCGTAGTTGACCGTCGAATCGAATTCGAGCTTCTGCGGTTCTGCGAGACGGTTGATGATGACGCGCGCGACCTTGCTGAAGTCCTGGGGAAGCGATTCCCGTTCGACGAGCGACGCGGCCACCAGCGTCTGATACGGATCGAGGCCCGAGTTGGCTCCCGCGGTCAGAATGCCGGTGCTCTCGTAGGTCTCGGCGCTCTCGGACACGAGCTGCGCCAGGATGTCGGTGGGCGACGCGGTGGGATCGAAGTCCCAGCTGCCGGCCGAGATGAGGCCTTCGAGCTGACGGTCACGGTCGGGAACCGTGCTCACTCGTTCCGCAGCCCAGTCCGGAACCCCGAGGGTCGACGAGTCCTCGGCCGCGCCTGCGGCGTTGAAGTCCTCGTACGAGATGCAGGTCGGGGTGCCGCTGCCGGTGGTGTCGATGCAGCTCGCCTCCGACAGCAGCGTGTAGATGCCCTTCTTGACCGCCTCGGTGTTCACGTCGCTGGAATCGTGCAGCTGACGGCCCTCGGAGATGACGACGCTGCCGACGCGAGCAGCGGGGTCGACGAGCGCGGTGACGGCCTCGGACGCCGGAACATGACTGGGCAGCAGGTAGTAGCCCGGCTGCACCGCGGAGATCGACGAATTCTGCACGGCAGCGCTCATGAACGCACCGGTGCTGGCGACGACACCCTTGTCGACGGCGTCGGCGCCGATCTGCTCTGCGGTGTCACCGGGATGCACCCGTACGACGACGGACGGCCCGGCGGTTCCCGACGCGAAATCCTCGGGACCGCCTGGTCCTCCGGTGAAACGATCGAATACGAAGTACCCCACTCCGGCTACGGCCAGGACGACGATCAATCCCAACGCCAACCCGACGGTCCGTCCTCGGCGCTTGCGGCGCTCGGCCTCGAGGTCCTGCCGGCGCTGGGCGCGACTGCGGCCGACCTCGCGGGGGCCCGGAGCGTTCACGGCACGATGGAACTCGCTGCCTTCGTCCGTTCGATAGCCGATCGGATCGGTGTGGACCTCGTCCTCGTACCTGTAGTTGTTCACTCGCCGGCCTCCGGAGTCGGACCTGTGTCTTCGGAACTGGTGGTGCTGGTGCGTGCCGCGTTCAGGCGGCCGGAGCGCTCGTCGAGCCACCCCTGCAGGATCGCGACGGCCGCAGCCTGGTCGATCACCGAACGCTGAGCCTTGGCACGGACTCCGCTTTCTCGAAGTGCACGCGCCGCAGTCACGGTAGTCAATCTTTCGTCCGCCATGCGTACCGGCACGCCGGGCAGACGTCGCGACAATGTACGCGCGAAGCCCTCTGCAGCTTTCACCGCCGAACCGCTCTCACCCCGGAGAGTGCGCGGCAGCCCGACGACGATCTCGACGGCCTCGTACTCCCGGACGATCTCGATCACCCGAGCGACATCGGGCGCGTCGGGGCCTTTGATCTTGGATCGGGCGACGGTCTCCACCGGCGTCGCGAGCACCCCACCCGGATCACTCGATGCGACGCCGATGCGCACGCTTCCGACGTCGATGGCTATGCGTCGGCCGGGCCCCGGGTCGTCGTCGCCGGGGCGGTCGGGTTCGCGACGGGACGGCCGGGCCTGTCCGGCGGAATCCGTCACGATCAGGAAGCGAGTTCCGAGATTCGAGCACGCACTCCCGACAGAGCTTGCGCGATACCGTCCGGGTTGGAGCCGGATCCCTGCGCGGTCTCCCCCTTGCCACCACCGCGGCCACCGATCGCGGGACCGAAGCTCGACACGAGTTCACCGGCCTTGATTCCGGCGTCCTGGGCGCCCTGGTTGGCGTTCACGACGAACGGGACCTTGCCGTCGACGGTGCCGAACAGCACGACGACGGCGGGATCGGACCCGAGACGTCCGCGCACGTCGGCGGCGAGAGTGCGCAGGTCGTTGCCGCCGACCCCGTCGGGAGCCTGCGCGACGACAGCGCGGACCGACCCGATGCGCTCGGCCGAGTCGGCCAGCGTCCCTGCCGAGGCCAGAACCGACGCAGCCTTCACCGCTTCGAGTTCCTTCTCCGCGACCCGAAGGCGATCGACGAGCGTCTCGATACGGGCAGGCACTTCGTCGGTCGGCACCTTCAGCGACGACGCGACTCCGGCGAGCAGCGCGCGCTCCTTCGCAAGGTAGCGGTAGGAGTCGAGACCGACGAACGCCTCGACTCGGCGCACGCCGGAACCCACGGACGACTCACCGAGCAGCGTGACCGGTCCGATCTGCGACGAGTGGCCGACGTGGGTACCACCGCACAGCTCCATCGAGAACGGCCCGCCGATCTCGACGACGCGAACCTCGTTGCCGTAGTTCTCGCCGAACAGCGCCATCGCGCCCATCGCCTTGGCACTGTCGAGATCGGTGACCATCGTGTTGACGGCGAAGTCCGCGCCGATCGCGTCGTTCGCGACGGCCTCGATGTCGTTGCGCTGCGCCTCGGACAGGGCGCCCTGCCACGAGAAGTCGAATCGCAGGTAACCCGGCTTGTTGAGCGAGCCCGCCTGAGTAGCGTTGGGGCCCAACACCTGTCGGAGCGCGGCGTGCACCATGTGCGTTCCCGAGTGACCCTGCGTCGCGCCCTTGCGCCATGCGGGATCGACGTCGACGCGGACGACGTCACCCTCGGTGATCTGCCCGGTCTCGACGGTCACCTTGTGCGTCCAGACCTTCTTGGCGATCTTCTGCACGTCGTTCACCTTGACCGACAAGCCGGGCGCGCTGATCGAACCGATGTCGGCGATCTGACCGCCGGACTCCGCGTACAGCGGGCTGCGGTCGAGAATGACCTCGACGGATTCACCCGCAGTAGCCGTCGGAACACGGACGCCGCCGGAGATGAGCGCGAGAACCGTTGCCTCGGAGGATAATTCGTCGAAACCGGTGAATTCGGTCGCTGCGGTGTCGACGAAGTCCTTGTAGACGGACAGGTCGGTGTGCGCATGCTTGCGCGACTGCGCGTCCTCCTTGGCGCGACGACGTTGCTCGGCCATCAGCGACCGGAAGCCCTCTTCGTCGACCTGAAGACCGGCCTCCGACGCCATTTCCAGCGTCAGGTCGATCGGGAATCCGTACGTGTCGTGCAGCGCGAACGCTTCGGCGCCGCCGATCGTCGTCTTGCCCGCAGCCTTGACCGACTCGGCGGCGGTGTCGAACAGCTTCGAACCGGACGAGAGCGTCTTCAGGAAGGCGGTCTCCTCGCCGACGGCAACGGTGAGGATGCGATCGAAATCGGTGACCAGTTCCGGGTACGACTCGGCCATCGTGTCCCGCACGACGGTGACGAACTCCGCCATGCTCGGCTTGTCGGCCCCGAGAAGTCGAGCAGACCGGATGATGCGACGCAGCAGTCGGCGCAACACGTACCCGCGGCCCTCGTTACCGGGGTTGACGCCGTCCGCGATCAGCATCACGGCGGTACGAGCATGATCGGCGATGACGCGGAACCGGACGTCCGCCTGGTGGTCGGTGCCGTACGTGCGACCGGACAGCGACTCGGCCTTCGTGATGACGGGACGAACCAGGTCCGTCTCGTACACGTTGTCGACACCCTGCAGCAGGAACGCGACACGCTCGACACCCATGCCCGTGTCGATGTTCTTCTTCGGCAGCACGCCGACGGGCGGGTGGCCCTTCTTCGGACTCAGGTCACCGCGAACGTCCTGCATGAAGACGAGATTCCAGATCTCGATGTAGCGGTCCTCGTCGACGACGGGCCCGCCCTCCTTGCCGTACTCGGGTCCACGGTCGTAGTAGATCTCCGAGCACGGTCCGCCCGGTCCTGGCACGCCCATGTCCCAGTAGTTGTCCGCGCCGTCACGGAACTGGATCCGCTCGTCGGGCATTCCCGCGACGCGTCGCCAGATCTCGGCAGCTTCGGGATCCTGGTCGTACGCGGTGACCCAGATCCGTTCCGGATCGAAACCGTAACCGCCTTCGGACTGGGGCTTCGTGATCAGCTCCCAGGCGAGCGTGATCGCGCCCTCCTTGAAGTAATCGCCGAAGCTGAAGTTGCCCGCCATCTGGAAGAAGGTGTTGTGCCGGGTCGTGACGCCGACGTTCTCGATGTCGCCGGTCCGCACGCACTTCTGAACGCTCGTCGCGGTCGGGAAGGGCGGGGTCTGCTGGCCGAGGAAGTACGGCTTGAACTGCACCATGCCCGCATTGACGAACAGCAGGTTGGGGTCGTCGAGCACCAACGAGGCACTGGGCACTTCGGTGTGCCCGGCCTTCACGAAGTGGTCGAGGAAACGCCTGCGAATGTCATGGGTTTGCACGTACACAGGTTAACGCGCCGGACTCGGCACAGGCGCAGGCCCCGCCGCGGTCCGCCGCTAACGTCCTCGAACGATACGCCGGAGCTTCCCGACGCGCGTGCCGATCTCCCGTTCGACGCCGTGATCGGTGGGCTCGTAGTAGTCGACGCCGACCAATTCGTCGGGTGGATACTGCTGCCTCAGCACACCGCCGGGATCGCTGTGCGGGTACTTGTATCCGACGGCGTTGCCGAGAGCCTGCGCGCCCTTGTAGTGACCGTCCCGCAGGTGCGCAGGCACGGATCCGGACTTGCCTGCGGCGACGTCGGCCATCGCGGCACCGAGCGCGGCGATCACGGCACCGGACTTCGGCGCCGTCGCGAGGTGGATGGTGGCCTGCGCCAGCGCCAGCCGTGCCTCGGGCATTCCGATCAGCTGCACGGCCGTCGCGGCTGCCGTCGCCGTCTGCAGTGCCGTCGGATCCGCCATACCGACGTCCTCGCTCGCATGCACCACGAGGCGCCGCGCGATGAACCGAGGGTCTTCCCCCGCGGTGATCATCCGAGCCAGGTAGTGCAGCGCCGCGTCGACGTCCGATCCGCGGATGGACTTGATGAACGCGCTGATCACGTCGTAGTGCTGGTCACCGTCGCGGTCGTAGCGCACCGCGGCCTTGTCGACGCTTGCCTCGACGGTCTTCAGGTCCAACACCGGTCCGGATGCGGCGCCGGCTGCCGCTTCCAGCGCCGTCAGTGCGCGTCGCGCATCACCGGCCGCCAACCGCACCAGGTGAGCCATGGCGTCCTCGTCGATGGTCACGGCGCCGTCCAGACCACGCGGATCGTTCGCGGCCCTGGTGAGCAGCAGTTCGATGTCGTCGCTGCTCAGCGGCTGCAACTGCAGCACGAGCGAGCGCGACAGCAAGGGAGACACCACGGAGAACGACGGGTTCTCCGTGGTTGCGGCGACCAGCAGCACGATCCGGTTCTCGACGGCCGCGAGCAGCGCATCCTGCTGGGTCTTGGAGAATCGATGTACCTCGTCGATGAACAGCACGGTCTGTTCGCCTGCGGTCAACCTGCGACGGGCCAGGTCGATGACGCCGCGCACTTCCTTGACTCCGGCCGACAACGCGGACAACGCCTCGAATTTGCGGCCGGTCGCACCCGAGATCAGCGACGCCAGGGTCGTCTTGCCGGTCCCGGGCGGGCCGTACAGCATGACCGACGACGCGCCCGAGCCGTCGACGAGCCTGCGCAGCGGAGCACCGGGCGCGAGCAGATGCGATTGCCCGACCACCTCGTCGAGCGTCGTCGGGCGCATTCGAACCGCGAGTGGCGCGTCGGGCCTGACATACGGGCGAGAGGCGGGCGACGGGGACGTCACGTCGGGTGCGATGTCCTCGTCCTCCGCCTGCGGGGCCTCGAACAGACCGTTCTCTTCGGCGTCGTCGTCGAAGCCCGCACCGAAACCTGTACTCACGTCGAAAACGCTATACGACGGCCGAGCTGCCGATCACCGGTCCCATTTGGCGCGCAGCGCGGTGACGACGCGGTGGGCGAACTCGGCGACATCGGACGCCCCCGTCCGCTCTGCCTGATCGGCGAGCACGCTCCACCGAGCCAGCAGGGCCGCCGAGCGCGGCACCGACAGATGATGTTCGCGAGCAGCAGCGATGCGTGCATGATCGTTCGGCAGGAACCAGTAGGTCGACAGCCACACCCAGATGAGCTGCGCGTCGAGAATCTTGGACGCGAGCACGTGATCGTCGGCGAGGTGCGGCCAGATGCCGACGACCTCGGCACGCCATGCGTCGATCATCGCCTGGGCACGCTCGGTGGACAGATCGAAGTGGCACAGGCAACCCGGGAACGACGCCAACGCATACGTGATGTCCAGAGTCGCGTCGCGGAAGCCACCCCACTCGTAGTCGAGGAACCGGACGCCTTCGTCGTTGACGATGATGTTGTCGGGACACAGATCGGCCGGACTGAACGCGCGGAACGCGCCGTGCGCGAACAGCCGTCCGCTGCGCTCGACACGGTGCAGAATCGACTCCGGCGTCTCCCCCAGATCGAGTTCGTCGGAAAGCATGCGTGGAACGGCAACCAGTGCGTCGGGAATCTGAGCCGCGATACCGTCGTCGGACAGCGGCAGCCCGGCACGCCGCAGCAGTGCTGCGAAATCTTCCTCGCGACCCACGGTTGCCGCGTGCATGCGTCCGAGCGCCTGCGCCATGGCCATGAGCGAGTTGGTCACCGACGCCGTGTCGGAATGCCGAAGCAGCGTCGTGATCGGGCTCGCGTCCCCGAGGTCGCTGAGCACGAGCAGCCGGGCGTGAAGGTCGTAGGCGAGCAGGTCCGGTCCTGGCCTGCTGTCCGTCGCGAGCGCCGTCGCGAACTGGTACGACGCCGCCTCCCGGAGAAACGCCGCCTGACTGCCGGTGGTCTGCTTGCCCTCGTGAACGTCGGCGTCGGCGGCGGTCTCACGGAGCTGCTTGATCACGAGGGTGCGCGGAAGCTGAAATGGGTTCTCGGCCACCCGGACACGGAGAACGACAGCCTGCCCACTGCCGCCGAGGTCGACGGCATCGACGAGCGTGACGGGTGCGCCGGTGCGCTTGGTGAGCAACTGCTGTGCAGCTGCTACAACCTCTGAGACAGGGTCTGCCAATGTTGCGGTCATCGGGTACCAAGGTACCCGGTCGCACCGACCGACTGTGCCCTCCGCAACACAACGAATCGGACGCTTTCCGGTCGACCTGCACAAAGGTCCTGTCGCAGTTGCATCACGACGGTCGACAAAGCTCAGGTCACGGGTGCCACGTCCACCGATACCGAAATTGTGCTGGACTCGGCCTCGGTGTAGATGACTCCGCGCAGCGGCGGCACGTCGGCGTAGTCCCGACCCCACGCAACGGTCGCATAACGCTCGTCGACGAGCTGATCGTTGGTCGGGTCGAACGCAAGCCATGTTCCGTCCGGTGTCCACACCGCGGCCCAGGCGTGGGTCGCGTCGACGCCGACCATCCGTTCCTTGCCGGGAGGCGGTTCGGTCGCGAGGTAGCCCGAGACGTACCGTGCCGCCAGGCCTTTCGAGCGCAGGCACGCGATCGCGAGCCGCGCGAAGTCCTGACAGACCCCGGACCTGGCCCCCAGCACGTCGGCGACGGTCGTCGACACCGTCGTCGAACCGGACTCGTACGTGAAGTCGGTGAAGATGCGGTGCGTCAGATCGACGACGGCGTCACGCAGCGACCGGTTCGGCGGGAAGCTCACGGCGGCGTAGTCACGAACCTCGTCGGTGATCTCGGGAACGTCCAGGTCGAGGACGAACTCGACCGCGGTGGCACCGTCGACGCCGAGGTACTGCGGGCGCGCGGTCTCCCAGGGCGACGTCGTGCCGAGCGCATCGTCGGCACCGGTCGGCTCCGACACCTCGACGAGCGAATCCGCCGTGACCACCAAGGTCTCGTGGTCGGTGGTGACATGAAAGTAGACGTCTTCGTTGCCGTAGACGTCGACGCCGAACGACTGATCCGAGGGTGCAGGCTCGACGGTCACCGATTTCTCGACGCACCGCTGGGCCTCGGTGTCTCGCGGCGCCAGGAAGCCCCGCCCGTACGACGACGTCACACGATCGGAGTACTTATAGGTGGTGATGTGTCTGATGCGGTAGCTCTTGCTCACTCTCGGACCTCGCCTGTCGAACCTCGCAGCGCTCTCGAACCCCACAGCGCACTCGAACCCCACAGCGGCTGCGTTCCGCCCGGCAGAACCATGTGCGTCGCCAACACGACAACCGAAAGCTGTTCGAGCTGTGCGTGAATGCCGTCCAGCAGCTCGACCAACTCGGTGCGCACACCGGACGCGTCGACGCTCTCGAGGTCGCCCGGGTCGACGCGCCGAAGCCGCACGGCCATCTGTTCGACGAGGACTTCCGGCCGTGAGGTGCCCGACGCGTCCGGAAGCGAGCCGAGATCGTGCTTGAGCCGATCGAGCTGGTACACCAACGACCGCGGATTACCTTCGTCGAACAACAGCAACTGTGCGACGGCCGCCGGCCGCGCGGGCCCACGATTGCGACGCCGGTAGATCACCGAGGACTCGGCAGCCGACAACACCGAGTCGATGACTGCCTGCTCGGTCGTCGGAGGCAGCGCGTGGCTCAACGTCGCCGACAGAAGCGCCGTCAGTTGAAGGCCTCGCTCGATGCGCTTGCCGGTATCCATCAGGTACCAGCCCGCGTCACGGACCATCGACTCCGACGCGAGTCCGCTGAGCGACAGAAGGCCACGCAGAACCGACGTGTGCGACGCCGCCAACTGCGCGCCGTTGCCCTCCGAGGCTTCGAGTTCGGCCAGCGCGGTGGCGATCCGGGCCAGCACCGCCCACGTGTCGGTCGACAGCTGGTCTCGCACGCGCCGGGCTGCCTGCTGTACACGGTCGATCGACTGCGCCAGCGACCCGAGTCGGTCCACGGCGAGCGTCAGCGACCGAAGTTCGGACTGTGCGTCGGCGCGGATCTTCTCGTCGAAGAATCCCGGCGCCGTTCCCGACACCCGCGTCACCGCTTCGAGCAGAAGCGGGAGGCTGTCGCTCCCGTCGAGCCACGGCATCGACGAGAAGTCCTGCAAGCGTTCGCGGACTGCGATGAGAAGGCGTGTCATGTCCTCGGCGCGTTCGCTGTAGCGACCGAGCCAGAACAGATCTCCGAGAACACGAGGCGAGCTGACGACGTCGCCTGAGGTTGCCGCGTAGTGCGGAAGCTCTTCGACGGACGAGGGCGGGGTGTGCGCCGCGGCGTCGGCGGGAGTGGCACGTTCGGCGGACCTGACCCAGACGTCTTTGGAGGCCACCGTGATGAGTGGCTCTGCCACCGGCGAGGTGACCAACACCCGGCCGAGACCGCCTGCCATGGGCGTGTAACCGACCCGCTGCGCAACGCTGAACAGCCTGAGACCCACCTCGGCTGCGCCCACCTGACCGCCGTACGCCGAACCCGACGGGGCGACGGCGAACTCGGGAATGTCCTGGCCGACCCACTTCCACGGCTCGGCGCGCACCTTCCGCAGAAGCGAGTCGACGTCCGCTTCGGACAGGTCGTGACCGAGGACGGTCGTGCGCGTGGTCACCGATGTGAACAGCAGCGACCGCACGTGCGACGTCAGGTGAGACAAGCCGGAGCGTTCACCACCCCAGTACGTCGGAGTGGATTCGAGCAGCAGATCCTCGTCCAGCAGCGCCCGGCTGAGCGACGGGAGAAGCGGGTACAGCGCGGGGCTTTCCAGAATGCCGCTGCCGAGCGTGTTGACGACGGTCACTCCGCCGCGGCGCAACACTTCGACGAGACCGACGACGCCGAGACGTGAATCCGGTCGGAGGTCGAGCGGATCGGTGAACGCGGCATCGACGCGTCTGAGCACCACGTCGACCCGACGCAACGTGCCGAGCGAGCGCATCCACAATGCCCCGTCGCGAACGACGAGATCCGCGTTCTCGACGAGCGGAAAACCGAGAATCGTCGCCAGATAGGCCTGGTCGAACGCCGTTTCGGACTGCGAACCCGGACTGAGGACGACGACGACCGGATCTTCTGCCGCAGCGGGCGCCGCGTCGATCAACGCCGACCGCATCGCCCGGGCGAACGTCGACAACGGCCGAGGATTGGTGCCGGCGAACAATTCCGGTGCGGCACGCGACATCACCCGGCGATCGGCGAGCGCGTAGCCGATCCCCGACGGCGCCTGCGTGCGATCGGCGACGACACGGAACCGTCCGTCCGACGACCGACCGACGTCGGCGGCGTGGATGAACAACTGATGCGGGCCGGGCACGGTGATGCCGTGCGCGGCTCTGATGTAGCCGGGGTCGCCGTAGACCAGTTCGGGCGGGACGAGCGCCCTTCGAACCGTGTCCATCGCGCCGTACAGATCGGTGAGCAGAGCGTCGAACAGTCGAGATCGTTGAATCAGGCCTGCTTCCAGGCCTGTCCAGTCGTCGGCGGAGAGGACGAGCGGAACGCTGTCCAGTCGCCAGCGCACGGGGGACGCGACCCGTTCGACGCCGTCGGCCGGAATCGGGTTGTACGTGATGCCGTGGTCGTCGACGAGGCGGCGCACACGTGACTGCAGAGCGCGCTCCCCACCTGGCCCCGCGGCATCGATGCCCCGGACGAGCCGATTCCACTGCGGCCGGACGCATCCGTCGGGCGCGAGAAATTCGTCGTAGCGGGTGTCCGCGCCGCGCAACGTACTGCGGCGTGCGTGATACTGCGACACCAAGCGGTCGGAGACCGAAGGCGAGCCGGGGCTGCCGTCGACCGACCCGGACGCGGGGTCGACCGTATCGACGGGCACCATCGAGTCGTCATTCCTTTCGTGGGACGAGTCGACGCCGCCGGTCACCGGTGGGCACCGCGGTCAGAACAGGACACCCGTGCGCCGGAGATCGAGCATTCCCGGGGCGGTGACGTCGATCGACTGTCGCGCTTGCATTTCGACCAATCTTGCTACGTTCACCTTCCCCGCGGCGAATCCGCCCTCCTCGAACCGACCGTTACGTCGCGATTCCGCCTCGACGGCGTTGACCGGAGGCCCGTCGTACGACCGGCCTCCCGGGTGGACGACATGGTAGGTGCACCCACCGACAGCACGCCCGGTCTGTCTCTCGACGACGTCGAAGTGCAGCGGACTCTGTACCTCGATGGTCGGGTGCAACGCGCTCGGCGGCTGCCACGCCCGGTAGCGCACACCGGCAGCCTGGACGTCGTTCCGATCGGTGCGCAGCAGTGGCACGGGCACGCCGTTGCAGGTGACCAGGTAGCGGCCGTCGTCGGCGCCTGCCACACGCACCTGGATCCGTTCGACCGAGGAGTCGACGTACCGCGCGGTGCCGGACGACGTCGACTCCTCGCCCAACGTGTTCCACGGTTCGATGGCTCCGCGCAGTTCGAGTTCCGCGTCGCCGACGACCGTCGTACCGATCCTGGGAAATCGGAACTCGGTGAACGGGTCGAGCCAGCTGGTGTCGAATTCGATCCCGTGCTCGCGCAGGTCTTCGGCGACGCGTCCGATGTCGGCGGTCACGAAGTGCGGCAACATGTAGCGGCCGTGCAGGTTCGCGCCGTGGCGGACGAGGGGCGCCTTCAGCGGTTCGTCCCAGAACCGGCTGACCAACGACCGCACCAGCAACGACTGCACCATCGCCATCTGGTGGTGCGGCGGCATCTCGAATCCACGCAGCTCGAGCAGACCGAGCCGACCCCGGGTACTGTCCGGGCTGTACAGCTTGTCGATGCAGAATTCGGCCCGGTGAGTGTTGCCGGTGATGTCGGTCAGCAGGTGTCTCAGTGCGCGGTCGACCACCCACGGTGACGCGGTTCGATCCGCATCCGTCATCCGCCCGATCTCGCTGAACGCCACCTCGAGCTCGTAGAGAGCCTCCTCGCGCCCCTCGTCGACGCGCGGCGCCTGCGACGTCGTACCGATGAACCTGCCCGTGAACAGGTACGACAACGACGGATGCCGCTGCCAGTGCGTCAGCAGCGACACGAGCAGGTCGGGTCGCCTCAGAATCGGCGAGTCCGACGGCGTCGTGCCACCGAGAGTGATGTGGTTGCCCCCGCCCGTGCCGCGGGTGGTGCCGTCGTTGTCGAACCCTTCCGTGCTCGGACGTGACTGCCGCGCCTGCTCGTACAGCGTCTGCATCAGATCGTCCTGTTCGCCCCACGACGACGTCGGCTGCACGTTGACCTCGATGACGCCTGGATCCGGCGTCACGGTGAGTGTCTGGATCCGTGGGTCCGACGGCGGACCGTACCCCTCGACCACGACCGGCGTGTCGAGTGCAGCGGCTGCGTTCTCGACGAGCGTGACCAACTCGACGAAGTCGTCGAGCCGGTTGGTCGGTGGCATGAACACGTACAGTGTTCCGTCGCGGACTTCCGCGACGAGGGCCGTCACATCCGAGCCCCCGACGCGACCGCGCGCAGCCTCGTTCGTCTCGACGAGCCGCGCGTAGCGCGCTTCGGCCGGGTCGACCTGCCTGGGCGGACGTTGTGTCCGTTGCTGCAGTGGATCTTTCGGGGCAGTCGGATCGTCCGGATTCTCGGGCGGTCGGCCCGCCCACGTGATCGCGTTCAACGGCAGTCGAAGACCGGCGGGTGAATCGCCCTCGAGCAGAACCAGTCTGCCCCGGCGCAGCGTCCAGTCGGCGCTCTGCCAGCCGGCGCCGTCGGCGCTCCTGCTGATCGGAAGCACGAACGCAGCGGGCTCGTCGGTGCTGGATTCGAGTCGGCGCAACAGTGCCGCCCGCGTCTCCGCCGAATCGGCACCCGGCTCGATGTCGTCGTCGTGCGGCGGGTCTCCGTACGGTTGCCGAACCAGATCCAGAAGTCGCACGAGCGGATCCTCGTAGGCCGGGCGGGCCTGAGTCTCGGGCAGACCCAGTGCCTCGACGAGCTTCTCCACGAGGGCACGTGACGTCGCCGGATCGACAGGGGCGGGCCTACGGTCGTCGGGCGGCCAGGGGTCGGCGACGAGATCGGAGTTCCGCCACAAGGATTCGCCGTCGGTACGCCAGAAGAGCCCGATCTGCCAGCGCGGCAACGGCTCTCCCGGATACCACTTGCCCTGGCTGCGTTGCACGAGCCCGTCCGGAGCGTAGATGGTGCGCAACCGTTCGGCGAGGTCGCTCGCGAGCCGACGTTTGTGCGGGCCGTCGGCCGTCGTGTTCCATTCCGGTGCCTCCTGATTCTCGATCGCGACGAACGTCGGCTCGCCCCCCACCGTGAGGCGGATGTCCTGCTCGGACATCCGTTCGTCGAGGACCGCTGCGGCCGCGCGAACGGCCGTCCATTGCTCGGCGGTGTACGGCAACGTCGTGCGGGGATCCTCGTGGACGCGCACGACGGTGTTCGAGAAGTCGAGTTCGGCCTCGCATTTGCCGGTGGCGCCGGAAATGGCTGCGGCCGTGGAGGGATGGGGCGTCGCGGACAGTGGAATGTGACCTTCGCCGGCGAACAACCCCGACGTCGGATCCAGGCCGACCCAGCCCGCACCGGGCAGGTAGACCTCGGTCCATGCGTGCAGATCGGTGAAGTCGGCAGCGGGACCCGACGGGCCGTCCAGCGATCTCACGTCCGACGCCAATTGCACGAGATAGCCGGAGACGAACCTCGCGGCCAGGCCCATCTGTCGAAGGACCGACACCAGCAGCCAGGCCGAGTCGCGGCACGAGCCGACCCCGGAGGTCAACGTGTGATCGGGCGTCTGCACACCGGGTTCCATGCGGACCGAGTACTCGACGTCACCGAGGACGGCTCTGTTCGCCATGACCAGGAAGTCGATCGTCCGCATCGTCGAACCACGTTCTCGCACAGCAGCGTCGAGCTTCTCCACCCACGCGGTGACGACCGACCCCGGCCCCGATCCCGGCTCCTCTTCGTCGACGGCCCGCAGGTACGGCTCCAGATCCGGAAGGTCGCGTTCCTCGTACTCGAAACCGAAGTGTTCCGCCCAGTCCTCGACGAAGAAGTCGAGAGGATTGATCACCGCCATGTCGGCGACGAGTCCGACGGTGACGGACATGCGATCGGTGCGTTCGGGAAAGACAACGCGCGCAAGGAAATTCCCGAAGACATCCTGCTGCCAGTTGACGAAATGCTCGGCGGGTTCGATAGTCAGCGAGTATGCCTCGATCGGCGTCCGCGAATGCGGCGCCGGACGCAGACGGATCTCGTGCGGATATACCCGCACCATGCGGTCGAACGAATAGCTCGTCCGATGTTCCAGTGCGACCTTGATGCCCATGGCGAGCCCCTCACCTGTCCCGGAATGGGTGCGAATGCACAACCATAGTTCGGGCCAGGCCCACTCGCCTGTCGAGAATCGACAGGTCCGAAAATGCCCGTTCTCCTCGACCTCGTGTACTGCTTGACACACCCTCGGGAATGCGGTTCGCTCACCAGCGCATGTGTAAAGAATTGGTACGCAACTATAAATACTCCAGCCGAGGGGAATGTCAGTGAGCGAGAATCCACCCAATGGACCGCAGTACGGCGGCAGTCCGGACCCCAACCAGCCGCAGTACCCGCAGAGTCCAGCGGGCAACTACCCTCCTCCGGGAAACTACCCGCCTCCCGGTAACTACCCCCCGCCCGGCAACTACCCGCCACCTCCGGCGACCGGCAACTACGGCTACGGGTCGGGCTCGCAGCTTCCGAACGGCGGGCAACCCGGCAGCCTGGGACTGCGTTTCGCCGCTCGCTTCATCGACGGAATCATCATCGGCATCATCGCTCTGATCGCGTACTTCATCGCCGGGGACGGCTTCGTCGGGCAGTTCATCCTCGGACTCGTCAGTGCGCTTCTCGGTTTCGCATACTTCACGTTCCTCGAGTCCAGCCGCGGTCAGACCTTCGGCAAGCAGATCCTCGGTCTGCGGACCCTCGGCGCTGCGGGGGGCAACCCGACGCAGGCAGAGGCAGCGAAGCGGAACGCCTTCCTGCTTCTGAACATCGTTCCGCTTCTGGGCGGACTGTTGGTGTTCATCGCGTACATCGTCATCGCGGTCACCATCAACTCCAGCCCCACCAAGCAGGGCAAGCACGACGAACTCGCTGGTGGAACGCAGGTCGTCAAGGTCGGCTGATCCCCCGGAAAGCAACGCGAGTGGGCTCGTCGCCTCCAGGCGACGGGCCCACTTCTCTTCCCATTCCAATGTTTCGATCCGACAACTCGCAGTGCCCGACGCGACGCAGTCGGTCACAATCTGTTCGAGTCCCCCTACGAGGAGTGATGACCGTGAGCGAGAACCCACCCGACGGACCGCAGTACGGCAGCAGCCCCGATCCGGAACGCCCCGACCTCGGCAAGAACGAGCCGGGACGCGGTTACCCGCCGCCCCCGCAGAACTACCCGCCCGCAGGCGGAACACCCACACCTCCCGGCGACTGCCCACCCCCCCGCAGTTACC